>DKWE01000045.1:4974-71481 GCA_002491565.1 Lachnospiraceae bacterium UBA7160 | reverse complement strand
CCCGAGGGCAGCAGCGCCAAAATGCGTTAAAAACGCATTTTGTGTGCATCGCGAAGCGTGTTATTGTTCGCGGCCAGAATGACCGTGAACAGTAATGATAACGCTGATTCCCGGACAATCCTGTAAGAAAAACAGTTGTAATTCCTGCAAAATTGTTTATAATGGAAGAAAGCTTACTGTTTTGAGAGGCTTGCTTCTGAATGGCCATGATTTCGAGGAAAAGGGAAAGGAACGGGCACTTATGTCATCCAAGAATAAGATACAGGTAATTCTTGCAGGAAAAATCTATACACTGAGCGGTTACGAGAGCGAGGAATATCTGCAAAAAGTAGCCGGATACCTCAATACAAAATTGTCAGAATTCCAGAATCTGGACGGGTATCACAGGCTTTCTCCTGAGATGCGTGCAATTTTACTGGATTTGAATATTGCGGACGACTATTTTAAAATGAAGAAGAAGGTCGAGGAGCTGGAAGGAGATCTTTCAGAGAAGGACCAGGAGCTGTATGAGTTCAAACACCAGATTATTACAGAGCAGATTCAGACAGAAAACCTGCAGAAAGAATGTGATACGCTGAAGAAAGAAAATGAAGGACTGCGGGAGGAACTGATCCGGCTGAAAGCCCAGCTCGCGCAGGACGGGAACTGAGTACAGGAGTCGAGGGCGCAAGGCTGCAATTGTCTGCATACTTTCGTGTGAGGAAGAAAGCTTATGGAGATGCTTGCAGCATTTTTCGTTACGGCCGTTTCGGGATCCACTACCTTCACCAGAATAAGCCTGCACGTTGCAGCCGTTCCGGGTGCGGCAAACATATACATCTTAGGAGGATATGAGATTATGATAGAGTTATTAGCACCTGCCGGCTCTATAGACAGTCTGCGCGCAGCAGTTCAAGCGGGGGCGGACGCAGTCTACATCGGTGGAACGCGGTTCGGCGCTCGCGCTTATGCAGAGAATCCGGAGGAAACAGAACTGCTCCGGGGGCTGGATTACTGTCATCTGCATGGGAGAAAGCTGTATCTGACAGTCAACACACTTCAAAAAGAAGAAGAGCTATCCGGGCTTTTGTATCCTTATCTGCTCCCGTATTATTGTGCAGGACTTGACGGTGTAATTGTGCAGGACTTCGGTGTCGCAGCACAGATCCGCGAACAGTTTCCGGCTCTTCCTGTCCATGCGAGCACCCAGATGACGGTGACAGGGCCGGATGGGGCGCGACTGCTGCAGAGGATCGGGATTACGCGGGTTGTGACGGCAAGGGAATTGTCGCTTGACGAGATTCGCCGGATTATCGATGAGACCGGAATTGAGGTCGAGACGTTTGTCCATGGTGCGCTGTGCTATTCGTATTCCGGACAGTGTCTGCTCAGCAGCATGATAGGCGGCCGCAGCGGGAACCGCGGACGGTGCGCACAGCCCTGTCGCCTGCCGTATCAGCTTTTCGGGGAGGATGGCACCGCAGGCGGTGGGACGTCCTGTCTGCTGAGTATGAAAGATCTGTGTACACTGGAGTTACTGCCTGAGCTGGTTGATGCCGGTATTTCTTCTCTGAAAATTGAAGGGCGTATGAAACGTCCGGAGTATACAGCAGGCGTGGTCGAAATTTACCGCCGTTATCTGGACCGCTGCTGTGAGGGGCAGACAGAACGGCAGGAGGCAAAGCTGAAAAACTGGTCTGTCAGTGACAGAGATCATCGCATCCTTCTGGATCTGTACAACAGAGGCGGGTTCACAGACGGGTATTACCATCGTGCAAATGGCCCGGAGATGATGTCTATGGACCGTCCGAATCATTTTGGCACAGAGGCAGTCCGGGTTGTATCCGGCAAAAACAAGACGCTGCAGGGCAAAGCATTGGAACCGCTGCAGAAGGGCGATGTGCTGGAGCTGCATGAGGCGCCGGTTTCCTTTTCTCTCCGCGAGGATATCCCGGAGGGAGGAAAGGTTGCGCTGCCGAAGGCGGCGCAGAAGCTCCGTCCTGGCATGATGCTGTACCGGACGAAGAGTGAAGCACTGCTGGAGGACCTGCGCAGACGGTATCTGGATCAGGATTTCAAAGAAAAAATTAAGGGAGGCTTAATGATTTCCTGTGGGGCTCCTGCTATACTCAGACTGGAAATGCGGGATATGTGCGTGACAGTATCCACGAAAGAGCCGATTCAGGCCGCATCCACACAGGCTGCGACGCGGGAGGCCGTGGAAAAGCAGATTCGAAAGCTTGGAGAGACTCCATTTCTCTTTGAGTCACTTTCTATTTCCCTGGAGGACGGGGTGTTTGTGCCGGTACGGGAGCTGAACGATCTGCGAAGGCGCGGGGCAGAGGCCCTGCAGGAAGCGATTTTGTCGCCTCTGCGCAGAGAGATGCCTGCAAAGCTGCCGTCCGCAAAGAAGACGGCGCTTTCAGCACCCGCTTCACCTGTCACGTTTTCCCAGGGCGCAGGCTCCAAAGAGGAGCAGTCAGGAACACCGGCATTTACGGTGTCCGTTCAGACAGAAGATCAGCTTCGCGCTGTTCTTTGCAGTGCGGACATTGGAAGAATTGCCGCGATCTATTTTGATCCGCTTGCGGTCTGCCAGGGACGGTATCAGGTGGACATCTCCCGGCTTGCCAAGCGGATTGCGGATATTCATGAGCAGGGCTGTGATTGTTATCTGAATCTGCCGCCGGTGCTTCGAAGCAGAGACCGTGCGCTGCTCGAACAGCAGCGCCTGCAGGGTGTGCTGCAGGCTGTGGATGGCTTTCTGATTCATACAATCGATGAGCTTGCCTATCTGCATGAAACGGCGCCGGGCGGCCTGCGGATCGCCGGTGATACCCTCTATGCGTACAACCGGAAAGCGCAGTCTTTCCTGCGCGCACAGGGAATTGACCGTTTTACGCTTCCGGCTGAGCTGAATTTCCGGGAACTTCGGACATTGGATACGGCGGGCAGCGAGCTGGTTTTCTATGGATATCAGGCGCTTATGCAGTCAGCGCAGTGTCTCTGGAAAAATACAGACGGCTGTACGCGTGTACCCGGCGTGCGCTATCTGAAAGACCGGAGAGGGGTAACGTTTCCAGTGCGGAATCGCTGCGCAGGCTGTTGCAATACAATTTACAATTCCGTTCCGCTGCTGCTTGACGGATGCCGCAGGGAGATCGAGGTACTGTCGCCTGCTTTTCTGCGGCTGTCCTTTACGGTGGAGTCCGGGGCGGAAACGGCACAGGTTCTGGCCGGTATCCTATCCGGATATCACAGCGGCAGTGTGAACGGCATCCCGGAGATCACACGAGGGCATTTCAAAAGAGGAGTAGAATAGGTTATGACGAATCTTATCATACAGGTTTCGAAATATCTGATTATTATTCTGATGGCGCTGTACACGTTTCAGTGTTTCACAGTCTTTCGCAAGAGAGACGGGGAGGCACGGGATTATTTGTTTCTGCGCCAGAATATGCTGATGTTTGCCCTGCATTTTGTCGCATTCATGGTGCTGTATCTGCAGCGCGGAGATCTGATGCTTTTGCTGTACTATTCTGCGCAGGTGATCTATTTTACCGTCGTACTGGTGTTATTCCGGACACTGTATCCACTGGCTTCCAGACTGCTCATCAACAATATGTGCATGCTGACCTGTATCGGGTTTATCATGATCACACGGCTGAATTATGACAGGAGTGTAAAGCAATTTAAAATCACAGTGCTTGCGACAGTCATCGCACTTTTGATCCCGCTGATTATCCGAAAGCTTCGGTTTATCACGAAAATGTACTGGTTCTATACGCTGGCCGGGATTGGGCTTCTGGCGCTTGTTGCGATTTTGGCACGGGTCACATACGGGGCAAAAATTTCGCTGGACATTGGCGGCATTTCTATTCAGCCGTCAGAGTTTGTCAAGATCATCTATGTCTTTGCGATCGCAGGGCTTTTGACGAACGCGCGGGAATTCAAAAAGATTGTGATAGCGACTGCGCTTGCGGCAGTCCATGTGTTGATTTTGGTCGTGTCGAAGGATCTCGGGAGCGCGGTCATATTCTTCATTACCTACCTGGTCATGCTGTTCGTCGCGACACGGAATCCGTTTCTTGTGCTGGCCGGGATTCTTTCTGGTTCCTGTGCGTCGGTGGGCGCTTATTTTCTGTTTTCGCATATCCGTGTCCGGGTTGCGGCGTGGCGTGATCCATTCCAGGATTATCAGGGAGGAAGCTACCAGATATGCCAGTCACTTTTTGCCATCAGCGCCGGCGGATGGCTTGGTACCGGACTGTGCGAGGGCTCTCCCGGAGCGATTCCGTTTGTGGAACAGGATATGATGTTTTCTGCGATCTGCGAGGAGCTTGGAGGAATTTTCGGCATTTGTCTGATACTGGTTTGTATGAGCTGCTTCATCATGTTTGTCAATATTTCCATGCAGTTGTCGAACCGGTTTTACCGGCTGGTCGCAGTCGGACTTGGAAGTACGTATGCGGTCCAGATTTTTCTGACCATTGGCGGAGGGATCAAGCTGATCCCGCTGACCGGTGTTACACTGCCGCTTGTCAGCTACGGTGGAAGCTCTATGCTGAGTACCCTGATCATGTTCTCCATCGTACAGGGGCTGTACATGCTGCAGCGCGATGAGGAACGCAAGGACGCAGAAAAGCGGATGCAGCAGGAGGAGCTGGAGGCTGCTTACGCAGAAGATTATGTGCCGGAACATGGGGCATATGCAGATGGGTATCGGCAGACGGATGACCGGTATTCAGGCGGCTACGCTACGGCGGATGACCGGTATGCGAACCGCTACGGTGCATCCTATGGCCGGTATCCGGATGCGTATGATCCGGAGGATCAGCGCTATGCAGATGGCTATGATGCAGCCGATGATCCGTATGCAGGCGGCTATGATGCAGCCGATGATCCGTACGCAGGCGGCTATGACGCAGCCGATGATCCGTATGCGGATGGCTATGACGCAGCCGATGATCCGTATGCAGATGGCTATGATGCAGATAATTATGATGCAGAGGGCGGGCGTTATGCATATGGATACGGACCGCAGGACGAGGAGTATGCAGATGATTACGGCCCGGGGACGTTATACCCGGAGGAGTATGAACGCTACCCGAATGAGGACGGAGGAAGCTATGGATATGAAGAAGAAACTCCGTATGGAGACACAGCAGGGCGAGGAGAACACCGGAAGCGCTGGTTCCGGGGAAAAAAGATCCCGAAAGGTACCGGTAAGGGTACGAGAAATCCGGTTTGAACAGGAACCGGAGCCAGCACAGGGAAAAGGACGGAATACGGAGCTTGGGATCGTGACATACACGTTCGTTGCACTGTTCCTGCTCATGATCGGGTATGTGATCTACCTGAATGCGTTCCGTGCAGATGATCTGAATTCAAATCGCTACAATACGAAGCACGATGCGAATCTCGATAAATACATTCGGGGACCGATTCTTTCTTCGGATGGCAGCGTGCTGGCTCAGACACAGACCAATGAGGACGGAACAGAGACCAGAGTCTATCCATACGCCAATATATTTGCTCATGTTATTGGGTATTCGACCAATGGAAAGTCCGGGCTGGAATCGTATTGCAGCAATGATCTTCTGGATTCCCATGCTTCTGTGCTTACTCAGCTGAAGGATCAGAATGACAGGAAGACGATGGGGGATACGGTTGTCGTCACGCTGAATGCGACGCTGCAGAATTCCGCTTACCAGGCACTTGGGTCCTACAATGGCGCGGTGATCGCGCTGGAGCCGAAAACCGGGAAAATTCTGGCGATGGTATCAAAGCCGGATTATGACCCAAATGTAATCGGGGAAATCTGGGAGAGCGTGATCACGGACAGCTCGAGCAGTGTACTGCTCAACCGCGCGACGCAGGGCCTGTACCCGCCAGGCTCCACCTTCAAAATACTGACGACTCTCGCGTACATGCGGCAGCGCCCGATAGATTATAAAAAATTCAGTTTCGACTGCAACTCGCAGCTCACAGTCAACGATGTCACGATCCGTTGCTACAATAGTACCGTTCACGGCAAGGTGGATCTGGAGGGCGCATTTGCGCATTCCTGCAATGCAGCGTTTGCACAGATCGGACTGAACCTGGATGACAGGGAATTCCATTCTATGTGCGAGGAATTACTGTTTAATAAAGCACTTCCAACCACGCTGCAGCACAGCACCTCTCAGTTTGTATTGAATGAGGATTCCTCTTACGGGGAAGAGATGACGACTGCGATCGGACAGGGCAATACGCTTGTCACGCCGCTGCATATGGCATTGCTTACGGCAGCCATCGCGAATGGCGGAATTATGATGAAGCCTTACCTGGTGGATCACATTGAGGCAGTGGACGGTGTCCTGGTGTCGAAGACGGCTCCTGCAAAATATAAACGGGTAATGACGACCGAGGAGTCACGGATTCTGACGGAGATGATGAAGGAGACGGTAGCGGGCGGAACAGCGACAGAACTTAGCTGGTACGGCTTCACAGCGGCCGGGAAAACCGGATCTGCAGAATACGGCGCGAACGGCAATGAGGGCACGCATTCCTGGTTTGTCGGCTTTTCGAATGTGTACGATCCGGACCTGGTGGTGGCAGTAATCGCAGAGGATGGAGGCACTGGCAGTCAGACGGCGGTGCCGATTGCCGCGCAGGTATTTCAGACCTACTATAGTATAAAAGAAAACTAAACACCGTACTTTTTCCTTGCGCTGTGTGAAAAAAAGAGTTATACTTGGATCAGTGCATATTAAGTTTCACAACGCGAACAGGAGGGATTGCATTGATCGAGGCAACAAGCTGTGGCGGTGTGGTGATATTCCGAGGGAAGATACTTGTTCTATATAAGAGCTACAAGAACAAGTATGAGGGCTGGGTTCTGCCGAAAGGGACCGTTGAGGAAGGTGAGGATTTTAAGGAGACTGCGACCAGAGAGGTGCTTGAAGAGACGGGCGTGCGCGCATCCATTATCAAGTATATTGGAAAGAGCCAGTACACGTTTAACGTACCGGAGGACACAGTTTCGAAGGATGTACACTGGTATCTGATGATGGCCGACAGCTACTACAGCAAACCACAGCGGGAGGAGTATTTTGTAGACTCAGGGTATTACAAATTTCATGAGGCGTATCATCTCCTGAAGTTTTCAAATGAGAAGATGATTCTGGAGAAGGCGTACGGGGAATATCTGAACCTGAAAAAGAATAATCTTTGGGGCAACCGAAAATACTTTTAGCCACGAGAGGCCGGGATTTCGCTTGGCGGCGGGATTTCGGCTTTTCTATCTTGATTCGAATGCCTGCTTTGCAGGCACAACCACGGGCTGGAAACGAAGTTCTTTAGAAATCGTAAGGGGAAGTACGATGAATTGGTATCGGAATCCATATTTTGGCAAAACTGCAGAAAAGAGAAAGGATGATCTGATGCGCCGGATCGAGGATGGAGTTCCGGTTCCCCGGGTGTATCTGATCGCTCTGCCGTCCGGGCCGGATAATCAGCTGGAGATCTTATCACCGGCTGTTTACCGGAAACAGGCGGAACGAAACAAAGAGACGTTGATTGTCGGACTTGCCGGCGGCATGTCGGAAGCGCGGCAGGTGGTCTGCCAGATTGCCGGCGATGTATACCGCCTGACCGGGACCGCAGATATCCGCAGTTTCTTTGCCGGTACAACGTTTGTGAAATAAGCGGACCAATCATGCAGAATGCTTTTCAGGTCCGCCTATAACTATATAGTGACAGATCGTGTAATTTTAATTTCAGGAGGAGAATTAGGCATATGCTGCATGTGATTCTGGGCATACTGAAATGGATAGGGATATTACTCCTGGCTGTGCTGGTGCTCCTTCTGGCAGTGGCAGCAGCCATACTATTCTCTCCTGTGCGTTACCGGGGAGAGATCACCAAGACAGAACAGGCGTGCGCGGCCAGGCTCCGTGTGGGCTGGCTGCTGCATCTTCTGACTGCGCGTCTGGAGGTGGACGTGCGGACGGGGAGCCGCAGTATGGAAATTTTCCTGTTTGGAATTCCCCTTGGCAGATACCTGGCTCTTTTGAAAAAGCTGAGCGGGTTGAGACGAAGGCGGGAAGGAACCAGGAACAGGAGGACGCTGCGCCGGAAACAAGCCGGGGTGAAAAAGGACAGGCCAGGTCCGGATGCTTCCGGTTCCATGCGGAAAGATCCAGACTCCGCGCAGGAGAGCAGCCCGGATGAGAAAGTTTCGGACTCTGCACAGGAGGGCGGCCTGGGTGAGAAAAGTCCGGACTCTGCGTGGGAGGACGGCCCGGACGAGAAAAGTCCGGACTCTGCGCAGGAGGGCAGCCCGGAAGAACAAAATCCGGATGGAATACCGAATACATCAAAAAGATCCATCCGGGAACGGCTGCGGGCTTTGTCGGAGCAGATTTCCCTGCTTCCAGAAAGGATCTGCAGGATCTGGAAACGTCTGATGGATATTCTGCCGGGGATCAGTCAAAAAGGAAAGCAGCTATGGGCTGCGGTGACGAAGGCGCAGCAGAATGCCAGAGCGGTTCCGGACAAGCTGGAGCAGGTATTGACGCTGATGGAAGAGTACGAGGTCCGGGAGCTGCTCGGAGACGGCTGGGAAGAGCTGCTTATTCTGCTGCGCCACTATGTGCCGCGCCGTATCCAGGGCTATCTGAAGTTTGGTACCGGGGACCCGGCTTCCACCGGGGAACTGACCGGATTGCTCTATCTGCTGCTTCCGGCGAAAGCGCAGTTGTCCATTGAGCCAGACTTTAATGAGAGATTTATCGAAACGGAGCTGGTATTTGCCGGCCATATTCGAAGTGTACACGCGGTTCGTACCGCATGGCATTTGTTCCGGAATCAGAAACTGAGAAGATTTATAAAACGAGTAAGAACGAAAGGAGTATGAAAGAGATGGCAGAGAATTTCCAGACTACAGTAGAATCCTTGTTTAAAGGCATGGAAAATTTCATCACAACAAAAACCGTAGTAGGTGATGCGATTAAAGTAGGAGATACGATTATCCTTCCTCTGGTTGACGTATCCTTCGGAGTTGCGGCATCTGCAAAATCAGAGGAGAAAAAGAACAGCGGTGGCGGCGGCATGGGCGGAAAGATTTCCCCGAATGCGGTGCTGGTGATTCAAAACGGTACAACAAAGCTGGTCAGCGTCAAGAATCAGGATATGGCTGCCAAGATTCTGGACATGGTACCGGATTTTGTGAATAAGTTTGTGCCAGGACGTGCGGCTGCGACAAAGGAGTCTCCGGACCCGGAGGTGGAAGAAGCGATTCATGCAGCCTCTGAAGAGGAGATCACATTTTAATGACCTGCTAAAAGAAGAGGAAAAAGTGGGGCAGGAGCCCGCGGATTCCTCTTCTTTTGCGAGGCGCTTTGCGCCGGTGGCACATGGTTCGCGCAGATCAAAACGGAGTATAGACGTGGGACTGGCTTGGCTGTAACGTCCGGTGGGAAGATCTGGCAGGAGCCGGCATGCATCCGGCAGTTTCTGCATATACTATGGAAAAGGGGTCTGCGGTCCGGCGGCAGTTTTTGCTCCAGAATGGTGGAGCATGCGGTGGCTGTGGCGCAGAATAAATCATGCGGAAATTGATCGGGTATACGTTCTTCTGTATCGCCATCGGCATTTTGATCGGCCTTTTCATCGCGGATATATTTTGGTGTGTTGTAATCGTCCTTTTATTTCTGTTGTTAGGATACAATCTGTTTTGCTGCTGAACATGCTGATTTTTGTTTGACAGCTTCTTTACTCATCGAATCAAAGCCCCCGCTGCAAGCAATGGGGTATCACACAGCACCGTCATAACCTTGCATGCATGGCTACTTGACTCGTTGCTCGCGGGAATAAAAGCGTGTTCCGGGTACTCACATGGGGCAGCATTGGCATAAATTGCACTTTTACCATGACCGGAACAAAAAACAGGCTATCCAATACGGACAGCCTGTCTGTCATGAACAATAGGAACTCTCGGGAATCCGATTACGCTCTCTCCACTTTGCCGGATCTGAGGCATGCTGTACAAACGTACATCTTCTTCGCTGCTCCGTCGCCAACCTTTACTTTCACATGCTTGATGTTGGATTTCCAAATCCGATTGCTTCTTCTGTGGGAATGGCTCACATTGTTTCCGAAATGAACCGCTTTATCACAAATAGCACACTTAGCCATAATCGCACCTCCTTGACAAATATTAAGCCTACAAGTATGATATTGTAGACTCACAGCAAAAGTATTTTATCAGATGTGCAGGGCATTTGCAAGTAGAAATTTCCCGAAAAATAATTTTTTTTAATCTCTCGTTGCTTTTCCGTAATTTTCTGGTAGAATAGAAGAGTAGCTGTGCGCGTTACTGGTCACGCCTCCACTGTCCCGCGAGGCGTTTTCGTGCAGAGTGCGCGAAAATCCCGAGGGCAGCAGCGCCAAAATACGTGCTTCACGCATTTTGTGTGCATTGCGAAGCGTGTTATTGTTTGCAGCCAAAATGGCTGTGAACAATAGCTGTGCGCATCTGTGCAGCTGAAATATCAGGATAAGTTTCCTTTATGAGATGGAGGTTCTGTTATATGAAAGGACGTATGAGCAATGAGCTTGGCTCAATCGTAATCGATCCGAACGTTATCGCGACGTATGCAGGCAGCGTAGCCGTTGAGTGCTTTGGAATCGTTGGGATGGCAATTATCAATATGAAGGACGGGCTGGTCCGCCTTTTGAAAAAAGACAGCTTAGAGCATGGGCTCAATGTGAAGATAGAAGATAACCGGATTACCATAGATTTTCACGTCATCGTTTCCTATGGAGTCAGCATTTCCGCGGTTGCGGATAATCTGTTCGGCAACGTGAAGTACCGGGTTGAAGAGTTCACTGGTATGGAGGTTGAAAAAATCAATATGTACGTTGAAGGCGTACGAGTGATTGATTAAGGAGGAACAAACCGTGAAAATAAATACAATCGATGCAGTCCTGTGCGCGAAAATGTTCCTTGCAGGAGCAAGAAATCTGGAAGCGAAAAAGGAATGGATAAATGAACTGAATGTATTCCCTGTGCCGGACGGTGATACGGGAACCAATATGACCCTGACGATCATGTCTGCTGCAAAAGAGGTATCTGCATTGGAGCCTCTCACAATGGAAAGTCTTGCAAAAGCGGTTTCTTCCGGCTCCCTGCGCGGCGCGCGCGGCAATTCCGGTGTCATTCTCTCCCAGTTGCTGCGTGGTTTTACCAAGGTCATCCGTACTGAGCAGGAGATTACGACTGCAGTGCTGGTCGCAGCACTCCAGAAAGCAGTGGAGACTGCCTACAAAGCGGTCATGAAGCCAAAGGAAGGAACGATCCTGACAGTGGCTCGCGGCGGAGCGGAGAAGGCAGCGGAGCTGCTCGAAGAGAATCCGGATATCGGACTCGAGGAGCTGATGGAAACTGTGATCCAGCGGAGCGAGGAAGTGTTGAATCAGACTCCGGAGCTGCTTCCTGTGCTGAAGGAGGCAGGCGTGGTAGATTCCGGCGGACAGGGACTTCTGCAGGTGCTGAAAGGCGCGTTCGACGCATTTTGCGGCCGCGAGACAGGGTACGGGGAAGAAACTGTGCGGGCAGCAGAGTCCGTACCAGAAGCAGACAGCCAGATGGAGGCCGGACAGGAACCCCGGGAAATCCGGTATGGCTACTGTACGGAATTTATCATTTTGCTTGAGAAGGAGTATACAGAAGAGACCAAACTTGCCTTTAAAGGTTATCTGGAGTCCATCGGCGACTCGATTGTAGTTGTCTCAGATGATGGAATCGTCAAGGTGCATGTGCACACGAATGATCCGGGACTTGCCATCCAGCGCGCATTGACCTACGGCTCTCTGACAAGCATGAAGATCGACAACATGCGGGAGGAGCATCGCGAAAAGCTTTTCAAGGAAGCAGAAAAAAAGGAAGCAGAGCGGCTGGAGGCGGAGAAAAAGAAAAAAGAGCAGGAGGCAGAGCTTTTGAAGCAGCGGAAGCCGGTCGGCTTTATTTCTGTGTCCGTCGGAGAAGGGATCGCGGATATTTTCCATGATCTTGGTGTAGATTATCTGATTGAGGGCGGACAGACGATGAACCCGAGTACCGAGGATATGCTGAATGCGATTGAGAAGGTGAATGCTGAGACAATCTTTATCCTCCCGAACAATAAAAATATCATTCTGGCGGCGAATCAGGCGAGGGATCTGACAGAGGAGAAGAAGATTCTCGTCATCCCGACCAAGACGGTCCCGCAGGGCATTACAGCGGTGATCAATTATGTTCCGGAAAAATCGCCGGAGGAAAATGCAAAGGCGATGGAAGAGGAGATTGCGCATGTGAAGACCGGACAGCTTACTTATGCAGTACGTGATACACATCTGGATGACAAGACGATCCAAGCCGGGGACATTATGGGAATCGGGGACCACTCCATTCTCGCAGTCGGCAAGGAGATCGATGCAGTTGCGATGGATACGCTTTCCGCACTGGTGGATGAGGAGTCCGAGCTGATCAGTATTTACTACGGCGAGGATATGAGAGAGGAAGAAGCAGAGGCGCTCTGTGCGAAGGTTACAGAGCAGTATCCGGACTGCGATGTTGAGCTGAATTACGGAGGACAGCCGATTTACTACTACATGCTCAGCGTAGAATAATGTAGAACCGTTACAATCAGCCGGCTAATCGGGGAGTACACACTCGAGATTGCCGGCTGAACCAATATGTTTTCGCTAACCAGCATCATCCGGCTCACAGTGCTTAGGGGAAGGACCTGTAGGGGGCTACACCAAGGGGCCTGTGAGTGGATAATGTGTTCGGATGCCGTTCATTAAATGACATTGCAGTTGAACTATGATACAAAATAAGCAGGTGAACTATGAAATTGCAGGATTCTCTGGACTCTCTGAAGGGAATTGGAGAAAAAACGAAGCAGATTTATGAAAAAGCAGGAATCGAGACGCTGGAGGATCTGATTGGATACTATCCGCGTACGTATGACCGCTATGAATCCCCGGTGCCCATCTGTGAGCTGCGGGAGGGGGAGCTGGCGGCTGTGTGCGGCAGGCTGAATGCGCCTCTGGAGACGCGCTACCAGCGCGGCCTTTCGATGACCTCCGGCCGCATCAGCGACGGAATAGACAGCATTGCAGTCATGTGGTTCAATATGCCCTATCTGAAAAATTCCATTCGCAGCGGGTGCAATTATATTTTCCGGGGACGGATCCGCTCGAAACGTCAGCTGCTCATACTGGATCAGCCTCAGGTATTTTCTGCGGCCCAGTATGAGGGGCTGCTCGGTACCATGTTGCCGGTCTATTCTCTGGTCAAAGGAATGACCAGCCAGATGGTTGGCAAGGCAGTCAGGCAGGCGCTCGCAGGACCTGAGATGCTCCAGGATTATCTGCCGGAGGAGATCCGGCACACCTACGGCTTAGCAGGGTATCTATTTTCCGTCACGCAGATCCATTTCCCGAAGGACGAGGCATCCCTTGCAATCGCGCGAAAGCGGCTTGTATTTGATGAATTTTTCCTTTTTTTGCTTCAGCTGCGCGGACTGAGAACGGCGCGGGAGAGGGCAGAGAACCAGTTCCGGATCACTGCGCGTGAGGCACCCGGGAAGCTGCTCGATCATCTTCCGTATCAGCTGACTGGTGCGCAGCTGCGTGTATGGAAAACGATCGAGCAGGAGCTGCAGCAGCCTGCAGTCATGGCGAGACTGATCCAGGGTGATGTCGGCTCAGGGAAGACGATTGTGGCAGTCCTGGCGATGGTGCTTGTGGCAGCGAATGGATATCAGAGTGCACTGATGGTCCCGACTGAGGTGCTGGCGCAGCAGCATTATGCCCTCTTCACAGAGCTGATGCGCGCGAACAATTTTTCCTTTGGGGCGGTGCTTTTGACCGGTTCTATGACTGCAAAGCAAAAGCGGGAGGCGAACCGTAAAATCGCAGAGGGTGAGGCATCCGTGGTCATCGGCACGCATGCTCTGATCCAGGAGGCGGTGCAGTATCAGAAGCTTGCGCTTGTCATTACGGATGAACAGCACCGGTTCGGCGTGCGCCAGAGAGAAGCGCTCTCAGGCAAAGGGGAGCTGCCGCACACGATTGTCATGAGTGCGACTCCAATTCCGCGGACTCTGGCGGTGATACTGTACGGAGATCTCGATATCTCGGTCATCGATGAGCGTCCCGCGAACCGCCTCCCCATCAAAAACTGTGTCGTCGATACGCGTTACCGGAAAAAGGCGTATGAATGGATCAAGAAGGAAGTCCAGGCCGGACATCAGGCGTATGTGATCTGTCCAATGGTGGAGGAGAGTGAAGCGATTGACGCAGAAAATGTGGTGGAGTATACGGAAGTGCTGCGGACGGAGCTTCCTCCCGCATTTGTGGTTGAGTACCTGCACGGGAAAATGAAGCCGAAGGAAAAAAATGAGATCATGGAGCGCTTTTTGCGCAATGAAATTCAGGTGCTGGTGTCCACTACGGTCGTAGAGGTTGGCGTCAATGTGCCGAATGCAACGGTGATGATGATTGAGAATTCTGAACGGTTTGGCCTTGCGCAGCTCCATCAGCTCCGCGGGCGTGTCGGACGGGGCGATGCGCAGTCGTACTGCATTTTCCTGCACACCCTGGATGGAAAGCAGATCCGGGACCGCCTGGACATTCTGTGCAAGTCGAATGACGGCTTTGAGATAGCAAATCGCGACCTCCAGCTGCGCGGCCCCGGAGATCTGTTCGGCGTGCGCCAGAGCGGACTGATGGATTTTGCACTGGCAGATATTTACACCGATGCCGATACACTTCAACAGGCAAATGAGGCGGTCAGCACGCTGCTTGCGGCGGATCCGGAGCTGAAAGCCATGCAGCACCGCGCACTTAGTGAACGGTATGAAGCGCTTGTACGTAAGCAAAACGGACAAATCAGCCTGTAATTTTGTCAATAATAAGTCAGAATCCTCCGCAGTCTTTTGTAGTTACTGGTCAGAATCCACGGGAAATCAGCAGGAACCGGAAGAATTTTTGGCTTGCAAAGCGGACTTTTTTGTTATATGATGCAAGAGACAAAGTTCAAAGGTATGTGTTGAAAGCGCTCGTGCCAGTCGGCACGATGGTTTGAGGAGGACATGAAACTATGAGAAAGACAACGGAATCAAAGACAGCAAAGAAGAGTACTGCAAAAGCGGCGGAGACAGCTGTGGAAGCAAAAGAAGTAGCAAAGAGCAGTGTCGCAAGTGCAGCAACAAAGGTTGTTGGAGAGACGGCAAAGGCGGCAGGAAAAGCAGTTGAAGCAGTTGCGAAGAAGGCAGAAGAGATAAAGAAGGAAGTCGAAAAGGCTCCGGCAAAGCGTGCAACTGGGAAGAAGGCTGTATCTGAGAAGGTCTACGTGCAGTATCTTGGCAAGGAGATCGACAAGGATGAGCTGGTAAAGCAGGTAAAGGAAATCTGGACTGCACAGCTGAAGCAGAAGGCCGGCGATATGAAGTCACTTGCGCTGTATGTAAAGCCGGAGGAGAACAAGGTTTACTACGTGATCAATGAGGATGTAACCGGAAGCATCGACCTGTAGGATGCGGTTTGCCGCAGGCGCCATTTCAGGCAAGGACAGATGCAAGGAAATCCGGGGATACCGGACCAGGAAATATCAGCTGCACGATAGAGTCGAACTAAGCAAAGAGTGGCCGGCCGAAACGGCCTCTTGAAGCTTAGTTCTTTTAAATTTTGACGAATTCTGGTAGCTTTTCCGCGTTAAATAGCGTATAATCAGCATGACCTAATTACGTGCAACCAAGACAGGAGAGAAAACGGCAATGAAAACAGGCTTTGACAATCAGAAATACCTTCATATGCAATCCGAGAAAATCCGCGAACGGATTTCACGTTTTGACAATAAGCTTTATCTGGAATTTGGCGGAAAGCTGTTTGATGACTACCATGCTTCCCGTGTCCTTCCCGGTTTTGAGCCGACCAGCAAGCTTCAGATGCTGCTGCAGCTTGCAGACCAGGCGGAGGTCGTCATCGTCATCAGCGCAGAGGATATTGAGAAAAACAAGGTGAACGCAAATCTGGGGATCACCTACGACTGCGACGTGCTGCGCCTGATTGACGTATACCGGAGCAAAGGACTCTATGTTGGAAGTGTTGTGCTCACACGTTATCAGGGCCAGACCAGTGCGCGCCAATTCAAAGTTAAGCTGGAAAGCCAGGGAATTCCGGTCTACTGCCATTACCAGATTGAGGGCTATCCCAAAAATATTCCTCTGATTGTCAGCGACGAGGGCTATGGCCGGAATGATTATATTGAGACTACCCGTCCACTGGTTGTCGTGACTGCGCCCGGGCCGGGCAGCGGTAAGATGGCCACCTGTCTCTCACAGCTGTTTCATGAGCATAAGCGGGGGATCCGGGCGGGCTATGCGAAGTTTGAGACCTTCCCGATCTGGAATCTGCCGCTGGACCACCCGGTCAATATGGCTTATGAGGCGGCGACCGCAGACCTGCATGATGTCAATATGATCGATTCTTTCCATCTGAGCGCCTATGGCATCTCAACGGTCAATTACAACCGGGACATTGAGATTTTCCCGGTGCTCAATGAGATGTTCCGCCGGATTTTCGGGAAAAGCCCTTACAAGTCTCCGACCGATATGGGTGTCAACATGGCGGGATACTGCATCGTAGACGATGATGTGTGCCGTGAGGCATCCCGGCAGGAGATCATCCGCCGCTATTACGAATCGCTTGTCCGCCGCGCGGACCAGGATGCAACAGAGGACGAACTGTTCAAGATCGAATTCCTGATGCAGCAGCTTGGCATCACAACGCGTTACCGCCGCTGTGCCGCAGTTGCAAACGACACAGCCGAGAAACGGCAGGTCAGCTGTGCGGCTCTGGAGCTTCCAAATGGCCAGATGGTGATAGGAAAGACCTCGGACCTGCTCGGACCATGTTCTGCGGTGCTGCTAAACGCGCTTAAGGAGCTTGCCGGAATTGACCATGAGATCCCGCTGATCTCTCCGCATGCACTGGAACCGATCCAGACGCTGAAGACCCGGTATTTTGGAAGCCGGAACCCGCGCCTTCACACGGATGAGACCCTGATCGCTCTCTCCATCAGTGCCTCCGGGGATCCGCTTGCGCAGCAGGCGCTCGATGTGCTCGCACAGCTGCGCGGCTGCCAGCTACACTGTTCCTCCCGGCTGACCAAAGTCGATTTAGATACACTGCGCAAGCTCGGACTGCAGGTCACAATGGAGCCGATTCGCGAAGCAGTTTCCTGAACAGCAACGATGTTTCTGTCATTATTTATAAAAAAGTAAAAAAACTATTTGATTTTTTGGAAATTTTTGCTATAATAGAAACTGGTATTTTATCAAATACAAAATGCCGGAAAGGTTGGTAAGCATAGATGAATATCGGTTTTATCGCACACAACAGTAAAAAGACATTAATGGAGAATTTTTGTCTTGCTTACAAATACATTTTATCCAGACACAATTTATATGCGACAGGGATTACCGGACGGAGAATAGAGGAAGTGACGAACCTGAAGGTCTACAAATTTCTCCCAGGCAGCGTCGGGGGAGACAAGCAGTTTATGGATATGATTGAGCGCAACTGCATGGATATGGTTATTTTCTTCTACAATCCAATCGTAACGAGTCCGAATGCTGCGGATATCTACGCGATTTCTCTGTGCTGTGACCAGTACAACATCCCGATCGCTACGAACATCGCGACAGCGGAGTCCCTGATTCTTGGTCTGGCACGGGGAGACCTCGACTGGAGACTGAATATCCGTTCCAATGATATGGGCTGAACCGCGAACCATCTGATATACCGATATGTAAAAGACCGCCATCCGCAACGAATGACGGTCTTCTTTCAGACTTTTCGCGGCATTCCTTTACAGGTTGTCAGCGCGCCTGTCTGTTTTCTTTTGTGCTTACATCTGCGTTCCGGATGTCTGGCTCTGTCCGCCCATGCCCATCGTGGAAGTCATCTGGCCTGCACCGCCGGTCATCTGGCGCTCCTGTGCCTCAATCATCTTCTTGACCATATAGCCGCCGACCGAACCGTTCTGCTTCGAAGTCAGGTTTCCGTTGTAGCCGTCAGAAAGCGGCACTCCCAGCTCGCTTGCCACCTCAAATTTAAAACGGTCTAATGCACTTTTTGCCTCCGGTACTGCTGCTGTGTTAGATGAACGATTTGACATTGTAAAACGCCTCCTTTGTTTTTTTCTTTTTTCATCGTCTGTTTGATTTGCAGCTTTTTCTGCTGCACTCCTAGTATGCGCAACAAACGGCAGACTAAACAGGAAAAAACAGGAACAAAACATTTTAATCGGAAATTTATTTTGTGCTGTATTGACAGTGCGGGCGGAAAAAATTATAATAGATCGGTAAAACAGCGTTGAACTGTTACAGATTATTATATCAAGCTGCGCAGGCACTGCCGTGCAGCAGGCCGCGGCATGCGTGATTGAGGCAGCGGAACAAAACAGGGAAAAGGATGGACACGGTATGAGGGTAATCGCAGGAAAGGCGCGGAGGCTTCCGCTCAAGACGGTGGAAGGGCTGGATACGCGTCCGACGACGGACCGGATTAAGGAAACGCTATTTAATATTTTACAAAATGATCTTCCTGGCATCCGCTTTCTTGATTTGTTTAGCGGGAGCGGCGGGATTGGGATTGAAGCGCTCAGCAGAGGAGCCTCGCAGGCTTATTTTGTGGAACGGAATCGTGCCGCAGTATCCTGCATCCGGGAGAATCTGGCGTTTACCCATCTGGAACAGCAGGCGGTTGTGTTTTCCTGCGATGTGCTGGCGGCATTGCGCAGGCTGGAGGGGGAAAAGCCGTTCCAGATCATATTTATGGATCCGCCGTATGGAAAGGGACTGGAGCAGGAGGTTCTGGAGTATCTGTCCGCACACCGGCCGTCGTTTCTGAATGCGGATACAATTTTGATCATAGAGGCAAAGCTCGGTACTGATTTTTCATACGCAGAGGAGATAGGTTTTTCTGTCATGCGCAGAAAGGAATATAAGACGAATATGCATGTATTCCTGCAGCTTGCATAGTGCAGGGACGGGCGGATCCAGGCAGAATGCCGGTTCATTTGCAGGAAAGCAAAATGCAGAGGCGAGGAAACATCGCCGGGAAAAGACGGTACAGTCAGAAGAACAAACAGGCAATTAGAAAGGAGTGTTCCGGCGCTGGCGCCAGAACGTTAGAATATACCATATGGCAAACGCGATTTATCCGGGCAGCTTTGACCCGGTGACAAGAGGACATCTTGATATTATTGAGCGTGCTTCTGCCCTGGTCGGGGAGCTGACCGTGGCAGTATTGAAGAATAATGCAAAATCACCGTTGTTTTCTGTGGAAGAACGTGTTAATATGTTAAAGGATGTAACCAGACATATTCCTAATGTCCGTGTAGAATCTTTTGACGGACTCTCCGTAGAGTTTGCACGGCAGTGCGGCGCCGCGTTTATTGTTCGTGGGCTGCGGGCGGTCACGGATTTTGAATATGAGCTGCAGATGGCACAGACGAACCGGAGTCTCCAGCCGGGAATTGACACCTTATTTTTTGCGACGGAGCTGAAGTACGCGTACATCAGTTCTACCATTGTCAAAGAGGTGGCTTCCTACGGAGGCGATATTTCCGGATTTGTGTTGCCGCAGATCGCAGAGCAGGTGCATGCGAAGATGGCTGCAAGGGCATCTGCAATAAAGTAAGCAGATATCCAGTAGGGGGAAACGGGCTGCACTGAGGATTTTTGACCTGTGCAATCGAAAACAGGCGAGGAGGATGCACAAGTTTTTGGGGATTGATCTTTAGACGAGGGCAGTGTGTAAAATAAGAAATAAGGAGAAATGGACCATGGCAAGCAGAATTGAACAGATTATTGAAGAGATTGAGGAGTTTGTAGACAGCTGTAAATTTCAGCCGCTTTCTTCCACTAAGATCGTAGTGAACAAGGAGGAGCTCGAAGAGCTGCTGCGGGAGCTTCGTATGAAGACACCGGATGAAATCAAGAGATATCAGAAGATCATCAGCAATAAGGATGCAATTCTGGAGGATGCACAGTCTAAGGCGGATGCGATTATTGCGGATGCGAATGCAAAGGCGCAGCAGATCGTCAGCGAGAGTGAGGTTATGCAGATTGCATTGCAGCAGTCGAATCAGCTGATCGAGCAGACCAATCAGCAGGCACAGGAGATCATCGATAAAGCGACGCAGGATTCGAATGAGATACGCATGAGCGCGATTCATTATACGGATGAAATGCTGGAGAACCTGGAGAAGATCATGGGGCACACGATCGAAGCGGCAGGTTCGAAGTACAACAATTTTATCAATTCCATCCAGTCTTGCTATGATGTAGTAAGTAAGAACCGCCAGGAGCTTTCTCCGCAGGTGGCGCCGTCGAGCTATACGCAGATTGCGGAGGAGCCGGATCTGGGGACTGCTCTTCCGGAGACCTCCGCGGAAGAATAGAACGTGAAAGACGGGCCGGATCCGGAACAGACAGGAAAGAAATGCAATCGGGACAGCGAAAGAGCAGGATGATACATCCCGTATCTCAGACAGGTGCGGCACACGCCGCGAGCGTCCCGCAGGCTACCGCAATGCTAAGCAGGGTACAGGCTACCCTGCTTTTTATATAATATTTCCTCTGTGTGCGGTCCAGACGGGCAATACTGATTGTCTGTGCAAGCGCGGAAAAACCGCCGAAGGTGCAGACAGCGCTCAGCGCCAGATAATTTACAGGCCATGGAAGGGAAGCCTGGCACAGCAGGCGGATGCCTGTGGTGAGCTCCAGCGAGGATGCCAGGATCAGAACATCGGTCCTGGAAGCGGGGAGAAGCCGGAGAACCGCACCGGTTAAGATGGAAAACAGAATGAGGTACGCGCCGATGCGCAGCGCGCTGAAGGCTGCATCGCTGATACATTCGTCCAGCATGGAAGAGGAAAAGGAAGCCTTTGCGTGAGATTCTGCAGCACAGGATTCCGGAACGGACTGCACCGCCGCTTTTCTGCGGAAGGAGATGGAGCGCAGAATGCCGTACAGTGCTGAGCTTCCCAGGATATTCACCAGAAAAACAGGACCGATGCTGGCATTTCCGAGCTGATCGGCGGCCAGATAGGAGAGCAGGAAGGCCGGGCTTGCATTATTTACAAATCCATAGAGGAACTGCTCCTCTTCCCGCGAGATCATGCCGTTTTGGGCCAGCTCCGAGGTAACTTTCGCGCCCATGGGGAATCCCATCAAAAATCCGGTAAAAATTGCGAATGCGCCGGAACGGGAGCAGCCGAAGAGCAGATGGAGCGGGCGAAAGAGCCAGGCAGACAGTGCGTCAGTCAGATGCAGGCGGATGGCCACATTGCACAGCAGCAGAAATGGAAACAGCACCGGGATGACAGAATGATACCAGAGAAGCAGCCCCTCCCGCGCAGAGGACAGCGCATTTTGCGGAAAGAAAAATAGATAGAAAAGAAAGCTAAGAAGCACGAACAGGGAAACTGCGTTTTTTTTCACACGAATGCCTCCGGACAGATAGTTATAATACTTTATGATGGGGCCGCAGTTCTTAGACCGGATGGAACGCTCAATCACGCATCGATATGTTTGGGCAGCACTTGCAGGACCTGCTCCTGGGAGCGATGAGCTGTGCGATGCGGACGAGAGGAAATGTTTTCGGCGTGAAAGCGTAACAGGTGCTGACATATTTGCGCATATGCTGGCATATACTGGAAGGAAACGGCGTTTGTGAGGCTATATGAAAAGGGATGTGGCAGTCTGCCTGAGCTTTCTTCTTTTTCTTGCTGCATGTTGTGTGCAGATCTCCAGCCGCATGTATCAGACGGCGGCTTCTCTTGGCTTGTCCCGGGCTGATTTTGACGGAGACGCATTCCGGAGGATGCAGCTAGGTGAGCGGATGCTCCCGGCATTGCAGGAGAGCTGCAGCACGGCGAAGCTTCCGCCGGGAGAAGTGCTTGCGGTCCTGCTCCCGTTCACCGGATTCCGCTTTTTGGATACCCGAGGGATGACAGAGAAGGAGCTGCTTAGCTGGAAGGAGATTTTTCTCAGACAGAACCGGACCGGTTATGAGCGCGCTGCTGCCTGCTTTGGAGCAGTCTGGAATGATGTGGTCTGTTTTCCGGTGCCGGAGGACGGGATTCAGTATGAGAATTCCTGGATGTTCGAGCGAACCTACGGAGGGCTGCGCGGGCATGAAGGAACGGACCTGATGCCCCCTCAGAATCTGCCCGGCTACTACCGTGTCGTGAGCATGACCGATGGTGTGGTCGAGAAGATCGGCTGGCTTCCGAAGGGGGGATGGCGCATCGGCATACGCAGTCCGTCCGGCGGATATTTTTACTATGCGCACCTGGATTCCTACAGCCGCGATTTTCGGATCGGGGATACCGTGCTGGCAGGGGAAGAACTGGGCCGGATGGGCGATACCGGATACGGAGAGGAAGGGACGCGGGGAAAATTTGACGTGCATCTGCATCTGGGAATTTACCTTCGCACACAGGAAAACGAAGAGCTGAGTGTAAATCCCTACTGGGTGCTTCGGTATGTGTCACACCATTCATCCGCCATTGCATCCGGGTGAAAAGTATGTTAAAATATAAACAATTGGCTGGCGCAGCTGCAACAGATTTCGGCAGCTGCCAGGATGGGAGAAGGAAGTTGAATGGAAATACAGTTATGGCGTGAGATTCTGACACCGTATGATCTTGCGGTGAAGGAACTCGTAGTAAAATTTGAACATCTGATCTATGAGCACCGCAGCAGGGGATTGTACTCCCCGATTGAGCAAGTGACAGGACGGGTGAAGACGGTGGCGAGCATTCTGGACAAAGCGCAGAAGAAAAATATCGCCATTGATGAGATAGAGGAGAAGCTTGTTGATCTGGCCGGCGTCCGGATCATCTGCCAGTTCGTGGAGGATATCCAGAAGGTCGTAGATATTATCCGCCACCGCACCGATATGGAGATTGTCAGCGAGCGCGACTATATCAACCATATGAAGGACAGCGGCTATCGCAGCTACCATGTGATTGTCTGGTATGAGGTACAGACACTCACAGGAAGCAGGAAGATCAAGGTGGAGATCCAGATCCGGACGCTCGCGATGAATTTCTGGTCGACAATAGAACACTCGTTGCAGTATAAATATAAGAAAAATATCCCGGATCACATCCGGGAAAAGCTGACCAATGCGGCGAACGCGATTATCTCTCTGGACAATGAGATGTCCTCTGTGCGCAGCGAAATCATGGACGCGCAGAATTCCTCCCTGCTGCATAGCCGGGTGGTTGCGGATATTCTGAACAACATCCAGAATCTGTACCGGATTGCAAATCAGCGCGAGGTGGAAAAGATTCAGGATGAATTTTACCGGATCTATGAACTGAATGACATTGAGCAGCTCAAGCGGTTCAGCAGTGAGCTGGATGTGATCGCAGAGGGGTACCGTGCGCAGTCGGTTCCCAGCGAGGATATGGAGCTCAACCTGCTGGGATGAGTTTGCGGCAAAAAACAAAATTCACAGGCGTTTGACCCGTGCAAACGGGGGCAGGCAGAAAGACAGGCAGAGTATGGCAGAGTTACCTCAGCGCTTCCTTGTGCGCATACGGCAGCAGCTCGGCACAGAATATGACGCGTTTCTGGCAAGCTATGAACAGGAATGCTGTGCGGGTCTGCGCGTCAACACCGGGAAATTGCCTGCCGCATCATTTGCGGCAATGGCTCCATTTTCCCTGGAACCGGTACCCTGGACCTCCAACGGTTTTTACTATGACCGGGAGGAGGCCACTGGGATCACGACACATCCGTACTATTATGCGGGACTTTTTTATATGCAGGAGCCGAGCGCCATGCTGCCGGCTCAGGTTCTGCCGATCGAGCCCGGAGACCGGGTGCTGGATCTGTGTGCCGCACCCGGCGGGAAGACAACGGAGCTGGCATCAAAGCTTGAGGGCACCGGGTTTCTGGTGGCGAATGACGCGAGCGCGAGCCGTGCCAAGGCTTTGGTGAAAAATCTGGCATTGTGGGGCTGCACCAACAGCTGTATCACAGCCGAGACACCGCAGCGTCTTCTGGATGCCTTTGGCTGCAGCTTTGACAAGATTCTGGTGGATGCGCCTTGCTCCGGCGAGGGGATGTTCCGCAAGGATCAGGGACTGATTGCCAGCTGGCAGGAGCAGGGACCGCCGCAGTATGCGGCGCGGCAGAAGGAGATTCTGGACTGTGCGGTTCAGATGCTGCGGCCGGGCGGTCTGCTGCTGTATTCAACCTGTACGTTTTCTTTGGAGGAAAATGAACAGGTTCTTGCGTGGGCGCTTGAAACGTATCCGGAGCTGGCCCTGGAAGACCCGGTGCTCCCCGGGAAATGCCTGCCGGAAGGATTCGCGCACGGAATGGCGCCCTGCGAAAAAGCACTCCGGATCTGGCCGCACCGGGTACGAGGCGAAGGACATTTTCTGGCGCTTCTTCGCAAGAGGAAGGCACAGGCAGGCGACATTCCGCCGCATATAGAAGAAGGTCTTTCCGAATCTGCAGCGCTGGACGGGGCTATGCCGCACGATGCGGAAAGACCGAAAAAGCCGGAGCGCAAAAAACAGAAGCTGGACAGCAATGACAGGAAACGAAACGCGATTCCGGAAGAAGTCCGCGTATTTCTGGAACTGCTCCCGGAAGCACTGTGGAAGGAAAAATGTTACCGGCAGCTGGAGGATACGTGTCTTCTGCTTCCTCCGGATGTGCTGCTTCCGCCGCGGCTTCGCTTTTTGCGCACCGGCCTGTGGATTGGCACGCTGAAAAAGGGGAGATTTGAGCCGTCCCAGGCGTTGGCGCTTGTGCTGTGCGCGCAGGATTACCAAAACTCTCTGCGTCTTTCCTGCGGCGATGTGCGCGTGGTCCGGTATCTGAAGGGTGAGACGATTGACCTGCTTCCGGAGGAGGAAGCCGTGCTTTGCCCGGGATGGGTGCTGGTCTGTGTCGATGGCTTCGGCCTCGGCTGGGGAAAACGCGCAGGGGCTGCACTGAAAAATAAGTACTATCCGGGCTGGCGGATGCAGTAAAGCAGAGCTGCGCGGCTGCAAATTCTGCCACGCCCTGCAATTCGTGCATGGCAACAAGGAGAGGATCGTTTGATCATGGCACAGATACGTCTGGATAAATTTTTAGCCTCCATGGGGCAGGGTACCCGCAGCGAGGTAAAGAAACAATTAAAGCAGGGCAGGGTGACGGTCAATGGCTCCGCCTGTAAAAAGCCGGAATGCAAAGTGGATCCGGAACTGGATGAGATTGCACTTGACGGCACTGCGCTGGCATATCAGCCGTTTCTTGGTCTGATGTTCCACAAGCCTGCCAGGTGCGTGACTGCGACGGAGGATGGACGGTGGAAGACGGTGATGGATTTCATTGACCATCCGCGGAAGAGGGAGCTGTTCCCGGTGGGAAGGCTGGATCTGGATACGGAAGGGCTGCTGCTTTTCCTGAATGACGGAGAACTGGCACACCGCATGCTTTCTCCGAAACACCATGTGCCAAAGACTTATTTTGCCCGGGTTGCCGGGTGTGTGACACAGGAGGATGTGGAAGCCTTCGCCAGAGGCGTAGACATCGGTGAGCGGGACCTGACCTTGCCGGCAGACCTTGTGATTTTGTCTGTTCAGCAGGCAGAGGGGCGGAAGATGCCGCCGGAACAAGCGGAATGCCGGATAGTTCCAGAATGCCCGAAGACCGGAGAGAACTACATTTCTGAGATTTCTCTTACGATCTGTGAGGGGAAATTCCATCAGGTAAAACGGATGTTTGAAGCGCGCGGAAAGAAGGTGCTGTACCTGAAGCGCACCGCAATGGCAGGGCTTTCTCTGGACGCATCCCTTGCGCCCGGCGCCTGGCGCATCTTGACAAAGGAAGAAGAAGAAAGGTTGCAGAGTACATGTTGAACGCAATGAAAGCAGTGATATTTGATCTGGACGGCACGCTGATGGACTCCATGTGGATGTGGCGGGACATTGATATCGAATACCTCGGCCGGTATGGCTATGAGCCGCCTGCCAATATAGAGCGTGATATCGAGGGCATGAGCTTTACGGAGACGGCCGTATATTTTCAGAAACGGTTTGCGCTCCCGTGTTCCATTGAAGAGATCAAGAAGGTCTGGCGTGACATGGCACTGGAGAAATACGCGAAGGAGGTAAGCCTGAAGCCGGGGGCAGAAGGGTTCCTTGCCTACCTGCGCGAAACGGGCATCCGCATCGGCATTGCAAGCAGCAATACCCGGGACCTGATCGATGCCTGCCTTGCCGGAAATGGGATCGCCGGCTATATCGACCAGATCATCACGTCCTGTGAGGTCGCAAAAGGGAAACCTGCACCGGACGTGTATCTTCAGGCAGCTTCCCTGCTTGGTGTCCGGCCGGACCACTGCCTTGTCTTTGAGGATGTGCCGATGGGGATTCTTGCGGGAAAGAATGCAGGGATGCGGGTCTGTGCCGTCCGGGATGCGTTTTCGGAGCCCTTGACAGAGGAAATCCGTGCGCTGGCAGACTACTATATCACTACTTACGACGAGATTCTCGCGGGTACGTATGAGATTCTGGGCGGGAAATCCGTGCGCAGCGGCGCTGCCAGAAAAGAGGAGCTTTTATGAGCGGAAAATTTCTTCCGGTGAACCGTGCCGAGATGGAGGCGCGGGGCATCCGACAGCTGGATTTTGTTTATGTGACAGGGGATGCGTACGTCGATCATCCGTCCTTTGGACACGCGATCATCAGCCGGTTACTGGAATCGCGCGGATATACGGTCGGCATTCTGGCGCAGCCTGACTGGAAAAACGCTGCGAGTGTCATGGAGTTCGGACGCCCAAGGCTTGGCTTTCTTGTCGCCGCAGGAAATATGGATTCTATGGTAAACCATTATACAGTATCGAAGAAACGCCGCCAGACGGACGCCTATACTCCAGGCGGGGTGATGGGCAGGCGCCCGGACTACGCGGTTCTGGTTTACTGCAATCTGATCCGGCAGGCCTACAAGGATGTGCCGATCATCGCGGGCGGGATCGAAGCCAGTCTGCGCCGTCTTGCGCATTATGACTACTGGTCTGACCGGGTGCGGCGCTCTGTGCTGATGGACTGCGGCGCAGATCTGATTTCCTATGGGATGGGCGAGCACTCGATTGTCGAGATCGCGGATGCTCTGAATTCCGGGCTTACAATCCGGGATATTACCTTTATCAACGGGACATGCTACCGGACGAAGCGCCTGGAGGATGTCTATGACTACACGCTGCTGCCGTCTTATGAAGAGATCTGCAAAGACAAGCGTGCATACGCAGAAAGCTTTGCCGTACAGTACCGGAACACAGATCCATACACGGCGAACCGGCTGGTCGAGCCGTATGGTACCGTGTATGTGGTGCAGAATCCTCCTGCAAAGCCTCTCTCGCAGCAGGAGATGGATGATATCTATGCGCTTCCGTATTGCCGCACCTTTCATCCTATGTATGAAGCGGCTGGCGGCATTCCGGCGATTGCGGAGGTGAAATTCAGCCTGACCAGCAACCGCGGCTGCTTCGGCGGCTGCAATTTCTGCGCGCTGACCATGCACCAGGGACGAATCGTCCAGACGAGAAGCCATGATTCCATTTTGGAGGAAGCGAAGCAGATGACAGAGGATCCGGAGTTTAAGGGATACATCCATGATGTCGGCGGGCCAACCGCGAATTTCCGCCATCCCTCCTGCAAGAAACAGCTTACGAAAGGTGTCTGTGCAAACCGGCAGTGCCTGTTCCCGACGCCCTGCCCGAATCTGGATGTGGATCACATTGATTATGTGGCACTGCTGCAGAAGCTCCGCAAGCTGCCGCGCGTAAAAAAGGTATTTATCCGGTCTGGTATCCGGTTTGATTATCTGATGGCGGATCCTTCGGATGCCTTTTTCCGCGAGCTGGTACAGTATCATGTGAGCGGCCAGCTGAAGGTCGCGCCGGAGCATGTCTCGGACCGCGTGCTTTCGATGATGGGCAAGCCGCGCCATGAGGTGTATGAGAAGTTTACAAAGCGCTACCGGAATATGAACGAGGCCTGCCATCAGAACCAGTTTCTTGTCCCGTATCTGATGTCTTCCCATCCGGGCTGTGCGATGGAGGATGCGGTTGAGCTGGCCTGTTACCTGCACAAGCTTCACTATATGCCGGAGCAGGTGCAGGATTTCTATCCGACACCGGCGACGGTCTCGACGTGCATGTATTACACCGGGCTGGATCCGCGCACGATGGAGCCCGTCTATGTCGAGAAAAATCCGCACCGGAAAGCGATGCAGCGTGCGCTGATGCAGTATGGCCGCCCGGAAAATTTTGAGCTTGTAAAGGAGGCGCTTCAGCTGGCCGGGCGCACAGATCTGATCGGCTTTGGCCCGGACTGTCTGATCCGCCCGCGGCAGCTGCGGAAGGAAAAACAGGTGGCAGGTGGGAAAATTCCCGGAAGTTCTTCCCGGCAGCAAAGCCGGAGCGGGAGCGGAATGACAGGCGGTAACGCAAAGCACGGCCAAAGCAGGAGCGGAATGACAGGCGGTAACGCAAAGCACGGCCAAAGCAGGAGCGGAATGACAGGCGGCAATGCAAAGCACGGCCAGAGCAGGGACGGAATGATACGCAGTAACGCAAAGCACGGCCGGGTGGAAAACCGGCGGGGACGTGGAACTAATTAGAAAAAGGAAGCGGTATACCTATGAAGAAAGTGACAAAAGGCAATCCCGGCTATATCCGGTATGAGCAGAAGAAACGGTTTCTGATTACATTGATCCTGTTCGTAATCCCACTGATGATTTATGTGACCGGCTATCTTCAGACGAAAACACGGCTGAACCTGTTCACATTCGTCGCAATTCTCGGCTGTCTCCCGGCCTGCAAGTCTCTGGTCGGCCTGATTATGATTCTGATGCAGAAGCCGGTTTCCTCTGAAGTCTTTGAGGCGGCAAAGCAGGCGGCAGGAAATCTGACGGCAGGGTACGAGCTGACGTTTACAACTTATGAGTATACTTCTCCGGTTGCCGCGCTGGTTGTATGCGGCGATCATGTCGTGTGCTACACGCAGGATCAAAAGACAGAACCGGCAAAGCTGGAGAAGCATATCCAGAAGATCCTTGCGGCAAACGGATACCCGGATGTCCAGGTGAAGGTCATGAAGGAATTCAAAAATTATCTGCAGCGCGTCCGCGATATCTGCAAGAGGCAGGAGCATTACCGGGAGGGGCTGGCATTCACACCGGATTCGAGGTATCCGGACCTGAGCCGGGATGAGGTGATTTATCACACACTGCTGGCGATCTGTCTGTAGAGGGAAAGGAGGCAGCAGATATGCCGCGGTATATTGATATTTCTGATTTTTCTTCACCGGAGCTTGACACCTACGCACGGCTGACAGAGGTACAGCTGCTGAACCGGGCAGAGCCCGGGCAGGGCCTGTTTATCGCAGAGAGCCCGAATGTTGTAGCGCGGGCACTGGATGCGGGAATCATGCCGGTCTCGGCATTGGTGGAATATACGGAAGCTAGGAAACAGCAGGAGCTCCTTGCCCGCTGTGGGGATATCCCGGTTTACCGGGCGCGGCAGGAGGTGCTTTCCCAGTTAACCGGTTTTGGACTGACGCGCGGGCTGCTGGTCGCGATGCGCAGGCCAAAGCAGCCGGATGCGGAGCAGCTATTGTCCTCTGGATTCCGGCGCGTGGCGGTGTTAGAGCGCGTCGTGAATCCGACGAATGTCGGCGCGATCTTCCGCTCTGCGGCTGCGCTTAATATGGATGCGGTGCTTCTGACCCGTGACTGCAGCAATCCGCTGTACCGCCGTGCGATCCGGGTGAGCATGGGAACGGTGTTTCAGGTGCCGTGGGCTTTTTTCGATGAACAGCTGGTGTGGCCGTCGGAGGGGCTTGCGCTGCTTGCCGCGCACGGCTTTGCAACTGCGGCGATGGCGCTGCGCAATGACACCGTGGATCTTGACGATCCGCGCCTGCATGCCGAGGAGAAGCTTGCCATTATCCTTGGCACAGAGGGAGATGGCCTTGCCGCGGAGACAATCGCAGACTGTGACTATACCATCCGCATTCCGATGTCCCATGGCGTCGATTCTCTGAATGTCGCGGCGGCAAGCGCTGTCGCATTCTGGGAGCTTGGACGGCGGCAGAGCAAAAAGTTGGGAGGCGGACTGCGATGAGGCAGATTCTTGTATCAGAAAATGAGGCTGGTCAGCGGGCAGACAAGCTGCTCGCAAAATATCTGGATCAGGCACCCAAAAGCTTTCTCTACAAAATGATGCGGAAGAAAAATATCACGCTGAACGGAAAACGGATGCAGGGCAATGAACTGCTCCGGCTGGGCGATGAGGTGACGCTGTTTCTGGCAGAAGAGACTGTACAGAAATTTCAGAGTGAGCGGCTGCCCAGGAAGCCGAAAAAAGCAGCTACAGAGAGTTCTGGTATCCGTGCGGAAAAGCTCCGGCACTTTGCAGGCCGCATTGTATATGAGGACAGCCATATCCTGCTCTTTAACAAACCTGCCGGGATGCTCTCTCAGCGTGCAAAGCCGCAGGATATCTCTGCGGTCGAGTATCTGACGTCGTATCTGCTGGCATCCGGGAGCCTCACACAAACGCAGCTGCAAAGCTTCCGCCCCTCTGTCTGCAACCGGCTGGACCGGAACACGAGCGGCATTCTGGCCGCCGGAAAAAGCCTTGCCGGGCTGCAGAAGATGAGCGAGCTGCTGCGCGACCGCAGCCTACACAAATACTACTGCTGTATTGTTAAGGGCACAATGACCGGAAGCTGTCGGCTGAAGGGATATCTTGTCAAGGATCCCAACACGAATAAAGTCACAATATTGCCGTCCTCTTCCTTTGACAAAGTACCTATGGCATCTTCCGGGGCATGTTTTCCGGATGAGGAAACGCAGCCGGATGCAGGACAGCTTGTGAGAGGAACAAAGGAACAGCCGGGTGCGGGACAGTTTGTCAAAGCGCAGAAAGGGAGGGCATATCCTGAGCTCCTGGATGCGAAACCAATCGAGACAGAATATCGTGCCATCGCAAGCAGCGGCGGTCTGACGCTGCTGGAGGTGCTTCTGCTCACCGGGAGAAGCCATCAGATCCGTGCACACCTCGCCTCGATTGGACATCCGATTTTAGGAGATCCCAAGTACGGCGATCCGGCGCTGAACCGTATTTATCAGAAATCACATGGAATTGACGGTCAGCTGCTTCATGCGTGGCGGCTTGATTTTCCGGAAATCGAGGGTGCGCTCGCGGACCTCTCCCACCGGCAGTTCACCGCGCCGCTGCCGGATTGTTTTTTGCAGCTGTTTCCGGAAGCGGCATCTGTTCCAGAATGAGAGCGGCGCGATAGACCCGCAGACACAATAGAGCTTATTCATTAGAAAGGCAGGACACATGGCAACCTGGAATACCCGCGGACTGCGCGGATCGACCCTGGAGGAGCTAATCAACCGGACGAATGAGGTCTATCTGGAGAAAGGGCTTGCCCTGATCCAGAAGATTCCGACACCGATCACGCCCCTGAAAATAGACAAAGAGAACCGCCACATCACGCTGGCTTATTTTGAAGAGAAGAGTACAGTAGACTATATCGGAGCCGTGCAGGGTATCCCGGTCTGCTTTGACGCGAAGGAGAGCACATCCGATACGTATGCGCTGCAGAATATCCATCCGCACCAGGTGCGGTTTATGACAAATTTTGAAAAACAGGGCGGAGTTGCATTCCTGGTACTATTTTTCAGTATGCGCAATGAGCTGTTTTATCTGCCATACAAGGATATGATGAAATTCTGGAACCGGGCGGAACAGGGCGGGCGAAAGAGCTTCCGCTATCTGGAATTGGACCAGGACTATTATCTTCAGCCGAACAATGGCCTGCTTGTGCCGTATCTGGACGGGCTGCAGCGGGATCTTGAATCCAGGGATTGACAAACAGAAACAAAACTCGTATAATTTGCAGAGTTATTCGATGTGGTAGCGAATTATCACTGTAATGTGTGAAAGCGCTATGCTTATGTGCATCACTGGAAAGGACGATTGATCATGCAGAAAATTTTACATACCCCGGAGGGCGTGCGTGACAGCTATGGGAGGGAATGCGAGCAAAAGCTTGCCCTGCAGGACAAGCTGCATGCAGTGATCCGCTCTTTCGGGTATCGCGATATCGAAACGCCAACCTTTGAGTATTTTGATGTGTTTGGAAAGGAAATTGGCACGATCCCATCGAGAGAGCTATACAAGTTTTTTGACCGCGAAGGAAATACGCTGGTGCTCCGGCCCGATTTCACGCCGTCCATCGCGCGGGCGGCTTCCCGTTACCTTCTCGGGAGTCCGGTTCCGGTGCGGCTGACCTACCTTGGAAATGCGTTCATCAATCAATCCAGCTATCAGGGACGCCCCAAAGAGACCACGCAGATCGGCGGGGAGCTGATTGGGGAAGGCAGTGCAGACGCAGATGCGGAGGCGATCGCGGTTGTTGTGCGAATGCTGCTTGCTGCCGGGCTGAAGGAGTTTCAGATTATTCTGGGGCATGTTGGCTTCTTTCAGTCTCTGGTGCAGGAGGCAGGGTTTGACGAGGCGACGATAGCAGAGCTGAAGCAGCTGATTAAGAATAAGAATACCTTTGGTGTGGAGAAGCTGCTGGCAGGACAGGCCGTGAATGAGGACCTGAAGGCAGTATTCAACTCGCTGACCAGTCTGTTCGGTGCAAAGGATGCACTTGTGCGCGCGGAAACGATGACAGAAAATCCGGGAGCGCGTGCGGCTGTTGCGCGGCTGGAGCAGATCCGTGCTATTCTGGAACAGTATCAGGTAGAGCAGTATGTGACCTTTGATCTGGGCATGCTGAGTGGCTACAAGTACTATACGGGTATTTTGTTCCGCGGGTATACGTTCGGCACCGGAGATGCGGTCATCAAAGGCGGGCGCTACGATCGCCTGCTTGCGAAGTTCGGCACGGACGCTCCGGCAGTTGGGTTTGTTGCGGTGATCGACCAGCTCCAGAATGCCCTGACACGCCAGAAAATCATCCAGGAGAACACGGAGACCCGCTGCATGATTTTCTATGCGAAGGAAAAGCTGGCGGACGCTATCTCAAAGGCGCAGGAGCTGCGCGGACGCGGCATCTGTGTCGAGCTGGTTCGCGTTGATGAGAACCGGACGCGCGAGGACTGCCGTGCTTACGCACAGGCTGAGCATTGCGCACTCGTCGTGGAACTAATATAAGCAAATTAAAAGCATGGTAGCTGATGGGATATTTACATCTTTGCAGGCTCGCCGTCTGCGGGAATAAATCAGATAAGGAAGCAACGGAATGGAAAATGAAACGAGATACCTGACGTTCGCCCTCACAAAGGGGCGGCTTGCGAAACAGACGCTGGAGCTTTTGGAGCAGGTTGGGATTACCTGTGAGGAAATGAAGGATCCGGATTCGCGGAAACTGATATTTGTAAACGAGGAGCGGAAGCTTCGCTTCTTTCTTGCGAAGGGACCGGATGTCCCGACGTATGTAGAGTACGGCGCTGCAGATATCGGCGTAGTAGGCCGGGACACGATCCTGGAGGAGGGGCGGAAGATCTACGAGGTGCTGGATCTCGGCTTTGGAAAATGCCGGATGTGTGTCTGCGGACCGGAGCAGGCGCGTGCTCTGCTCAATGGACAGCAGCAGATCCGCGTGGCGACGAAGTATCCGAACATCGCGAAGGATTATTTTTACAATCAACGCAACCAGACAGTGGAAATTATCAAGCTGAACGGTTCCATTGAGCTGGCTCCGATCGTGGGACTCTCAGAGGTCATTGTCGATATTGTTGAGACCGGCTCTACGCTGCGGGAGAATGGCCTGACTGTGCTGGAGGAGGTCTGCCCGCTCTCTGCGCGTGTCGTTGTGAATCCGGTCAGCATGCGGATGGAGCAGGAGCGGATTTCGTGGCTGCTTGGTGCTCTAAATGAGCAAATGTAGCTGTTCAGCGGACTATCCCGCGAGGCGTTTTCATGCATTTATACAAGCAAAAATCCCATCACCGAAGGTGAGTTTCATGGATTTTTGCTCGTATCTGTGAGGGTACTGAGCAGATACGAACGAATCACCGTGGGATGAGAATGGGTATGGGAAAAGGAAAGGGAGCAGAAAACATCATGAAGACAATCAGATTAACGAAGGAAACCCGGCAACAGCTGCTGGAGCACCTGCTGAAGCGCAGCCCGAATCAGTATGGCGGCTACGAGGAGCGGGTGCAGTCGATTATCGAGGAAGTACGCGCACGCGGCGATGAGGCGCTTTTCGCCTACACGGCACAGTTTGACGGGGCGAGCATTGATGCCTCCACGATCCGTGTGACAGAGGAGGAGATTCAGGAGGCGTATGAGCAGGTAGAACCTCAGCTTCTGGATGTGATCCGGAAGTCGCTCGTCAATATCCGCAGCTATCACGAAAAACAGAAAAAATACAGCTGGTTTGATACAACCGAGAATGGCACCATTCTGGGACAGAAGATTACACCGCTTCAGACCGTCGGTGTCTATGTGCCGGGCGGGAAGGCAGTTTATCCGTCTTCGGTGCTGATGAATGTGGTTCCGGCGAAGGTGGCAGGTGTCGGTCGGATTGTCATGACGACGCCTCCGGGCAGAGACGGGAAGATACCGGCGTCCACACTTGTTGCGGCACATGAGGCCGGTACAGACGAGATCTATAAGGTAGGCGGGGCACAGGCGATTGCTGCGCTCGCATACGGTACCGAAAGCATCCCAAAAGCAGACAAGATCACAGGCCCGGGCAATATTTATGTGGCGCTTGCCAAGCGTGCGGTTTACGGCCATGTCAGCATTGATTCTGTAGCAGGCCCGAGCGAAATTCTTGTACTGGCGGATGAGACAGCGAATCCGCGCTACGTGGCAGCGGACCTGCTGTCTCAGGCTGAGCACGATGAGATGGCCTCCGCGATTCTGGTGACGACGAGCGAGGCACTTGCAGACGCAGTGAAGCAGGAGATCGAAGGATTTCTCCAGACGCTTTCCCGCGCAGACATTATCCGCAAATCGCTGGAGCAGTATGGCTTTGTACTGCTGGCAGATACGATGGAGGACGCCATCCATGCGGTCAATGAGATCGCGTCCGAGCACCTGGAAATCGTCACGGCGAATCCGTTTGAGGTCATGACGAAGATCCGTAACGCAGGCGCAATCTTCCTTGGCCCGTACAGCAGCGAACCGCTTGGAGATTATTTCGCAGGACCGAACCACGTGCTTCCGACGAATGGGACCGCAAAGTTTTTCTCCGCGCTTTCTGTCGATGACTTTATCAAAAAATCCAGTATTGTCTACTATTCCAGAGAGGCGCTGGAACCGATTCATCCGGATATCATCGCGTTTGCGAATGCGGAAAAGCTGACGGCACACGCAAATTCAATCCGTGTTCGTTTTGAGGAGGAATAACAGCTATGGAACATCGTATCGCTGAAGTGAACCGTGTCACAAAGGAGACGCAGATCCGCATCCGGTTGGATCTGGACGGCACGGGACAGGCACAGATTCACACCGGGATTGGCTTTTTTGACCATATGCTGAATGGGTTTGCGCGCCATGGATTTTTTGATCTGGAGGCAGAGGTAACGGGCGATCTGGAGGTCGACTGCCACCATACCATCGAAGATACCGGCATTGTGCTGGGGCAGGCCATCCGCGAGGCAGTCGGTGATAAGTGCGGCATCCGGCGGTTCGGGAGCCAGATTCTGCCGATGGATGAGGTGCTGGTGCTCTGTGCCGTGGATCTGGGCGGGCGTCCCTATTACCAGTCGAACGCAGTGTTTACGGCAGAACGGATCGGGGGGATGGATACGGAGATGGTAAAGGAATTTTTCTATGCCGTCTCCTACTCTGCGGCAATGAATCTGCATTTCCAGATGCTGAATCCCGGCAATCACCATCATATGGCGGAAGGCATGTTCAAGGCATTTGCGAAGGCGCTGGACGAGGCGGTCAGCCTGGATCCGCGTGTGGCAGGCGTTCTGTCCACAAAGGGAACCCTGTAGAGGACAGGAGCGCGTATTATTGACAGAAATCTAGGAAAATCATCTTTGGTGATGAGATTTATGTGTATGCCGCTCGGGATAATGGATGCCGCATAGCGGTGCAGTTCTATGGAAAGGACATTATGACACAGAAAGAAATTATTATACCAATAACAAGTAAAGAGACAAACACAGTGAGCGCAAAAGAGCTTGCGGTGCGGTGCGGAAATTCCGGCGCGGACGCGATCCTGTTTTTTGACTTGTCAGATAAGGATGCAGAGCATGACCGTTCCATTGCCGCGATCAAGGAGCTCGCGCGCGCGGTTGATATCCCGATCTACGGGGGCGGAAACATACGGCGCATGGAGGATGTGAAAAAGCTGCTCTACGCCGGCTGCCGCAAGGTATTTTTAAACTATGCAAAGGAAGAAAATATAGAGCTGACGCATGAAGTGTCTTCCCGCTTTGGAAGAGAAAAAATTCTTGCGTGCGTTAAGACAGAAGCAGAGATGGAAGAAGCGAAAAGCCATGGTCCGCTGCTCGGTGGAATTGTGTCCCTTGCAGGTACAGCCTTTGTGAAAACGGCAGCGGAAGAGGAGCTGCCGGAGCTTGTGGCGGTTCTGACAGACCCGTTCTCCGGCTGTGCTGCAATGCAGGCGAAAGAGGATGTGCAGGCGGCGGTGCAGGCAGCACTTTCTCTGCCAAATGTCTCCGGTGTCTGTGCAGACTGGTTTACTGCTGCGGAGTTTGATTTCATGGAGCTGAAGCATTGGCTGAAAGACGCAGGCATTGCAGTGAACACCTTCGAAGTTTCTGTCACCTGGGATATCTTTATTCCAAACAGTGACGGTCTGGTACCGGTGGTCGTACAGGACTACAAGACCGAAGAGGTTCTGATGGTCGCTTATATGAATGAGGAAGCGTTTTTCCAGACGATTCGTACCGGCCGTATGACTTACTGGAGCCGCAGCAGGCAGGAGCTGTGGATCAAAGGGCTGACCTCCGGCCATTTCCAGTATCTGAAGGAGCTGCGGCTTGACTGCGACAATGACACATTGCTCGCAAAGGTTCATCAGATTGGAGCGGCCTGCCACACCGGAAACCGAAGCTGCTTCTACCGCACGCTTCTGAAAAAAGAGTACGATGAAACCAACCCGCTGAAAGTCTTCGAGGAGGTTTACGATGTGATCCAGGACCGCAAGGTACATCCGAAGGAGGGATCCTACACAAACTATCTGTTCGACAAGGGCATTGATAAAATTCTGAAAAAAGTCGGGGAGGAGGCAACAGAAATTGTCATCGCTGCCAAAAACCCGGATCCGGAGGAAGTGAAGTATGAAATTTCCGACTTCCTCTATCATGTCATGGTCCTGATGGCGGAAAAGGGTGTGACCTGGGAAGACATCACAAAGGAGCTGGCGCGGAGATAAGATTCCTCTTCAATTGCTTAGGCGCTCACAAACGTACGCTTGCGCAAATGGCGAAATTCTGGTTTATCTTGGATCAGACTGCAGGACCAAGAGCGCTGTAAAATCAAAAGAAAGCGGTACACGACGCGACATAGCTAGGCGGGCATCGCGCAGCGTGTGCCGCTTTTAGATTCTTTGCTGTGCTCTGATTCGAGTATAATCAGGAATTTGCAGTTTTATTTTAACAGGTCGGAGAACCGGATCATGAAGACGGAAAGCCCGACCGGAATCAGAGTATCCAAGGAATATGGAGCAGTCGTTTACAATATAAACATCCGTGCCGTCATCACTTCGAGCATGGTTTTCCCGCTGAATTCGACCGTGTGCGGGCCGGTCTGTACGGCTCCCGGATAAAAGCCCGCCTGTCTTGCGCGGTAGTGCTCTTTGAAATTAATTTCCATCGTAATCGATTCCGGAACGGCAAGGTGGCACGCTGCGCGGTTCAGGATGGCATCCTTTGCACCGGCGCGGATGCGCGCGCACGCTTCCTCCGGCGTGATACTGATGGTCGCGGCACCGATTCCTTTTTTGACGGCAACGGTACGGATGTTCGGATCATACGTATGTACATGACCGCAGAGTGCCTCATCACCGCTCAGGAAAACCGAAGGAACGCCCAGTTCTGCCGCATACAGCGCATGCATCAGAAATTCACTACAGAGCTCGCCATTCAGCTTCACATAATTATTCCCGCGGTTCATCGTATGGGCGAGCGGGCTTCCGTCGAAGCCTGCCGGGCTGTGGTAGCCTACAAAGAGCAGCGCGTCAAAGTCAGCGGTCAGTCCGCCGACCATTGATTCCGGGCTGAACATCCAGTCACGGATGAAACGGCACTCCTTCGGGAAGCCAGTGATATCAATATTCCGGCCACTGTCATGGGCGTCCTTGATGTACACCTCGTCCGCTCCGGCCTCTACCGCGCCCTGCGCGGCTGCAAGTGCCTCTGCCTTCATCTGTGCGGCGACGGCCGCGTGCTCGATATCGCCTAAATTAGTCGATTGCCAGGAGGTCGAGCCTGTCACGCCCTCCAGATCCACACTGATATATACTTTCATTTTCAAAAATCCTCCTTCTCTGCAGTATCACATGTTTGCATTGTGGCTTGCCTGTGTGAAGGCCAGCCGCTATAAGAATAGCATATCTGAGTGAAAAAGCAAGCGTTAAGGTTCTCTTGACAGAACTCTGCAAAAGAATTATAGTAAACATACCTGCCTGCCGATGCAGGTACTATGATGAAAAAAGCCTGCGATTACACCCGTTTGTGGTTCCTTCGCAGTTCTTTTACAGGAAAGCGCCAGGCAGTCTGCCTGAGACCGCTGCAGAACAAGAGGTACTAAAATGCGAAAACTAGCACTATCTGATGAATTATTACTCAGCATCGAAAAGCCTGCCCGCTACATTGGCGGAGAGGTAAACGCAGTCTATAAAGATGCACAAAAGGTCGCTGTCCGCTTTGCGATGTGTTTCCCGGACGTGTACGAGATCGGCATGTCGCATCTCGGCATCCAGATTCTCTATGATATGTTCAACCAGAGGGAAGATGTCTGGTGTGAGCGTGTCTACTCACCGTGGGTCGATCTCGACCGCGTGATGCGAGAGCGCCACATTCCGCTGTTCGCACTGGAGTCGCAGGATCCCATCCGTGATTTTGATTTCCTTGGCATTACGCTCCAGTATGAAATGTGTTACACGAATATCCTGCAGATTCTGGATCTGTCTGGTATCCCATTGGAAGCGTCTGAGCGCGACTGGGGGTGTCCCATTGTGATCGGCGGAGGCCCGTGTGCATACAATCCGGAGCCGATCGCGGAATTTTTCGATCTGTTCTATATCGGGGAAGGGGAGACCGTCTACGATGACCTGCTGGAGCTTTACAAGACCTGCAGGAAGGAAGCAGTCTCCCGGCGGGAGTTCCTGCGCCGTGCTGCGCAGATTCCGGGGATTTACGCACCCCTGTTTTATGAGACAACCTATCGCGAGGACGGGACCATCGCTTCCTTTACGCCGACAGAGGATGGGATTCCCTCTGTGATTGAGAAGCAGGTGCAGTCGGATATGACGAACGCGCCCTATCCGGAAGCGCCGGTGGTTCCCTATATTAAGGTGACACAGGACCGTGTGGTACTGGAAATCCAGCGCGGCTGCATCCGTGGCTGCCGTTTCTGCCAGGCAGGAATGCTCTACCGCCCGACACGGGAGCGCAGTCTGGAGGTTTTGAAGCAGCACGCTTCCCGGATGCTGGAGAACACGGGACATGAAGAAATTTCCCTGAGTTCCTTAAGCTCCAGCGATTACTCGGATCTTGCAGGGATTGTCACCTATCTGATCGATGAGTTTCAGGGGCGGAATATCAATATTTGTCTGCCCTCACTTCGGATCGACGCTTTCTCCCTGGATGTCATGAGCAAGGTACAGGATGTCAAAAAAAGCAGCCTGACCTTCGCTCCGGAGGCCGGCTCGCAGCGCATGCGCGATGTCATCAATAAAGGACTGACAGAGGAGGTCATTCTGGAAGGTGCAGCAGAAGCCTTCCACGGCGGCTGGAACAAGGTCAAGCTTTATTTCATGCTGGGGCTTCCGCTTGAGGAGGAAGCGGACCGGAAGGACATCGCACATCTGGCGGAGAAGATTGCTGCCACATACTACGAAGAGGTTCCAAAAGACCAGCGCCAGGGCCGGTGCCAGATCACAGTCAGCACCTCGTTTTTTGTGCCAAAGCCATTTACACCGTTTCAGTGGGCGCGGATGTACACGCCCGGCGATTATCTCGGCTTTGCAAAGACGGTCAATCACGAGATCAAGGCGATGAAGAACCAGAAAAGCATCCGGTACAACTGGCACCAGGCAGATGAGACGGTGCTGGAAGGTGTATTTGCGCGCGGAGACCGCCGGATTGGCGCGGTGATCAAAGAGGCATACCGGCAGGGTGCTCTGTTTGACGCGTGGACGGAACAGTGGAATTATGAGCGCTGGCTGCAGGCGTTCCAGACAGCGGGAGTCGACCTGGATTTCTACACGCTGCGGGAGCGCGCAGAGGATGAGATCTTCCCCTGGGACTTCATTCACATCGGTGTGACGAAGAACTTTCTGTGGCGGGAGTGGCAGAAGGCACATCGCGCCGAGGTGACGCCGAACTGCCGCCAGCAATGCAGCGGTTGTGGCGCTGCGCGCTATAAAAGCGGCGTGTGTATGGAACAGCGCGCCGCACAGGGAGGGGAAGCGGAATGAAAGTACGGGTCAAATTTTCGAAGTATGGAATTATGAAATTCATCGGGCATCTGGACGTAATGCGGTATTTCCAGAAAGCGATGCGGCGCGCCGGAATTGACATCGCATTCACCGAAGGCATGAGCCCGCATATGATCATGTCGTTTGCCCAGCCGCTTGGTGTCGGACTGACGAGTGACGGTGAATATATGGACATCGAGGTGCGCACACCGATGTCAAGCGAGGAAGCTATCCGCCGTCTGAACCAGGCGGGCGCAGAGGGGATAACCGTGACCGAGTGGAAGCAGATTCCGGAGGATAAGGGAAGCAAGGCCATGACGCTGGTGGCCGCAGCAGACTATGAGCTGCGTTTCCGCAAGGGTTTTGCCCCGAAGCTGGACTGGCAGTCCAATATCTCACATTTTTTTGCGCAGCAGTCCATTCCGGTCATCAAGAAGACGAAAAAAGGAGAACGGGAGGTCGATATCCGTCCGTTTCTCTATGAAATGTATGTGAATGCCGGAACCGTCTATTTCAAACTTGCCGCGGGGAGTGAGGCAAATCTGAAGCCGGAGCTCGTGATGGACGCCTATCTTGCCACACAGGGCCTTGAGGCTCAGCCGTTTGCCTATGAGATCCACCGCAGAGAGCTGTACGCGGATATCGGAAAGGACGGAAAGCGGAAACTGGTGGCGCTCGGCGCACTTGGAGAGGATGTTCCATGCGCATGAAGGCGGAAAAAGAACTGCTGATCACGCGGATGGAAGGACAGGTCATGAGCTTTCTGCTGAATGGCTCCCGGGCAGTTGAGATTCATTGTGATCCGGAAGAGAAGAATGTGCCGCTTGGGAATATTTATATCGGAAGAGTGCAGAGGATTGTGAAAAATATTGGCGCTGCATTTGTGGAGATCCTTCCTGGTACTGTCTGCTATCTGGCTATGTCCGAGCTGAAGGAGCCCATCTATACGAAAAAAGGGACATCCCCGTTACTTCAGGAGGGAGACGAGCTGCTGGTACAGGTGCTGCGTGAGGGCATTAAGACAAAAGCGCCGGCGGTCACAACCAACCTGACCTTTTTCGGAAAATATGCGCTGCTGACGACTGGCGAGCGCCGCATCGCTGCATCCTCAAAGCTGCCGCAGGCAGAACGCGAACGACTGGTCAAAGCTGCCGGGAGGTTTGAAAAAGGCTCCTCTGCTGATACCCTACATGTGTGTGAGCAAAGGGTCGAATCTGACGCGCAACGCTCCTACGGCTGGGTTCTGCGCACGAATGCGGGCGATGCCGCACCAGAAGCGCTGTGGCATGATATGGAGCGCCTGCGCGCACAGTACGAAGATCTGATGCGGCGTGTGCCGTACCGCACCGGTCGGAGCTGTGTGCTGTCTCAGCCAGGCGCTTTTGTAAAGCGTCTCCAGGATCTGCGCGGCACAGAGGTGGATCGGATCCAGACGGACGATGCCAATCTGTTTGATCAGCTGAAAAACTATCTGGAGCAGAATCAGCCGGAAGATCTGGAAAAGCTGTTCTTCTACGAGGACCACATGCTGCCTCTCGTGAAATGTTACGCTCTGGAGCGGCACTTAAGCGAGGCATTGTCCGAGCGCGTCTGGCTCAAATCCGGCGGTTATCTAGTGATTCAGCCGACGGAGGCTTTGACCGTCATCGATGTCAACACAGGTAAGTGTGCGGCAGGAAAGCGGCGGGAAGAGACCTTTTTCCGTATCAATCAGGAGGCTGCAAGGGAAGCTGCGCGCCAGATCCGTCTCCGGAATCTGAGCGGCATCATCCTGATCGACTTTATCAATCACGAACAGCCGGAACATGACCAGGCATTGCTTTCTCTTCTGGATGCAGAGCTTTGCCGGGACCCCATCCGGACCGTGCTTGTGGACATGACACGGTTGTCCCTCGTCGAGATTACCCGCCAGAAGCGGGAGCGTCCGCTTGCGGAAAGCATAACAAAGACTTGAAAATTTCTGGCAAAAAGCCGTTGACTAGAGTCGACAAATATGCTATTATGCTTAAGTATGCCGCACAAAGAGGTATAAATGTCAGAACTGACTACCGTATTTGGCGAGTAATGATAACAGGAGGTGTGCCATATGTACGCAATTATTGCAACAGGTGGTAAACAGTACAAAGTAGCCGAGGGCGATATCATTAATGTAGAGAAGCTTGGTGTGGAAGCTGGCGAGGTTGTTACGTTTGATCAGGTGCTTGCAGTAAGCAATGACGGACTGAAGGTTGGCGCAGACGTTGCAGGTGCAACCGTAGTTGCGACCGTAGTCAAGAACGCAAAGGCGAAGAAAGTCATCGTTTACAAGTACAAGAGAAAAACGGGTTACCACAAGAAAAACGGTCACAGACAGCAGTACACACAGGTAAAGATTGAAAAGATCAATGGTTAATCCCGGATGATTACATTTACAGTGTGGAAATCAGGACATCAGCACAGAGGATTTCTAAGCGAAGGACATGCAGAGTATGCGGAGGAAGGTGCAGATATTGTCTGCGCCGCAGTTTCAGCACTTACACTCAACGCAGTCAATTCGATCGAGGCGTTTACCGATGATCCGTTTCAGGCTGAGCAGGCCGAGGATGGCGGGTACTTAAAGGTTACGTTTCCGGAGCCGCTTTCTGCAAAAGCTTCTTTGCTGATGGATAGTCTCGTATTCGGCATTCAGAATATTGAGACAGAATATGGGAATGACTATATTACCTTATTATTCAGGGAGGTGTAACTATGTTAAAGATGAACCTTCAGTTCTTCGCTCACAAAAAGGGAGTAGGTTCCACCAAGAACGGCAGAGATTCTGAGTCAAAGCGTCTTGGCGCAAAGAGAGCGGACGGACAGTTTGTAAAGGCTGGCAACATTCTGTACAGACAGCGTGGCACAAAGATCCATCCGGGTCTGAACGTTGGCCGCGGCGGTGATGATACACTGTTCGCTACGGTAGACGGCGTTGTTAGATTCGAGAGAAAAGGAAGAGACAAGAAGCAGGTTTCCGTTCTTCCGGTAGAAGCAGAGTAAGTGCCGGGGGATACCCGCACAGATGCGCAGAATAAAAGAATGCAGGCTTCAAATCAGGACGTGGTTTGAAGCCTGTTTTCACAAGCAGAAAGAGGGAACAGTATGTTCGCAGACAGAGCAAGGATTCTCCTCCGCTCCGGCAAAGGCGGCGACGGACACGTCAGCTTCCGCAGGGAGCTGTTTGTCCCGGACGGCGGTCCGGACGGCGGCGACGGCGGCAAGGGCGGAGATGTGATATTTGAAGTAGACAAAGGTCTGAATACGCTGGTCGATTACCGTCACAGGAGAAAATTCTCCGCGCAGGACGGGGAGCCAGGGCAGAAGCGGCGGTGCCATGGCGCGAATGGTGCGGACATTGTACTGAAGGTGCCGGAGGGCACTGTGATAAAGGAAGCAGAGAGCGGACAGGTCATCGCAGACATGTCAGGCGAGAACAGCCGTCAGGTGATCCTGAAAGGCGGCCGCGGGGGCAATGGCAACATGCACTACGCGACCTCCACGATGCAGGCGCCGAAATATGCGCAGCCGGGACAGGATGCGCGGGAGCTGGAGGTCTGCCTGGAGCTGAAGGTGATTGCGGATGTCGGTCTGATCGGCTTTCCGAATGTCGGAAAATCCACGCTGCTTTCCCGTGTTACCAATGCGACACCGAAAATTGCAAATTATCATTTTACAACGCTGTCACCAAACCTTGGCGTGGTTGATCTGGACGGCGGCGGATTTGTGATGGCGGATATTCCCGGTCTGATCGAGGGGGCTTCCGAGGGCGTAGGGCTTGGCCTGGAGTTTCTCCGGCATATTGAGCGGACGAAGGTGCTGATCCACCTGGTAGACGCTGCTTCTGTCGAGGGACGCGATCCGGTTGAAGATATTCAGAAGATCAATCAGGAGCTTGCTTCCTATGATGAAGCGCTTTTAAAGCGTCCGCAGATTATCGCTGCCAATAAGATGGATGCCTACGTGCCTGGGGAGGGAGAGGATCCGGTGCAGCGGCTGCGCAATGCGTTTAAGCCGCAGGGCATTTCGGTCTTTCCGATTTCCGCAGTCAGCGGCATGGGCGTGAAAGAGCTCCTCTACGCGGTGAAGCAGAGGCTTGACACCCTTCCAAAAGAGACGACAGTTTTTGAACAGGAATATGATCCGGAGTTGCATCTGAAAGCGGTAAATCTTCCGTTCACAGTCACGAAATCAGAAGAGGAAGCGAATACCTATCTCGTGGAAGGGCCGCGCATCGAGAAAATGCTCGGCTATACGAACCTGGAGTCAGAAAAAGGATTCCGGTTCTTCCAGAATTTTCTGAAGGAAAATGGCATTCTTGATCAGCTGGAGGCGCTTGGCGTTACGGACGGCGACACGATCCGGATCTACGGGCTGTCTTTTGAATATTATAAATAAACAAGTGTAAAGCAATCTGATTTTCACATGGAAAAGCTGTCTGCGCAGGCAGACATGCAAGTTCAGGCAGGAGTGAATATGACAAGCAAACAGAGAGCGTATTTGAAGAGCCTTGCTATGACGATGGAGCCGATTTTCCAGATTGGAAAGTCGAGTCTCACACCGGAAAATACAGCAGCGATCGCGGAGGCACTGGCTGCCCGTGAGCTGATCAAAATCAGCGTGCTGCAGAATTGTATGGATGATCCGAATGAAATCGCACAGATGGCGGCGGAGCGGACGCATTCGCAGGTTGTCCAGGTTATCGGCAAGAAAATCGTCCTGTACAAAGAGGGTAAGGATAATAAGAAAAAAATTGAGCTCCCGAAGGCTGGGAAAAAAGAAGTATAAACAGGCGCTGATCGCCTGTATACAGTTCGCAGCGCCAGCCGATGAAGATATGACAGATGGCTGGATAGACAGCGCTGTTCGGCTGAAAGTACCAGGTTGCATAGCAGTGTACTGTCTCAGATTATAATCAGTCAGACTTCTTGGCCGGAGTACACAAGTCGCAGGGAGGAAGAACGCATGGAGAATCATAAATCGCGCCGTATCGGTCTGATGGGAGGCACCTTTGATCCGATCCATCTGGGACATCTGATTCTGGCGGAATCCGCCTATGAGCAGCTGGAGCTGGACCAGGTACTTTTTTTGCCGGCCGGCAATCCTCCGCACAAACAGCAGCGGGAGGGGGCTTCGGATGAGGCGCGGCTTGCGATGGTGCGTCTGGCAATTGCCGGGAACCCTCATTTTTCACTGGATTCAGAGGAAATGTATCGCCATGGATATACGTATACGGACGATACGCTGGCTTCACTGACTGTCCGCCATCCGGATACAGAATACTTTTTTCTGGTCGGTGCGGATTCTCTGATGACGTTCCCTACCTGGCACAATCCGGCTGGGATCTGCCAGAAATGTACGCTTGCTGTTGCTGTCCGCGATCAATTTGATGAGGCAAAGCTGAAGAAGCAGATGCAGCAGATGAAGGAGCAGTACGATGCTAAAATTGTGCTTTTGCAGATGCCGGAACTTCCGATTGCCTCCAGTACCTTGCGGACTCTGCGCGAGAATGGCCGTTCCATCCGCTACTATGTACCGGATGCGGTATGGCAGTATATTGATGCATGTCAGCTTTACTGTTGACGCACATAACAGTTTGTTAAGAAGGGCAGAATTTTGGGTTCCGGTTTTAGCCGGAATAGACAGGAAAAAAGAATGGGAAACTACAACCTCGAAAAAATGCAGAAAAAGCTGAAGAAATATATCGACGAGGAGCGTTACCGCCATACACTCGGTGTGATGTATACGGCTGCATCGCTTGCGATGTGCTATGGTGCGGATCTGGAGAAAGCACAGGTGGCAGGTCTGCTTCACGACTGCGCGAAGTGTATCCCGAACGAGAAAAAGCTAAAGCTTTGCCATGAGTATGGCATCCCGGTTTCGCAGATTGAGCAGGAGTCGCCGTATCTTCTGCATGCAAGCCTTGGAGCCTACATTGCAAAGCGGAAATATGACGTAACAGATGAGGAAATCCTTGGCGCAATCGCGTGCCATACAACCGGAAAACCGGCCATGACACTGCTGGAAAAAATTATCTTTCTTTCTGACTATATTGAACCTATGAGGTCAAAGGCGGAGAACCTTCCCCAGATCCGGCATATGGCATTCCATGATCTGGACTATGCCGTTTATGTGACGCTGCGCGATACGTTACGTTATCTGGAAAAGGAAAAAACCAGCCTTGACCGCCAGACGGTTGAGGCGTATCATTATTACAAGCAGTTCTACAATCAAGACATAGAAGAGAAGGAGGAGGCATAGCGATGGCAGACAAACAGTCAAAGGAGCTTGCAAAGCTGGCTTATGAGGCGCTTGCGGAAAAGAAAGCACAGGATATAAAGATTATCAATATTGAGGGAGTCTCTGTACTTGCCGACTACTTTCTGATTGCTTCCGGCACGAATCATAATCAGGTTCAGGCGATGGCAGATAGTGTGGAGGAAGCATTGTTCAAGGCGGGACATCCGGCGAAACAGACTGAGGGCTATCGCACCGCGAACTGGATTCTTCTGGATTACGGCGATATCATTGTGCATGTGTTTGACACAGAGAACCGCCTGTTCTATGATCTGGAGCGCATCTGGCGTGATGGGAAAGAGACGACGATCGAGGAATTGTAATGATACGTGTCCGGATACGGTAAGCATAGGAACGTGTCAGCACATTCGAAAAAGTACCCTGCGTGGCTGGTCTAGTTATTTGACGGACGTTATACTAGATTGATAATTTATACATGGATGGAACTGTGTCTGAAGAGACATTCCATTCCAGATGAGAGTCTGAGCATCGTCCCGTGTGATATTCCGGAGGTCCAGGCTTTCATACAGGTAAGGAAGTGGGAGGAGAACCATGGCGATTGACAAAAGTTTTTTAATCAGAAGCATTCAGAAAAAGGAAGAGATGATTGTCGCATACTGCGCATTTACCAATATGCCGTTTGTTATCTGCGATCCGGAGACGTACAATGACCAGATCTGGATTTTTGACACCGAGGCACAACTTCAGGAGTTTGCAAAGCCCTATACGGAGAAGAAGATCCTTCTGCGCGGCATCAAATATCCGAATAACCGGTTCCTTCCGTTCTTTTCCATGCTCTTTACGATCGGAGTGAATGAGCTGGTGTTTGTCAGTGAAGGAGGAAAAGAGCTGCTGGAGCTGGAGGAGCTCGTCAGGCGTCCGGACTTCTCAAAGCTGCCGAAGGAAAAGCAGCCGATCATCAATGCAGAGCTGCAGCTGACCGGGCTATACTTCATGCAGGAGGCTTCCAGACCGATTCCGAATGAAGAGAAGAATCTGAAGGATCTGGAAGAGGAGCTCGCTGCCAATCTGGTTAAGGCGCGCTACATCGTGCCGATTGAGCTTCTGGAAGGACCGGAGAGTGATGCAGAGAAGCTGAAGAACCGCCAGTATCGTCTTCCGATCCTGAAAAACAAAAATGGGGATGTACTCCAGCCGCTCTTTACGGATCCCAATGAGCTTGCAAAATTCAACCGTGAGAACAAGTTTAAAGCGCTTGCGATTCCGTTTGCGAATCTGAGCAAGCTGATGATTCCGGAGTCCAAGGGGTATCTTCTGAATCCGGCTGGCTTCCACATTGCGATGCCGAAGGAGCTGATCGAGGGACTTCCAAAACGTTTTGGCGTCGGGACTCCGGCACCTGTACCAGTGTCGGCGCCGGAAGAAGTACCGACAGAGGAGAATTGACAGGCTTATTTTAAATTGCCAGTCGGCTCTCAATGAGCAGACAAGATAAAAGGAAGAAGAGGGTGTCGCAAAATGCGGTTAGAACGCAAGCTCAGGTACTTGGCCGAGCGGACATGTACCAAAACTTGTAGCGTTCTGCTATTTTGCGACACCCTCTTTATACTTGATAAAGTGTTTCTTTTATTGCTGTTTCTCTTTTTCCATGTCCTTTCCATGCGGCATACGTCTCCTAAACGCGTTCGAAAGAAGCGTTTCAGATGAGCGTACTTATTCCGCGAAAGAATTCTTCGTCAACGGAACAAGGCTTCAGAAGAAGCGAAAGACTCCGAAAACCTTGCCCAGTATCTGGCATTCTTTTACAATGATCGGCTCCATTGTATCGTTCTCCGGCTGAAGCCGGCAATAGCCATGTTCCTTGTAATAGGTCTTTACTGTCGCAGAATCATCGATCAGGGCGACGATAATGTCGCCATTCTGCGCCGTAGCCTGCTGCCGGACAAGTACGTTGTCTCCGTTCATAATACCGGCATTGATCATACTCTCGCCTTTGACTTTCAACATGAAGGACTGTTCATTCGGCATATATTCCGCGGGTATCGGGAAATATCCGTCGATATTCTGTTCCGCCAGAATCGGCTGTCCGGCTGCCACTGTCCCGACGATCGGTACATTTACCATTTCCCGGCGAATCATACTAAATGAGTCGTCAAGAATCTCAATCGCTCGAGGCTTCGTCGGATCCCTGCGTATGTATCCATTTCGTTCCAGAGATTCGAGATGTGAGTGTACCGAAGAGGTAGACTTTAGCCCGACCGCCTGACAGATCTCACGCACCGCCGGCGGAAATCCGCGCTCCAGAATCTCAGCTTTGATATAATTCAGAATCTCTTCCTGCTTTTTTGAAAGCGGTCTTCCTTCCATCATGGATGAACCTCCATTCGTAAGTTTTATCCAGTATACCATATCCAACCCGGAAAAGCAAACAAATGTTTTGAGTCACTGGCTACTTGAACGTGAACTTGTAAGGGGTTTTATTATTGTAACTATATTCTGCATAACAGGATATTTTTTTGCTCCCCACTTTCATTTTAAATTCAAATCTCTGCGTATAGTAGATCAATTCACCGCTAAGGGAAGCGTCTGAAAACGTCACTTCTTTCGTTTGCCGAGGTTTGATCTTGACTGTTTTGCCTGAAGGCAAGGTCATAGAGCCATTGTATTGATCAAGATCATCATAGGCACGGAGCTCCTTGTATACGGTGATAGTCTCATTCGTATTATTTGTAATCTTAAAACAGAGTTCATTGCCCTCAGGATTATAGTTCATCGTCTTGATCACAATTTTGTCTTTCCAAACAGACGTATTCTCTTGAACAGTAACAACACAGGTGTATTTCTTTTTACCAACGCTTGCCGTGATTGTAGCTTTTCCAGCCTGCTTCGCGGTTACTTTCCCTTTGCTGGTTACAGAGGCTACCTTTTTGTTGGAAGAACTCCATTTGATCTTTTTGCTCGTATCAAGCTTTAGAACCGTATTTTGTCCGGGAGTTAAGCTTACTTTCGTCTTATTTAGAGAAAGTGCCTTTACGGTTAGTTTGCAGGAATAGTTCTTCGAACCGACCTGAGCCGTAATCACAGCGCTCCCTTTTTTCTTTGCAGTTACCAGGCCCTTGGAATTAACCGTGGCGACTGATTTCTGGTTACTGGTCCAGTTCGCCTTCGAGGAGGTGCCATTAAGCTTCAGCTGCAGTGTTTTTCCTTCTGTCAAAGTGGCTGATGTCTTATTTAGTTTCACTTTCGTGGAGCTACTTCCTGAAGAAGCATACGGACACTTTCCATTCGGATGCAAATGTGCAGGATGTCCGCCGCAGTGATAATGGTAGGAGCCAAGCCCGCTGACATTCTTATTGTCATGGTGTCCGCCGTTTGAATCTGTTCTGCCGGAGTGAGCTTCCGCGACTAGCACAAAGCTGTTATCTAATACAGCGGGGGTAACGAAAGACACGAACAAAAGAAGTATCATCAGTGAAGCGAAAAAATGTTTTAAATGTTTCATAACTTCAAACTCCCTTTTCTTTGTATTTTTATCTTTTTCTGCCGTCGAAACGGCTGAATCTATCATATCACATATGCGAAAAAATTCAATGTTTTTGCGAAAACAGTTCGGCGAAAAACGTTACAATTCACAGATGGCCGTGAACGGTAACGAAAAACAATTGACAAATCATTGAGAAGTGGTACAATGGCAGCAGATATTTAGAAATTGAATAATGAATCCATACAAGTGTCCGTATGCTTTTTTCGCATGCGGGTGAAAAGGGAAACGGGTGAGAATCCCGTACAGGGCCGCTACTGTAATTGAGGAGTCCTGCCAGAAGATACCACTGGAAATACCGGGAAGGTTGGCAGAGATGAGGATACATAAGTCAGAAGACCTGCTTGTATGTCAGATGTGAGACTCTTCGGACTTCAGGAGCGAGCGTTAACTTGACAAGCCAGGGGCTGGGTGTGACCATAGAATTTGGAACGCCTGGTTTCGTTGTTTTGTATGCCTAAAAGGAACCGGGGAGAATGGTTCCTTTTTTGTTGCATAAATTTTCGGCGCTACAGCGAATATCTGTTATGTACCGGCTGGAATAAGATGCAGATCGGAGTGAAGAAAAGACTGTAATGAAGCAAAGAATGTAGCAGGACTGAGAACACAAAGCGAGGGAACAGAATGCTGAATATTTTATTTGTAGTCATGAATGACTATTGGCTCTGGGGAATTCCCCAGGCTGCGGACCGCATTCGCACACAGTATCCAGATACTATGGTGGTCCGTATGTATGCAGTTCGCGAAGTAAATGAAGACCCGGTCAAGGAGCTGCAACTGCTTGGTGATGCTGGAAAAGCAGATTTTGCTGTAATTCTGGCCCATGGCTCCATCCAGGCTCTTCGATGCTTTACCAGGCTGTGGAAGCAGCTTTCAGAGAAAAAACCAGTATACTTCACCTCCACGATCGCAGAGGAACTTGCAAAGATGCTGCCTATGCTTGGCCTTACGCAGGAAGGCTATCAGCTTCTGGATGGATATTTCCGGGCAGGAAGTCTGCCGGATATGGAGCAATTTCTTCTTGCCGCGTGCAATCTTTTCGGAAGAGGCAGGTTTGCGCTAAAGCCGCCAAGTCCTCCGAAGGGGCAGGGAATCTATGCCGGAGGGCGGATTCTTACGGAGGATGAGGAGGATACCTTCCGGAAGTCGATCCTTTCTGAAACGCGTCCGGTGATCGGAGTCCTGATCCATGACTACTATGTCAGAACCGGGAATCTCGCCCATGTGAACGCCCTGATTACAGCGATTGAAGAGCGTGGATGTGTTCCTTTCGCGTTGGCGGACTCCTTCACAGCGGATCATAAGAAAAAAACGGGAATGCTTTACCGGATGGAACGGATGTACCGGAGAACGGACGGCTCCCCGATCCCCTGTGCACTTGTCTTGACCTATGGCTTTTCTCTCACCACTCTTTCCGGAAAAGTATTCAAGACGGGAAGGCCGCCGGAGAGCTTTTTCGAAGCGTGGAAGCTTCCGGTGATTCAGGGGCTTACAACGTATTTCAGCGAAGAAGAGTACCGGCGGGATATCCGGGGACTGGATCTGATCTCTCTGCCAATCACCGTTTATCAGCCGGAATTTGACGGACAGCTGATTTCTGTACCCTTTGCCGTCACTGAGCAGGAACCAGACGGAAAGAGAGTATGCCGCCCCCTGAAGGACCGGGTGAATCGGGTGGCAGAGCTCGCTGCGCGCTGGGGAGGACTCTCCAGAAAGCCAATGTCAGAGAAACGGATTGCCATCATTTTCCACAATATGCCGCCGAGAAATGACACCATCGGGGATGCCCATGCGCTGGACTCTCCCGAGAGCGTCTATGGGGTCGTAAGGGCACTGAAGGAGAGGGGGCTTTCCACAGAGTTCGATTTTCAAGATGGCCAGGAGATTATCCAGAAGATCCGGGATGCGGTTACGAACGACAATCAGTGGCTTTCGCCGGAGGCTGTGGCCAGGAGAGCGGCTGCTTTTGTGAGTGCCGGGCAGTATCAGGAATGGTTCGGACGCCTGAATCCGGAGACCCGTAAGCAGATGGAAGAGAGCTGGGGAATGGCGCCTGGGGAGGTGATGGTGTCCGAGGACCGTCTGGTGATTCCCGGAATCCGAAATGGAAATCTCTTTATCGGTCTTCAGCCCCTCCGGTCTGCCCCGGGGAAAGCGGAGGAGCTTTATCACAGCACGGACAACACTCCGCCACACTCGTATCTGGCTTTTTACCGCTGGATAGATGAAGTCTTTCGGGCGGATGCGATCCTTCACGTGGGAACGCACGGAACTCTGGAGTGGCTTCCCGGTAAAGAGGTCGGGCTTTCCTCCGGGTGCTTCGGAGACATCTGTATCGGAGGAATTCCCCATCTCTACATCTACAATATCAGCATTCTTGGGGAGGGCATCCAGGCAAAACGAAGATCCTATGCCTGCGTGACAGATCATATGATCCCCTCCATGGATGAGTCGGACACCTACGGGGAACTCACGGATCTGGATGAAGCCATTGACGAATATTATCACGCGAGACAGGCGAGGAAGGCACAGCTTTCGGAACTGGCCGGGCGGATCTTTGATCTGGCGGAAAAGCTTTCGATCGTGAAGGATCTTGATATGAGCCGTGAAACTCTGGAGCAGGATCCGGACAAGGGAATCTCTCTTCTCCATCGCTGGGTGAGCAAAATCAAGTCGTCCATGGTGCGCGATGGGCTTCATGTCTTTGGAAAAGCAGAAGAGGGAATACGGTTTGATAATCTTCTGAGATCTCTTCTGCGGGTTCCGAATCTGTCGGTGCCAGGGCTTACAGACAGCATTCTTGATGCTCAGGGGTATGATTCTGAGCGAATTCGGGCATATCCGGAGGCGGAGGACGCAGACGGAACGACTGGCTACATGCGTCTTGACCAGGCAACCGAAGTATCCCGCAGGATTTTTGCGCGCCTTGCCGCAGCGGGATATGATCCATGTAAGGTGAATGAAAGTATAGAGCCAGAGCATTTTCCGGGGAATCTCACTGCACTGAGGAAGGTATTGGATTTTGCATGCCGTACAGCGGCTCCGGCCCTCCGCAGGACAACGGAGGAGATGGAGCTTTTGATGCACGGATTGGAAGGCCAGTTTGTCCCTCCTCTTCCTGGTGGAAGCCCCTCGCGGGGGAACGTCCATATCCTTCCTACAGGCCGTAATTTCTACGCGATTGATCCAGCGGCCATTCCCAGCCGCTCTGCCTGGGAAATCGGGCAGGCGCTGGCACGGCAGGCCATCGAAGCTTATCGACGGGAAAAGGAAGGGGCATGGCCGGAGAGCATGGCAATCGTGGTTTACTCCGATGAATGTATGAAGACCCATGGAGAGGACATCGCTGAGGCAATGGCGCTGATGGGAGTTCGGCCCATCTATCTTGGAGACTCGAACCGGGTGGTGGGCGTGGAACCCATAAGCCTTAAGGAACTGGGACGCCCCCGGATTGACGCAGTGCTTCGAATCAGCGGTCTGTTCCGGGATACCTTTCCCAACGTGGTAGAGCTTGTAGAGCAGGCAGTACTCTCCGTATCTGCCCTTGATGAACTGCCGAAGCAGAATTATGTCCGCAAGCACACCGAGGAGGAATTTGTCCGTCTGGTAGCCGAAGGAATGACTGAGAATGAAGCGGGAGAACAGGCGTCTCTTCGGGTGTTCGGCTGTCCTCCGGGAACCTATGGTGCAGGCGTGGACAAGGCCATTCACAGCAGGAACTGGGAAAATTTTGAAGACCTGAGTAAAGTATACACTCTCTGGAGTGCCCACGGTTACAGCCGGCATTTCCATGGAGAGGCAATGCCAAAGCTCTTTTCTTCCCGGCTTTCCACCGTGGGAGTCACCATTAAAAACGAATCCTCTGTGGAGATCGACATGCTGGACTGCGATGATTTCTACAGCTACCATGGCGGACTCATGGCTGCTGTTCGGACAAGCAGCGGGGAAAAGCCCGTGTCTGTGGCAGGGCTTACTGCGGACGTGTCCCGGCCAGAGACCACCACAGTAAAGACAGAGCTTGCCCGGGTGATGCGAAGCCGGATTCTGAATCCGAAATGGCTTTCTGGCCTGAAACGCCACGGATATAAAGGTGCTCAGGAACTCTCTACTACCTTTGATACGTTTTTCGGCTGGGATGCCACTGCCGAGGTAGCGGAAAACTGGATGTACGATGAGATGGCAGGGAAGTTTCTCCTGGATGATGAGACGAGGACCTGGATCGGCGAGGTCAACGATGCGGCACTCTATCAGCTCGCCTCGCGTTTTCTGGAAGCCCAGGCGAGAGGTATGTGGGAAGCGGATGAAAGAACGCTTGAAGCGATCCGGAATCTTTATCTGGAACTGGAAGGGAATCTCGAGGACGAATATTACTATTAGCTATTCATCACCGGCCGGTGTGAATATAAAGTAACCAAAAACTGAGTTTCAGAAAGGAAGGAATACAAATGAAAAGAAGCAATGTGAAAAAGGCAGCAGTGATTCTCGCAGCGGCAATGATGCTTTCCGGAGGAAATGGTTTTTCTGCGTTCCCGGTGATGGCTGAGGAAAGTGCTTCTGAGGGCATGGAAATCGTAAGCAGCATGGAGCTTCAGTACGCAAATAACTTTTCCGTGGACTACCTGGCGAACGGCTGTAAGATTATCACGGACGGCGGAGAGCAGAAATTTCTCTGGGTCCCGGAGGGCGTAACGGTATCTGAGGAGGATGCAAAAGATATGACCATTCTTCAGGCACCGCTGACCAAGCTTGGCTGCTTCTCCACGACACATGCAACCCTGTTCCATGCCATTGGTGCCTTGGACAAGGTAACTATGGTAACGACTGACAAAGAAAAATGGCATATTGACCAGGTGGTGCAGCAGATGGAAGATGGCACGACGGTCTTTGTCGGAAAGAACTCCGACCCGGATTATGAGCTTATCAGTGCGGCAGCTCCGCAGATTGTTGTGATCTCTGCCAACACTCTCCACGGGAGCGATGAGGTGCTTGCAAAGTTTGACGAGCTTGGCATCCCTTACATTGCGGACAGCATGCATCTGGAAAATCACCCGTTAGGCAGAATCGAGTGGGTAAAGCTGATCGGCGCACTCCTTGATATGGAGGATGAAGCAAACGCTTACTTCGATGCTGAAGTGGAGAAGGTACAGGCAGTTGCAGACAGCGTGGCGGCGGAAGAGTCACATCCGTCAATCATCCAGACCTATGTTTACGACGGCAACGTATATGTCCGCAACGGCGGCGACTACGTTAATAAGATGCTGATGCTGGCGGGCGGCACCTACCCGTTTGCGGAGCTCGAGCCGGAAAAGGGCGGTAATACCAAGATGACCGTAGAGGATTTCTATAAGGATTCCATTGAGACGGATATTTTGATTTACGACAATACAAGCGATACGAGTGTATCCTCCGTACAGGATATCCTGGCAAACGGTGACTATCTGTCGGATATGAAGGCTATCAAGGAAGGTAATGTCTGGGGAATCGAGAAAAACTACTGGCAGTCCGCAGATGATGTGGCGACCATGATTGAGGATATTGCTACCATTATCTATCATCCTGAGGATGCGGAAAATCTCCATTACTTCTACAAAATGCCGGAAGAGTAAATCAGTCATTTGAATGGATTATCACACTTTGTTTCGGAATTCATCAGGTGTGATCTTGTACAGGTATCCATTTGATCTGCGGTTTTCTGCAAAAGAGATCCGCAGATCGTTTCTCTCCGTGATAAATGTGCAGGGCAGCTCACCCGCTGTTTTAGCACAGACTTTGCTTGGCTTTTCGTGATAGGAGGTTTATGTAAGTGGAGGGCAGTATGAAGCAGCATACACGAAATACCGTCGGCTTTCTGGTTCTTTTGGGCCTTTTAGCTGTCATGTTTTATGTAAACGTCAATTCCGGCTCTGTGCATCTTAGTATTGTACAGGTGTTCCACCTTCTGGGGAACGGCAATGACGGTTCTCTGGAGGGAAATATTCTCTGGAAAATTCGTCTGCCCCGTCTTTTGGGAACCGCAGTAATGGGAGGGGGCCTGTCTATTGCGGGCTTCCTCCTTCAGACCTTTTTCAAAAATCCAATCGCAGGACCTTTTGTCCTGGGAATCTCTTCGGGCTCCAGGCTGTTTGTCGGCTTCTTCATGCTTGTTTCCTCGCCGTTTTTTGCAGGTCTTTACTCCCCGTATACGATCTTTGCAGCGGCCTTTGTAGGAGCGCTGGCCGCCATGGGACTGGTGCTGCTCGTATCTGGAAAGGTGCGGAATTTGTCCATGCTTCTGGTAATCGGCATGATGATCGGATACATCTGTGATGCGGGAACCAACTTCATGGTCACATTTGCGGAGAATAATCAGCTGCGAAACTTTACCCTCTGGTCGATGGGAAGCTTTTCTGGTATTACCTGGGCTACTCTGGGAGCATCAACGCTTATCATTCTCCCCACTTCACTGCTTGTGCTGACTTTGTCAAAACCACTGTCTGCCTATCTTTTAGGGGAGAATTACGCGAAAAGTATGGGGGTCAATGTAAAGCGGTTCCGGGTGATTCTTGTGATTTTGTCCAGCATCCTCTCCGCCTGCGTGACCGCATTCGCGGGCCCGGTCTCCTTCGTGGGAATTGCAGTGCCGCATATCACCAGAATGCTTTTTAAAACCTCACGCCCGGAGGTTTTGATTCCCGCCACGTTTCTTTCAGGAAGTGTATTCTGTCTTCTGAGTGATCTGATAGCCCGGACCGCTTTCGCGCCAGTGGAGCTGACCATCAGCACTGTGACCTCAGTCTTAGGAGCTCCGGTGGTAATCTGGCTGATGATCAAACGGAAAAGGGAACAGGCGTAAGGGAGGAAGTGAACATGTACTTTGAAACCAGAGATCTGACGGTGGGGTATCATGAAAAGCCCCTGATCAAGCATATCAACATCGGAATCCCGAAGGGAGGAATCCTCTGTCTCGTCGGCCCTAATGGCTCCGGAAAATCTACAATTCTTCGAAGTATCACCAGGCATCTTACAAGCCTTGGCGGATGCGCATACATTGATGGAAGGGATATTTTCCGGATGAGCAGCATGGAATTGGCACGTCATGTGTCAGTGGTGCTGACGGAGCGGGTAGATCCGGAGCTTCTGACCTGCCGTGAGGTGATTGCTGTGGGGCGGTACCCCTACACAGGACATTTTGGAAGGCTTTCCCCGGAAGACGAAAAGATAGTAGAGGAATCTATGGCCCTGGTTCATGTGGCAGAGCTTTGTGACCGGCATTTTTCCGAGCTGAGTGACGGGCAGCGACAGAGGGTGCTGCTTGCCAGGGCGCTTTGCCAGAAGCCGGAGGTGATCGTGATGGATGAACCTACCAGCTACCTGGATATTCGCCATAAAATTGAGCTGATGAATATTCTTCGGGATCTGACCTCGGGTCAGGGACTTTCGGTAGTACTATCTCTTCATGAGGTGGATCTGGCGGCAAAGCTGGCTGATGAAGTGGTGCTCGTAAAAGATGGCACAATTCTCTGTTTTGGCGCCCCGGAGGACGTTCTGGACACCCAGACGGTAAGCGGGCTTTATGACATCCACGATGGAATGTTCAACATGACATTGGGAAGTGTGGAACTAATGGGAGCGATGGGAGAACCTTCTGTTTTTGTGGTACCCGGAGAAGGCAGGGGAGCGATGTGTTACCGGGTACTCCAAAAGAAAGGAACCCCTTTTGCAACGGGGATCCTGCAGAAGGGAAGTGTGGATTATCATGCAGCTTCCACGCTGGCGGCACGAACCTTTGAGGCTCCGGCCTTTGGCCCGGCTTCCGAGAAAGTTCTTTTCTTCGCCAGAGAAACACTGAAAAAATGTGCCTGTGTTGTTGACTCCGGTACAGAGTTTGGTCCCTACAACCAAGAAAATCTGGAGCTGTTAATTCTGGCCGAAGCAAACCGCATTCCGGTATTCTCCCTTCGGGAGACCGGACTTTTGGAAACCCCGTCTGCTCGCTGTTTTAGCAGCGCCGCAGCGCTTGCAGAGTGTGTGAGCAGAAGCATAGTATAGGATGTGCTGCGATCACATTCGGATTATGGAGACTTTTCTGGCAATGGAGTGTGCATTTGTCCATGAAAAACTGATACATTTTAAAGAAAAAACAGGAGAACATAGGCTATGAATCAGACAAAAGCTTATCCCTTCGCTGCCATCGTGGGGCAGGAGCAGATGAAGAAGGCTTTGTTATTAAACATCATCAATCCGAAGCTGAACGGTGTGCTGATCCGGGGGGAGAAGGGGACGGCTAAGTCCACGGCCGTGCGCGCTTTGGCAGAGCTCATGGATGAGCGGGAAGAAGTGCGGGGCTGTCCATACAGCTGTGATCCGAACGAGGAAGCCTGCTGGTGCGATGCGTGCAGGGAGAGGTTTGAGCGGGAGCATCAGCTTGAGACGGTAAAGGGCCAAATGAGAGTGGTGGATCTTCCGGTGAGCGCCACTGAGGACCGTGTAGTTGGAACACTGGATATTGAGGCTGCTCTAAAGACTGGAGAAAAAAGATTTGAACCCGGACTTTTAGCTCAGGCTAATCGAAATATTCTCTATGTGGATGAAATAAACCTTCTGGACGATCATGTCGTGGATGTGCTTCTGGATTCTGCTGCTATGGGAGTGAACACGATTGAGCGGGAGGGAATTTCCTTCTCCCATCCAGCACGTTTTACCTTGGTAGGCACGATGAACCCGGAGGAAGGAGATCTTCGCCCGCAGCTTTTGGATCGTTTTGGTATGGCGGTGGATGTGACCGGAGAACATGAGGTAGCACTTCGCACCGAAGTGATCCGAAGGAGGCTTTGCTTTGAAGAAGATCCGGAAAGTTTTGCCGCTCTCTATGAACCTGCACAACAGGAGATTCGAAAGAGGATCCAGTCTGCAAAAGCGCTTCTCCCACGAGTATTGCTCACGGACAATCTTTTGACGCTTACCGCAAAGATTTCAATATTCCTCGAGGTGGATGGACACCGCTCAGATATCACGATGGTAAAGACTGCCATGACCCTCGCAGCTTATTATGGGCGAACGGAGGTAGAAAAAGAGGATCTTCTGGAGGCTGCCAGGCTGGTGCTGCCACACCGGATGAGGCGAACTCCCTTTGAGGAGGGAGACCTTGATTTTTCCAAAGTGGAGGAACTGGTGAGGAAGGAAGAATGGCAGGAGGCCAGACCATGAAACGAAGAGCGGCATTTCCCTTCTGCGCGGTACTTGGACAGGAGAACATGAAACGGGCACTTCTCCTGAATGTAGTAAACCCAAAGATCGGCGGCGTGCTGCTTTCCGGTGAGAAGGGAACAGCCAAATCCACGGTAGTCCGGGCTCTGGCGGCGCTTCTTGAGAACGTGTCCGTGGTGGAGCTGCCGTTAAATGCGACGGAAGACCGGGTTGTAGGGTCCATTGATATCCAGGCTGCGGTGCAGGATGGTGCATGCAGGTTTGAACCCGGAATCCTAATGGCTGCGGATCAAAATTTCCTCTACATTGACGAAGTGAACCTTTTAAGTGATTACATTGTCAATAGTCTTCTGGAGGCAGCAGCATCTGGGATAAACCGGGTAGAGCGGGAAGGAATCTCTTACACCCATACTTCCCGGTTTTATCTGGTGGGAAGTATGAATCCGGAGGAGGGGAAGCTTCGTCCGCAGTTTCTGGATCGCTTTGGACTCTATGTGAAAGTGGAGGGAATACGGGATGCCGGAGAGCGGGCGAGGATCATTCGCCGGCAGCTGGAGTACGAAAAGGATCCGGAAGGATTTGTACAGAACTTTGAGGAGGAGCAACGGGCTCTTAAGGAGAAATTGGCGCGGGCAAAGGAACGGCTCACCCATGTGACGATCACTGAAGCCGCCATGAAGCTTGCTGCTCTTTTAAGTGAAAAAGCGGGCTGTGCAGGAGCGAGGGCAGAGCTGACGATCGTTGAGACAGGAAGAGCTATGGCCGCTCTGGACGGGAGAACTACTGTCAACCTGGAGGATATCAAACAAGCGGCACAGTTTGCGCTTCCGCACCGGGCAAGAAAGATTGAAAAGGCAGAGACAGGCCAGGAAACAGAATCTTCCGGAGAGGATGCTGCCTCAGGGAAGGAAGAAGAATCGGAACAGAGTCAAAAAAACTCTTCTGGCAATGAAGCAGAACCGGCGCAGAAGAAAAATAACGTTCCAGAAAATAAAACTGAGTTGGAACAGAAGGAAAAGAACTCACTCAGTGAGGACGCTGAAAAACCGGATGGGACTGCGTATTCGGATGAGATTGACCGGAGAGTTCCAGAGAAGGAATCGGAAAAAAGCGGTGAACATCCAGATGCTGTACTGGAGGAAGAAATTCAAAAAATCGGTCAGACATTTGAGGTGAAAAACTGGACGGGAGAGATGGCTTTTCCTGCTGTTCGCAATGGGAGCGGCAGGAGAAGTATTGTCCATACCTCCTCCGTGATGGGCAGGTATGTGAGGGCTGACTTTCCGAAGGGGAAGCTTTGGGATATTGCTTTTGACGCAACGATGCGTGCAGCAGCTCCTCATCAGAAGCAAAGAACTCACAGCAATATGGCTCTGGTTGTACAGAAAGAGGATATCCGAACAAAGCTCAGGGAGAGGAGGGTGGGAAACACCATCCTTTTTCTGGTAGATGCCAGCGGTTCCATGGGCGCCAACCGGAGGATGAGCGCGGTGAAGGGAGCGATTTGTTCACTCCTGAACGATGCTTACCAGAAGCGGGACCGGGTGGGCATGATTGCTTTTCGAAAGAAGAGCGCTGAGCTTATTCTGGATATCACGAGAAGCGTCGAGCTCGCAAAGAAGAAGCTGGAGCTCCTCCCTACCGGAGGCCGCACCCCGCTTAGCGCTGGCCTTTTCCTGGCGCGGCAGGTGCTCTGCAGCCAGCTTCAAAAAGATCCGGACTGTCTGCCTATTCTTGTGGTTTTGTCGGATGGCCGTGCCAACGCAGCTCAGGGCACAGGAAATCCTTTAAAAGAGGCTTTTCGTGAGGCTGCAAAGCTCCGGGGGGATGGGATCCGGTGTATCGTCGTAGATACGGAGGAAGGCTTTTTGCGGCTCGGCCTTGCAGCGGAACTGGCCAAAGAGCTTCGGGCGGATTACTATAAAATCGAGGATCTCTCGTCAGATTTCCTGACTAGAATCGTGCGCAGGTTAGAAGAATTTTAATAAATTCCGCATATTTGTTTTCTTGCCAGTCCGGGATTCGGGTGCTATAATGAGGCAACAGACAAAACAAGGAAGGATTCCTGGAAAGTGAGGATATTGATATGCAGAAAAAGAAATTACTTGCCATCGTGATGAGTGCGCTCTGTGTGATGGCGGCGGTTCCGTCTCTGCCGGTGGCTGCGGACGGAGAGAAGGTTGTTACGCTTGGGGCGGATCTGTCTGAAGAGCAGAAGCAGGCGATTCTCCGGTATTTTGGAATAGCAGGACAGAATATTAAGACCCTGACCATTACGAATCAGGATGAACGGGATCATCTTGGCTCCTACGTACCGCTGGAGCAGATTGGCACGCATACCTACAGCTGCGCGCTGGTCAGTCCGACGACCTCCGGAGGCATCCAGGTCAAGACTGCAAATCTTTCCTGGGTGACAAGTAACATGATCGCTTCCACGCTGTCGACCTCCGGTGTACAGAACTGTGATGTACTTGCAGCAGCGCCATTTGAAGTGTCCGGAACAGGCGCACTGACCGGCATTCTGATGGCATATGAGACTGCGGTAGGAGAGGAGCTTGACGTCGAGAAAAAGGAAATTGCGACACAGGAGATGATCACGACAACGACGATCGCGAATACAATCGGACAGCTTCAGGCAACGGAGATTGTCAATGATACAAAAATGCAGGTCATTCAAGGTGAGGATGTCACGGTAAATGATATTGACGTCATTGTCAATCAGGTAGCGGAAGAGAAGAATATTTCTCTGTCGGAGGAAGACCGGGAGCTGCTAGGCCAGCTACTCGAGGAAATCGCGGCGCAGGATTACGAATATGATGACATGAAAGAGACTCTGGAGCGTGTAGAGCAGAATGTGAACCAGGCAATTGCGGGTGCGGTGGAAGACAGCAGTTCCGATGGGGAAGATCTTTCCTTTAGCGAGGAGGATGACTCTTCCGAAGAAGATGATTCTTTTAGCGAAGAGGAAGCCACCTTTAGCGAAGACGGTGACGATGAAGATGTCACCGATGGAGATATCGAGCCAGAGACACTCTCTCCGGATAGTATTCTTCTGAATACGGATGATTCTGCTCTTGGAGGAGCTGTTATTTTTGATGCCACGGATGATGCGGCGCTAGCAGAGACCGAGCAGCCGGAAGAGACGGACCTCGACGACGGCAGTGATTTTGATATCACCACCTCTGATTCTTATGAGGATCCGGACACAGGCGAGTTTGCCGGTGAGGACACGGAAGATAACGAACTAGGGTTTGGCGATGGCAGTGAGGATGGCTCCGACATCGACGGAAGTGGAGACAGCGCAGAGGACGGACTTGGTTTTGGCGATGGCGGTGAGGATGGTTCTGACATCGAGGATATACCGGATGTTCAGACGCTTTCCTTAAGCGATTTCATCTTCGCACCGCTTACCTCAGACGCAACGGCTTATGAGACGTATCCGGCTGGCGTTACCGAGCTTACCATCAGCTTCCGGAATGACGCAGTTACGACGGGAGATGGCACGCTGACTCTGTGCAATACAGCAGATTCCTCAGTCATTGAGACAATTACTATGAATGACGGGAAAAAGGTAACGGTTGAGCCGCTCACAGAGGAAGAACGGGAGGAGCTTGGCTGGGATGGCGGCTATAAAGCAGTGATTTCTCTTGCAAAGCCGCTTGCACAGGAATCTTCCTACTTCGTAGAGCTATCAGAGGGGGCCTTTACCCTGGCAGATGGAAGCGCAGTCTCTGAGGCAACGGATGGCCTTGCCTGGATGATTGAGACGATGCCGTATGGATTCTATCTGGAGAAGCCGGAAGAGGGCTGGAGAGCAGGTGCATCGGTATCTGGCGAACTTTTGATGAATGGCTCTGACGCAGCATCTGCCTATATTGAGAATGCAGATGAGACGATGATTTCCTTTGACCAGAGTGAGTTTTCAGCGACTGGCAGCCTGAGCGCGACCCTTCTTGCAGCGGGAGAGACAAGCTTCGACGTATCCTTCTATGACGCAGATGGCAATTGGCTGGATACGATGGAGTATACCGTTGCGATTCAATAATCAAGTAATCCGTGTCATGATTCCGTAAACGTATCGTTGCTATTCACGCCTCGCGGGACAGCCAGAATAGCCGTAAACAATAACAACGTATCTGCCTGCTGATGCAGGCAAATGAAAAAGAACAGCAAACAGCCAGGCGATACCTGCAGGAGTTGCAAGTATACGCCTGGCTGTTTGCTGCAATAAACTAATAAGCATGAAAGTACGCAGAGAGCAATCCATGAGCTTGCTTCCAATTCTACTATTTTGCGCAAGATTTCGCTTAAAGTTCCTTAGAACATTTGCATCAACTGGGGGAATATTCGCGGCTGAGAAGGTTTATTCATCGTAGCCATCGGTGAGCCGCATAATGGCAGAGATATTGCGCACGAAGTCACCGTCCTGTAGTTTGAGATCTTCTGGATGGGAGATAGGCGGAAGATGTCCGTCAAATTCTGTCAGCTCGACATAGAGCCAGTTATACATGGCATGGTATGCATTTTCCAGGCATTCATTCAGATCGTCCCCGGAGGCGCTGCAGTCTGCGAGATCCGGGAATACCGCTGTATACGTATTTTCCGGAGTTTTGTGTATAATAACAGGATATGCAAAAGTCATAATATTGAGTTCCTTCCTTTCTTTTCTCTGCCCTGTACCCCGCCAGTCATTTCAACACACGGGCGAAACAGCAATACAATTCAGCCAGTGCAGTTTGAGATATTATTCTCCAGACAGTGACTTCCTGAATGGGAATACCAGCCTGTCCTGCTCAAGCTATCGATGGTGTATAGGCGGACAGAGAGGCCGTTAATCGATTTCTAGTATACTGACTCATTCCTATCTGACCAACTCAGCAGCATGATTTTTCATCGGCTAGGCGGCTAAGTGAGGTGATGCAGTGGCATCGTCAATCGAGGCTGACACAGTCCGATGGAAAATCGGGCAAGGAGGTTTGGCTGAATAGGAATGCTACCGTACATGAGTACGTGAAGCCAGTATACAATAATCTCCCTGGTTTTGTAAAGGCTTCTTCTTAAGAGATGGCTAAAGAAAATATCGATGGTAGATGAAACATTTTTGCATGCTGTGTCTTCTAATAGACAGAACATAAGAGAGGAGGTGTATGCTTGAAGCAGGATCAGAGAAAAAAACAAAAGAACCTTGCCGGCCTGGTGAAGAAAGTCCGCCGGTACGGGGATGCAGATGCTTTTGTGGAATTGATGGAGCTGTGCCGCGAAAGCATGATTAAAGTTGCGAAATCCTACCTGCCGAATGAGGAAGACGCAGCGGATGCTGTTCAGGATGCGATTCTTACCTGCTATGAAAAGCTGGATACCCTGAAAAATCCGGAGTATTTCCGCACATGGCTGATCCGGATTGTGATTAACAAGTGTAAGGATTTTCTGAAAACCAATCGCCCGGCGGTTTCTCTGGAAGACGCTCCGGAACTGCACGCATGGGATTACACGCAGGAACATCTGGAGTTCATGGAGCTCCTGCAGTCGATGGATGAAAAATACCGGACGATCCTTGTACTTTATTATTCAGAAGGATTCCGAACTTCGGAGATCGCAGACTTGCTGGAGTTGAATGAAAATACGGTCCGTACACGGTTGGCACGGGCCAGGGCACAATTTGCCAGACAGTATCAGGAGGAAGAAGAGCTAAATGCAAGGCCAGAGACAGCGCAGGAGCAGGGCAGGAAATGGAAGGGAGGAGATGCGCGTGAAAAAACAGCAGGATTTTTGCTATGAGACAGATAAAATGTTAGGACAGATTCTTTCACAGAGCGTAGGAAGCTCTCCGGTGATGGAACAGAAGATTCAGTCCGCTTATGATACGATCCGGCAGCGGGAAGGGAGAAAACAGCGTAAAAACCAGTATTTTTCCAGACGAAAGCGACTAACTGTCGCCTGTGCAGTCGGTCTGGCAGCGGCTCTTTCCCTCACTGCGGCGGCACTGGGAGGATATTTCACGAAAACAGTGCAGGAAGAAGGAGATCTGCTCACGTACACCTTTCAGGTGGACTATGACCTGGTTCCGCATAAGGTAGACTACGCCTGCAGCTATATTCCGGATGGATGGCAGGAAGTAGAGGATTCAAATCATTACAGTCGGACCGGCGCCTATGATGATCCGTCCGGTATCTCAATCATGCTTGTAACTGCCAATACGCTCCGCGATGGCGAAAGCAGCGATCTGCTGACCCTCTCGGATGTAAAATCAGTCGAGCATACGAAGATCGGGGGCGTAGAGGCCGATGTGATTACGAGATCGTACGACCCGGAGCGGTTCACTTCCGTCTACGATAAAGTTATCAATCTGTTCCACCCGGAGGAAGGCTTTGTTGCAAATCTGTGCTGTACGAATGATCTTTCCATGGAGGAACTGATCAAGGTTGCCGAAGGATTGTCCTTTACGGTAACGGAAGAAACTCTGCCGTATCCGACAGATGAGGAGCTGGAAGAGGAGCAGAGGGTTGATGAGGCTTCCAAGGAGGTTTGGATGCAGGCGCAGAGTTATCAGGACTATGGAGTGCCAGGACATTTTATACTGGGGATCGGAGATACATTCAATTTCGAAAAAGAGATTGCACAGGGTATGTGTTCCTATCTGGAAGCCAAATCAGAATCCTGTATTGAGGGATCTGAAGGAACCTGGGATTCAGAAGCCTGTAGTTCGCTTCAACAAGAATTGGAGCAGCAAAAAGGAGTGGATTACACGGTT
>DKWE01000045.1:0-4724 GCA_002491565.1 Lachnospiraceae bacterium UBA7160 | reverse complement strand
AAAGGAGTGGATTACACGGTTTTATCCGCGGAGGTTCTGGATTCTGCTGCCGGGTATCCGACGGAATTCTTTTACTGGTATGAGAATTTTAGTGCATCGCTCCTGAATGCGGATGGTTCTCTGCGGCCTTATGAACGCGTGACCTACGAAAAGACAGAAGAGCAGCAGGAGAGAGAGGATACCATATATGGCAAGGATGGAGCTATATACGAGGAAGCATCGCGTCAGGAAATCGGTCAGAAGCTTCTGAAGGTGAAAATCCGTGCCTACAACCCGGCTGATCGGGAACAGGAAATCTGGGCAGGCGACGCCCAGCTTGTATGGCTTGATCCACCGGAAACGGCAAAGGCTGACTCTGGAGCTGAGTCCTTGCGTGTGGACGCGGGTGCGGTATCGGGACAGGCGGAAGCTGACAGTGGCAGTACAGGCGGATCCATGGAGACGACCTGGGGACCGGCAGAAGCAAATTATCATGACCGGGAATGGTATTCCGAACCGCTGAATAGACAGGAATATGGCCTATCAGTGGAACGGGAATACCCGATCTATTTCGATCTGACACCGTATGCAGGGACAAAGGAAGGACACTTTTTCTACGTCACCGCTCAACCGCAGGAAACACTGGAATACACCTTGCTTTATGTGATCGATGAGGATCAGCTCGATAACCTGTATCTGAGCTTTGGCAACATGTATCATCCGCGTGTGAACCTGGAGGAAGGAATTTTCTACCGGAGGTATGTGCGTGTGGAGCTGAACCAATAGGATAGAAAGTTATCTCAGAGCAAAATAATTTCGTAAGGTATGAAACAATAAGTTTTTGAGGCAAGCGGACTCTGACACATTTATATGATGAAACCAGGCATGTGATCGAATGTACGACAAAACAAGCTATTTTGTTTCGGACTATAAATGTGTCAGATTTCCAAATAAACTATCCGTCACATTATATGAAATTTTTGTATGTTATTTTGAGACTTTGGTTGATTTATCTGAGTGAGGTCAGAAGACAGCTAATGATCTATACGACAAACACATGTTTTTCAAATAGATCAGAAGGAAAACAAAGACTCTGTTCAAATTCTACGGAAACCTGGATGATTTTATATGTTTATGTGCGTAGGTTTACATAATTATGTTATGTAAACCTACGCGCGTGAACATATTTGATTCAGCGTTCCAAATGAATAAACTTCTTTCATGATCATGGTTTCTTCAAAATTGATTTTTCATTCTTGATTTCATGTCCGTGTAATTTACTTCACAAATGAAATCATATTTTTACACCATACTTCCTTCATCCGAGCGCAACATCCAGCAGCATCATAAGCGCAAATCCAAAGGCAGACCCAATCGTCCCAATGTTGCTGTGTTCGCCAGTCTGCGCTTCCGGGATCAGTTCGTCAACGACAACATACATCATTGCGCCTGCGGCAAATGCGAGCAGATACGGCAGAACCGTCATCATGTGGCTGACAAATAAAATGGTCAAAAATCCGCCGACCGGCTCAACGACTCCGGACAGTACGCCATACAAAAAGGATTTTCCTCTGCTTTTGCCAGCGCTGCGAAGTGGAAGGGATATGATGGCGCCCTCTGGGATATTCTGGATTGCGATGCCAAGTGACAAAGCCGCAGCGCCTGCCAGTGAAAGACCTACGTGTGCAGCCGCTGCTCCCGCATAGGCCACGCCGACCGCCATCCCCTCCGGAATATTGTGAAGCGTCACGGCGAACAACATCATCGTATTTTTTGGGAGCTTTGAAGGAAGCCCTTCCGGTTTCTTGCTGTCCGGATGCAAATGTGGGATGACCATGTCAAGGAGAAGCAAAAAGCCAATTCCAAGTAAAAATCCGACAACTGCAGGAATCCAGGACCAGACCTCTGCCGTACCCTGTTCCTTTGTCATATCGATCGCCGGGATCAAAAGCGACCAGACGGAGGCTGCAATCATCACCCCGGCTGCAAACCCGGACAGTGCTTTTTCCAGATGCTCGGAGAGCTTCTGCCTCATAAAAAATACGGTCGATGCGCCAAGCGACGTGCCGGCAAAGGGAATCAGTAAAACCAGCCATTTCATCTTCTGCGCTCCCTCCTCTTCTCTTCTATCTCTTTAAGGTTTGCCCTGAAAATAATATTTATGCGCATAGTCGTTTTTTACAGCCAGCTTTTTCTTTTATCCTATGCGAATGTGGTTATTTCGTTACTGTAACACTTAAACGCTTCGCCCAGCACACGATTACAGGATATCTGACAAAATTCCACAGCATGATTTCTCAGCACAGGGCGGGTAACATAACCTGAGATGCTTCCGACCTTTGTGAAAAAAAAAAATGTTTAGTATTTTCCTGAAATATGGTAAAATAGATTCGTCTACCAAGTAGGACCTATGCTGAGGTTTCACTCACAATCGTGAAAAAGGGGAAAAAATTGGCAAATTATTTAACAGAGGTGATATCTCCCATGATGGAAAAGACTATGACCTACCACGATCAGGTAACAATAGAAAATGTGCGGAAGCTGCGGGAAGTGCTTAAGACGCTTCCGCCGTTTGCCCAGGATTACTTTCGCGCGATCGAGCCGACGACCTCCGCGCGCACGCGCATCTCTTATGCATATGATATCCGGATTTTCTTTCATTTTCTCCTGACGGAAAATCCATATTTTAAGGACAAGACCATGCAGGACATCACAGTCGATGTGCTGGACCGCGTTCAGGCGGTCGACATCGAAGAGTATCAGGAGTATCTGAAGCTCTATGACTCTGCAGAGGATCAGAAGCTGCAGACGAACGGAGAACGCGGCCTGAAGCGGAAGATGTCGGCGCTGCGCAGCTTTTATGCATACTACTATAAGCGGGAACGGATCAAGACGAATCCGACGCTTCTTGTAGACATGCCAAAGCTGCACGAGAAGGAAATCATCCGGCTGGACGTGGATGAGACAGCGGAGCTGCTGGACTATATCGAGCATGCCGGAGATCAGCTGACCGGGCAGAAAAAAGTATATTACGAGAAGACACGGCTGCGGGATCTCGCAATCGTCACGCTCCTGCTTGGCACCGGCATTCGTGTCTCAGAATGCGTCGGGCTGGACGTGACAGACATCGATTTCAAAAATGGCGGGATCCGTGTGGTCCGCAAAGGCGGATCAGAGATGATGGTATACTTTGGAGAGGAGGTCGAGCGTGCGCTCACCGATTATCTGGAGGTGCGGGCAGGGATCACCCCAGTGGCCGGACATGAAAACGCACTCTTCTACTCCACACAGCGCAGGCGGATCGGCGTGCAGGCGGTTGAAAATATGGTAAAGAAATATGCGCGCGAGGTGACTACCACCAAGAAAATCACGCCGCATAAGCTGCGGAGTACTTACGGCACCGCCCTCTACCAGGAAACCGGCGACATCTACCTCGTGGCAGATGTTCTTGGGCACAAGGATGTCAATACTACACGGAAGCACTACGCCGCGATGGACGAGGAACGCCGCAGGCGGGCCGCCTCCGCAGTGAAGCTGCGGGAACCCTGAGGCATTATAAAACTGTGTTTCCAGTTGTCCGGTTTCCAGGGAAACGCTGATTAAAGCGTTTCCCGCACCGGAAAGAATCCTTATGCCTTTTCATAAACTAATTCCGCAAACTGTCCATACCTTTTTACGTCTTTCAATTTGAAACGTTTTAATGCCTCTTTCTGTGTAAATAACGAAATTCCAGCTCCCAATAATACAGGGGCGATTTGTATTATGATAGAATCAACCATGTTATGGTCCAGCAAAGGTGCTAATATTGTGTTCCCACCGATAATCCAGATATTCTTATCTTTATTTATCTGCCTAACAAATTCCACAACATCAGCATTGATCGCTGTGAACCCATTTTCAGGAAGGTTACTGGAATGCGTAAAAACATAATTCTGGGTAGTGGGATAAAACGTTGCAATGTTTCCTGCTTTTTTTATTTCCTGAAACGTTCTTTTTCCCATAATGGTTATATCCATAGTTTGATAAAATTTTTCATAGTCTGTTTCTTCTGTCGTTCCAGTCTGATAGAGCCAGTCTAAATTGTGGACCCGGTCAGCAAGATATCCATCCATAGTAATACAGCCATAAAAATATACGCTCATTCTAAAGTCTTTCTCCTTTATAACTCAAAATTAATTCCGACCTCTCCAGTTCGTGGCAACACCCTCTCCCTTTTAACAAGATTTATATTCTTTTCGTATGATCAACACACAAATCACCAGCATAATCGGGAATCCAATGCCTGCGAGCACACCTGCCTGAAGATTTTCACCTGCTCTCTGCGATACATTCCCAACAATCGCCGGACCAAGCGCTCCGCCTAAATCGCCTGCCAATGCCAGAAGTGCAAACATTGCAGTCCCCCCACTCGGAAGTATCTTTGAAGATATACTGATGGAACCAGGCCACATGATGCCAACTGAAAAACCACATACGGCACACCCGACAAGCCCCAGAAACGGTATATTTGCCAGTCCTGCCAGTAAATAGCAGCACAGACAAAGGACTCCTGATGCCACCATAAACACTGTCAAATCCACTTTTTCTCCATACTTTCCGTACAGGGTGCGGCTGATTCCCATAAAAATTGCAAATCCGCACGGGCCCGCAAGATCACCTGCTGTCTTAGAAATATGGAGAGCCGACTCTGCAAATGCAGAAGCCCACTGAGCCATCGCTATTTCAGAAGATCCCGCACATACCAT
>DKWE01000065.1:17068-19274 GCA_002491565.1 Lachnospiraceae bacterium UBA7160 | reverse complement strand
GGCTACTTGGCTCGTTGCTCGCGGGAATAACACAACACGCTTTGCGATGCACACAGAATGCGTGAAACAGCGTGAACAGGAATGATCGGAGTGCCTGTATACAGGCGGAACATTTCGGAGAGAACAGGAGGAATGACATGGCTTCGCAGGAAAAATATGTCGCATACGTCGGGACTTATACGCACGGGTCCAGTATTGGCGTTCACGTTTATGATATTAATATAGAAGAAGGAATCATGACGGAACGAGAGGTGATCCCTGTCAATAACGCCTCCCATATGGCGAAATCCTACAGTGGGAAGTATCTGTATTCCATTGCAGATGAGGGTGTGGAGGTACTGGCGATCCGTCCGGACGGCGGGCTGGATCCGATCAATAAGGTCGGGATTGACGGGATGCGCGGATGCTACCTCTCCACAGATAAGAGCGGGAAGTTTCTGTTTGTCGGAGGATATCATGACGGAAAAGTTACCGTGGTCCACACGCACCGCGACGGCCGGCTTGGTTCGATTATGGACGGGATTTTCCATAAAGGACTCGGCAGCGTAGCAGAGCGGAATTTCCGTCCGCATGTCAGCTGTGTCATCCCTACCCCGGATGACAAGTATCTGTGTGCGGTGGACAATGGGATTGACCAGGTAAAGATCTACAAAATCGATGAGAAAAACGGGCGGCTGCGCCTCTATGACATCCTGCGGTGCAAGCTCGACTCCGGCCCGCGGCTGCTGACCTTCAGCAAGGATGGGCGGTTTGCCTATATCAACTGTGAGCTGACGAATGAGATCGTCGTCTACCGCTATGATGGCTCCGGCAAGTCCCCGGAATTTGAGAAGATTCAGGAGATATCGACCCTGCGCGATCCGGAGACGATCGGAAGCGCGTGCTGCGGTATGAAGCTGTCTCCGAGCGGAAAGTATCTCTACGCGTCGACGGCAGGAGAGAATACGGCTGCGGTTTACCGGGTGGACCCGGAGACCGGGATGCTGACCTGCCTGTGCATTCTTCCCATCAGCGGGGAGTATCCGAAGGACATCGATGTCTTCCCGGAGGAGCGGACCCTGGTTGTCCTCAACCATGAGTCCAATGAGATCCGGTTCTTTACCATCGATTATGAAAAGGGGCTGATCGTCATGAAAGGCCGCCCGATCAAGGTAGATACCCCGAACTGCATTCTGATTTCCAAGGTCGGCGAGTGATGGGCTGACAGAGTTAGAGAAATCAATGGAGTCATTATCGTTTGGCCAGCCGTTATCCAGAGAAGTACGTCCGGGTGAATATTATACGTTCGCAGAGTCCCGCTGGAATTCCTTCCGGTATTCCGTGGGACTCTTCTTTTCCAGCTTCCGGAAGACCTGTGAGAAGTAGCTCGGAGAGGAGAAGCCAAGCATCCGGCTGATGACGGCCTGAGAATAATCAGTGGTCTCCAGCAGCTTTTTGGCGTCCTCGATGCGGCAGGCAATCATGTAGTTGATCGGTGAGATATGATACTCCTCCGTAAACGCATGGACCAGATAATATTTGCTGACGTGGGTATTCTGCGCCAGCAGATCCAAATTCAGATTTTCTTTATAATGCATATCAATATAGTGGCGCACCGATACGCTCAGGCGGCCGGATTTGCTGTTGACCGGCACGAGTGTGGCCGAATAATTGGTCTGCCGTGTCAGGTTTATCACAAGAATCTCCATCAGGTTCTGGCAGACCAGCTCATAGCCCGGAGTCTTTGCCGCAATTTCGCGCAGCATATTCTGCAGATAAAATAGAAGGACCTCTTTCCGGTTCTCAAAATTGACGATGCAGAACTGATGGCTGAAATCGTCAGCGATGGACAGCGCCAGCCCCTCGATGCCAAGGACGATGTATTCGAGCGGCGAGGTATTCAGGCTGAGCTCGGTGTGTTCAACCCGTGGGTTTACGATGACCAGGTCATGGGTGCGGACCGGGTAAACTTCATTTTCAATCCAGAACTGGCCGACACCGCCGGTTACATAGAAAAGCTCGGCACAGTTGTGCGTGTGCGGGGTGCTGTGCCAGTCTCCGCCGTATTTCGCGGAGCTTACATAGAGCAGCTTTGCCACGCTGCGCAGCTTGGCGTTTTCGTGAAAGACAAAATCGTATCTGCTGGTACTCATCGCATTCGCTCCTTTCTGTTTTTTGATCCCTATCAGAGCGTGTTTGAAACATCATTCCTGCCATCTGCACGCCC
>DKWE01000065.1:15402-16755 GCA_002491565.1 Lachnospiraceae bacterium UBA7160 | reverse complement strand
CATCTGCACGCCCCACTTTGCGTGAGATTTCTGCCAAATTCCGTTGATGTAGCCCGTTACGCCGCTTTCATTTGGTAGAAATCTGGCAGAGGGCATTTTTCAAACGCGCTTTCATTCGAAAATTATGCTGCGGAGTTTTGTATAATCTCATGTATCGTGCATATCGTGTAATTCCCATCTGAATGTATATATTTTGCTATAAAGGAAAATATAGAGCAAGATACTGCTATTTTAGCAAAAACACAGTGAAAAAACAAGAAAAACAGAGTTTTATTTCCTCAATTTTTTCATGGATATGGAGAATCATGGAGAAACCGGAAAGAGATGGAAATGGGAAACTCTACAAAATAGTAAAAGAAATAGAAATAAGAGTCGTGCAAAAATAATAAATACAGCAAGATATATAAAAAACAGAGCAACAACGGGATTGCTTTCACAGCACATTCTGGTATACTGAAATCATCAAAGCAACATGGTCACGATGCAGGAACGATTACATAATAAGGAGGAAATGGAATGAACGGAAAAAGAATGATGAGTGCGGCACTTGCGGTTTCGATGCTCGCAGGGATGTGCAGTACGGCTGCATTTGCAGAGGATGCCTATGCAGATTACGCAGGAACGACGATCAGCGTGGCAGCTATTGAGACAGCGTATGGCTCAGAAATGTGGACGAAGGTATGCGAGGAGTTCACCGCGCTGACCGGTATCCAGGTAGACCTGATCACGGACAAGAATCTGGAGGACGTCATCGGTCCGTCCATGCAGGGCGGGGAGTATCCGGATGTCATTCATCTGGCGACCGGACGGGAAGCGGCGCTGACCGAGCAGTTTATCAAGGGGAACCTGATCACGGATATCACTGACGTTCTGTCGATGACCGTGCCGGGCGAAGAGGCAGTTGTCTCCGATAAGATTGCGGGCGGTTTCACCGAGACGTCTCTGACGAACCCGTACAACGACGGCAAGACGTATCTGGCGCCGATGTTCTATTCTCCGTGCGGACTCTTCTACAATAAGGGTCTTCTGGCAGAAAAGGGCTGGAAAGTGCCGACGACCTGGGATGAGATGTGGGCACTTGGCGATAAGGCGATGGAAGAGGGCATTTACCTGTTCACGTATCCGACCACCGGCTACTTTGACGCATTCTTCTATGCGCTGATGTACTCGGCAGGCGGCTCGGAGTTCTTCGAGAATGCGACCCATTACGCAGAGGGCATCTGGGAGACCGAGGAGGCAAAGACCTGCTTCGATATCGTGACAAAGCTTGCATCCTATACGAATCCGATCACGCCGGCACAGGCAAATGACCAGGATTTCACGCAGAATCAGCAGCTGGTGCTGGACAACAAG
>DKWE01000065.1:0-15125 GCA_002491565.1 Lachnospiraceae bacterium UBA7160 | reverse complement strand
GCAGCTGGTGCTGGACAACAAGGCGATCTTCATGCCGAACGGCACCTGGATCGTTGGCGAGATGGCAGAGGCTCCGCGCGCAGACGGCTTTGAGTGGGGCATGACCGCACTCCCGGCAGTGGCAGAGGGCGGCGACGGCTACAGCTATACCTGGTTTGAGCAGGCATGGATTCCGGCAGGCGCAGAGCATGTTGACGCAGCAAAGCTCTTTGTAGCGTACCTGTACAGCGATAAGGCATGCGAGATCTTTGCGGAGTCCGGTGCGATTCAGCCGGTGCTCGGCATCGCAGAGAAGCTCGAAGGCGATAATGTGATGTTCTACTCGATTTACGATAACGGCGCAAAGGCTGCTATGGGCAACTTCGCAGCATTTGAGGCGATTCCGGGTGTAGAGATTCGTCCGGTATTCTTTGATCCGGTGAACTCTCTTGTTTCCGGTGATATGACTGAGGAAGACTGGATTGCAGGCGTTATTTCCGCAAGCGATCAGATGAGAGCAAACCTGAAATAAGACAGCCAAAGAAAGAAACGGCGGGTTGTTGCAAAGTCTTTTGTAATAACCCGCCGTTCTGTTAGAAAGGAAAGAAAATCATGAATAAATCAAGAGGACGCAGCGCCTTTCTGTTTTTCAGTGTAGCTCCGGCCGTCATTTTGTTTGTGATCTTTATGATTGTGCCTACGCTGAATGTCTTTCGGATGTCGCTGTTTGAAAAGGGCGCCTATACGCCGGCGGAGACGTTTGTTGGGCTGAAGAATTTCCGCACGCTGCTCGCGGATACGTATTTCATCCGCTCGATGCAGAATACGATTCTTCTGATTGTGGCTGTGACGATTATCACATTTGGTTTTGCTCTGGTTTTTGCGTCGATTCTGACGAGAGAGAAGATCAAGGGGCAGAATTTTTTCCGCGTCGTATTTTACATCCCGAATATTCTCTCTGTAGTCGTAATTTCCGGTATTTTTTCTGCAGTGTACAAGCCGGAAAACGGAATGCTGAACAGCATCATCGGTATGTTTCGCGATATGACAGACCCGATCCTCTGGAAAGGGGAAAAGCTGGTCATGGTCAGCCTGGTCATTGCGATGGTATGGCAGGCGATCGGCTACTATATGGTCATGTATATGGCATCCATTTCCAGCGTGCCGGAAAGCCTGTATGAGAGCGCAAGCCTCGACGGGGCAGGCAGGATTGCCCAGTTTTTCCAGATTACGATTCCGCTGGTGTGGACCAATATCCGTACCACGTTGACGTTCTTCATTATTTCGACGATCAATATGGCATTTCTGTTCGTGAAGGCGATGACTTCCGGCGGGCCGAATCATGCGTCGGAGGTGACATTAAGCTATATGTACAGCCAGAAGGACGCGGGGTTGTACGGCTACAGCATGTCGATTGGCGTTGTGATTTTCCTGTTCTCCTTTGCGCTGTCCGCGCTGGTGAATAAGGTGACAGAGCGCGAGCCGCTGGAATTTTAAGGAGGTGGGAGAATGAGTACCAAAAAACAGGGCGGGGCAGGAAATCGGCTGTACCGGGCACTGATCTATGTGCTGCTGGGACTTCTGGCTGTATTGATTCTGGTGCCGGTAGGCTGGGTGTTTATGGCTTCCATCAAGGAAAACAGCGAGTTTTACGGGAATCCCTGGACGCTTCCCAATGGCTTCTACTGGCAGAACTTTGTAGATGCGTGGAATGCGGCAAACATGGGAAGCTATATGCTCAATTCGGTGCTGGTTACAGCATTGTCACTGATCCTGCTGCTATTGATTGCGCTTCCTGCTTCCTACTGTCTGTCGCGGTTTCAGTTTAAGGGGCGGAAATTTCTGAACCTCTGCTTCATGGCCGGACTGTTTATCAATGTAAACTACATTGTCGTTCCGATTTTCCTGATGCTGCGGGACGGGGATGTGTGGCTCAAGAAGGTGTTCGGCGACGGATTCCTGCTGAATAATCTGATCGTGGTCGCGGTCGTGTATGCGGCGACGGCGCTCCCGTTTACGATTTATCTGCTGTCCGGGTATTTTCAGACGCTGGCTCATGACTACGAGGAGGCGGCCTACATAGACGGAGCGGGGTACCGGACTACGATGTGGAAGATTATCTTCCCGATGGCAAAGCCGTCCATCATCACGGTAATTTTGTTTAATTTCCTGTCGTTCTGGAATGAATACATCATTTCTATGACGCTGATGAGCTCTGCGAAAGGGCCGAAGACGCTGCCGGTAGGACTTCTGAATCTGATGCAGGCGCAGCAGTCGGCTGCGCAGTATGGGATCATGTATGCCGGACTGGTACTGGTCATGCTGCCTACGCTCATTTTGTATATCTGTGTGCAGAATCAGCTGACGCAGGGAATGACGATGGGCGGATTGAAAGGATAGGTGAAGCGTATGGAATTTTGGAAAGAACATGTCAGGCTGCGGCTGATTTTGATGACGGTTCTCTTTGCGGCAGGTCTTGTCATGGTGATCGGAGGCTGGAGCATGACGGGAAAACTTGCCGGACTTGGCTGGATGCTGCTGGGACTGATCCTTCTGCTGGTGGCGCTGGCGCTTTATAACAAGCCATTTGAGACTCCTAAGAAAAATAAAAGGTGAAAGATATGAGCACAGAGAATAGGACAACGACGACAGGGCGGGTGACGATCCCGACGAATCTGGATATCGTGCCCGAGACGATTGAAATCTTAAAACGCTGGGGAGCGGATGCGATCCGCGACTGTGATGGGACGGAGTTCCCGGAGGAATTGACGAAGGTTGGCGCTAAGATTTACGCTACCTATTATACGACACGCAAGGACAACGCATGGGCAAAGGCGAATCCGGACGAGGTGCAGCAGTGCTACATCATGACTGGATTCTGTACCGCCGTGGGGGAAGAGCTGCGCATTCCGCTCATGAAGGGGATTTCCAAGGAGCTGATGCAGGTCAATACCAGGGATGACATCAAACGGTGGTGGGAGGTCATTGACCGCTCCACCGGCGAGGTGGTATCACCCGAAGACTGGACCTACGACGAGGCGGACGGCTGTGTGGTGGTCCGGAAGCCAAAGCTGTTTCACGAATACACGGTCAGCTTTTTGGCGTATTTGATCTGGGACCCTGTGCACATGTACAATGCGGTCACGAATGACTGGAAGAATTTTGAGCATCAGATCACATTCGATGTCCGGCAGCCGAAGACACAGGAATACTCGAAAAAGCGGCTGCGAAGGTTCTGCGAGGAGCATCCGTATGTCAATGTGATCCGATATACCACCTTTTTCCACCAGTTCACACTGGTATTTGATGAGCTGAAGCGGGAGAAATATGTGGACTGGTACGGGTATTCCGCATCGGTCAGCCCGTACATTCTGGAGCAGTTTGAGCGGGAGGCGGGATACCGCTTCCGGCCGGAGTATATCATTGATCAGGGCTATTACAACAATCAGTACCGGGTCCCGAGCAGGGAGTACAAGGATTTTCAGGCGTTCCAACGCCGGGAGGTAGCGAAGCTTGCAAAGGAACTGGTCGACATCACACATGAATGCGGCAAGGAAGCGATGATGTTCCTCGGGGATCACTGGATCGGGACAGAGCCGTTTATGCCGGAGTTTGCGACGATCGGTCTGGACGCGGTCGTGGGAAGCGTGGGGAATGGAAGTACCCTTCGGCTGATCTCGGATATTCCTGGCGTGAAGTATACGGAGGGACGTTTTTTGCCGTACTTCTTCCCGGATACCTTCCATGAAGGCGGCGACCCGGTGCGCGAGGCGAAGGAGAACTGGGTGACGGCAAGGCGCGCGATCCTGCGAAAGCCGGTGGACCGCATCGGTTACGGCGGCTATCTGAAGCTTGCACTGGAATTTCCGGAATTTGTGGACTATGTAGAGAGCGTCTGCAATGAATTCCGCGAGCTGTATGAGAATGCGAAGGGGACGACGCCGTACTGTGTGAAGCGCGTGGCCGTGCTGAATTCCTGGGGCAGACTGCGCAGCTGGGGCTGTCATATGGTGCATCATGCGCTGTATCAGAAACAGAATTACAGCTATGCCGGTGTGATCGAAGCCTTAAGCGGCGCACCGTTTGACGTACAGTTCCTGTCCTTTGACGATCTGCTGGCGGACCGGGAGGCTTTGAAGGACATCGACGTGCTGATCAATGTCGGCGATGGCGACACGGCTCATACCGGGGGTGCGGTCTGGGAAAATGCAGAGATTTCTGCCAGGATCCGTGAATTTGTCTATCGCGGCGGTGGGCTGATCGGGGTCGGGGAACCGTCCGGACATCAGTACCAGGGGCATTATCTGCAGCTGGCGGACCTGTTTGGCGTGGAGAAGGAGACCGGATTTACTCTGAATTACGATAAGTATAATTGGGAGGAGCACCCGGAGCACTTTATCCTGGCGGAGGCGACGCAGCCAGTTGACTTCGGCGAGGGAAAGAAGAATATCTATGCGTATGAAGGCACAGAGATTCTGGTGCAGCGGGATAAAGAGGTCCAGATGGCAGTGCGTGCGTTTGGCGAAGGCCGGGCGGTATACATCAGCGGACTTCCGTACAGCTTTGAGAACAGCCGGATCCTGTACCGGAGTATTCTGTGGAGTGTGCACGGGGAAGAGGAGCTGAAGTGCTGGTTCTCTGAGAATGTGAATGTGGAAGTGCATGCGTACGTGAAGAACGGAAAATACTGCGTGGTGAATAATACGTATGAGCCGCAGGATACGGTCGTATACCGCGGGGATGGAAGCTCGTTTGCGCTGCATCTGGAGGCGAATGAGATCCGGTGGTATGCGACAGAGGGGCAGGAAGAGTGAAGAAGCCTGTATGTTATGCTCTGTAAGTGGAACAAAATAGCGTTGTAAGATGTAATGTGTAATATATGTGTTACACAGACGGCAAAAGATACAAATTGGCGACCCGGCCGGGAAGTACGCCCGGAGGGCTGCAAGCTCTTATCGTTCGTCTACAAGTACTAAGGTCCCAGAAGACCTCCGCTAAAAATCCTGCTGGAACGCAGGATTTTTACAGCCGCTCCGGCTTTCTGGGACCTTAGTACACTTTTCTTCTCCGCGTTGGTCGGCGCTAACCGAGCGCCTCTCGAACGTTCAGTACTTCGCGGGACAGTGATTGATAACTTGTTTCCTCAGCTGCATAGTCCTATTCACTCTTTCGCATATAGGAGCTTCAGATTGTCCATCCTTGCTGTCATGTTGAGGAGCAGGTGGTCGGCGAGGGTGAGGGCGGCCATGGCCTCTACGACAACGGCGGCGCGGGTGACGACGATGGGGTCGTGCCGGCCATGGATGGCTTCTGTTGTGACAGAGCCGTCGCGGGTGAGCATCGGCTGCGGCTGGCCGATGGAGGGTGTCGGCTTGAAGGAAGCGCGCACAACGATGTCCGTTCCGTCGCTGATGCCGCCCAGGATGCCGCCGCTGTGGTTGGTCTGCTTGTGTGGGATGCCATCTGCGTCTGTATGATAGTAGTCATTGTTCTCGGAGCCGCGCCTGGAAGCGGCGTCTGTCCCGTCGCCGATCTCCACCGCCTTGACGGCGCCGACTGACATGATCGCCCGTGCCAGATTCGCGTCAAGCTTTTCAAAGACCGGCTCGCCGAGCCCGGCAGGGACATGGCGGATGATGCACTCAACGACTCCGCCGCTGGAATTCTGGTCGCGCAGGCACTGTTCGAGCCATGCGAGCGCCCGCTGTTCCGCCTCCGCGTCCGGCATCAGCAGGCTGCTTTCTGTGATTCTTGAAAAATCGCACTGATTCCGGTCGATGCGGACCGGACCGATGGCGCTGACATAGGTCGTAAAGGTGATGCCGAGCTGTGCCAGCAGTTTTGCGGCGACGGCGCCTGCCGCGACGCGGCCGATCGTTTCGCGCCCGGAAGAGCGTCCTCCGCCCCGGTAATCGCGGACCCCGTATTTCTGTGCATAGGGATAGTCGGCGTGGCCGGGCCGGTACAGCTCTGCGATCGTGGAATAATCGCGGGAGCGCTGATCGGTATTGCGCACCAGCAGGGAAATCGGAGTCCCTGTGGTCCGATTTTCAAAGGTGCCGGAGAGAATTTCTACTGCATCCGCTTCCATGCGCTTCGTCGTATACCGGTTCTGGCCGGGCCTGCGCCGGTCAAGATATGGCTGGATGTCTGCTTCCGTCAGAGGAAGCCCTGCAGGACATCCGTCGATCACGACGCCAATTCCCTTTCCATGAGATTCCCCCCATGTCGTTATTTTAAAGATTGTTCCAAAGTTAGAGCCTGCCATGAAATACTCCCTTCTATTTAATGTTTGATATGAAACACTGCGCAAAAACCACCTTATGACATAGTTTGAAATTGAAAAACCCATCTGTCTGTCGACAAATTCCAGGATTCCTGTTATATCCGAAATGATATACCATAAATGATTCACGCAGAATGCTGTATAAAAATGCTTATGCTAGTATAATATAAGAACTTCGGTTCTGACAAGCGGCAATTGTGCAATATTTGAGGAGTTAGGTTTTTCTGGTTACTTTTCACCCTGGTTGACATTTGCTGCGACGGACGTCTTGACTATCCGGGTGGCTTTTGGTAAGATTCAATAAAAGCTTCAGAATGGCGGCCGATACACACATTTGGCGGCGATAGTGCAGGGAAGGGGTGTGTTTTAATTTTCTCAGCTATGGTTGTCTATGGCTTCTTGAATTACGAAAATGGTTGTGTTTCCATTCCAAACAAGGAGCTGATGGATAAATTTGCAGAGATGGCACAGAAAGAAGTATCTCTTGGAACGGTATATCAGCTTACGCAACAATCCGGGCGGATGCTTGCAGCAACAAAAGCGGGCGATACGAAAACCATGATGGAAATTCTCCAATTTGTCCACAATACGGAGAGTCCTTTGACAGTTTATAACAATGAAGCCAGGAGGAGAAGGGAGTGCATCAACATGCAGTTAGAAACAGAAAGACTGATTCTGCGGCCATGGCAGGAATCGGATGCGGAGAATCTGTATCAATATGCAAAGGATCCTGCAGTGGGTCCGATTGCGGGATGGCCCGCTCATAAGAGTATCGAAGAAAGCCGAAACGTGATAAAAAATGTGCTTTGCGGCCCGGAGTGCTATGCGATCTGTCTGAAAACAGATGGTGTGGCGATTGGCTGTATCGAATTCATGTTAAAGGGCCATACGGACATGACAGACCGTGACGATGAGTGCGAGCTTGGGTATTGGCTTGGCAAACCGTTCTGGGGCAGGGGCATCCTGCCGGAAGCGGCGGCAGAACTGATCCGCCATGGCTTTGAGGATATTGGAATGATGAAAATCTGGTGCGGGTACTATGAAGGAAACAGCAGCTCAAAGCGCGTTCAGGAAAAGCTGGGTTTCCAGTATCAGTGGAGGACGGATGCGGTTGATGTGCCATTGATGAAAGAAGCAAGGGTTGGTCATGTAAGCAGTATGACAAAGAAAGCGTGGTGTGAGAGCCAGGTCCGTATCATCCGGCTCATCGATGAACCGGAGCGCAAGGAGGAAATGGCGGCATGGTTCCACAGCAAGTGGGGAATTCCGCTTGCAGCCTATGAGGAGAGCATGGAGGAATGTCTGTCCCGGAAGGCAGCGGTCCCGCAGTGGTATGCAGCCACGCGCGGAGAGAAACTAGTGGGCGGCCTGGGTGTCATAGAGAATGATTTCCATGACAGGAAGGATCTGACGCCGAATGTCTGTGCGGTCTATGTGGAGGAAGCATATCGCTGCCAGGGGATCGCCGGGCGGCTGCTTGCGGCGGTCTGTGAGGATATGAAGCAGCAGGGGATTGATACGCTGTATCTTCTGACCGATCATACCTCGTTTTATGAGCGGTATGGCTGGGAATTCCTCTGTATGGTGCTGGGAGATGGTGAGTCAGAGATGTCAAGGATGTATGTGCACAGATAGGCAGCTACGGAGGCCTTCTGGTTTCATTTTCTCTGGTGCTGCATATCATATGGAAGAGATAATTCCATGCAGGAGCGGGAAATATGAGTACAAACAGCATCTGTCCGGCATGTTTTGGCTTTGCACATACGATTGAGGCCGGCGACACTCTCTATAAGATTGCGAAAAAATACGGAGTTCGGGTCTCAGCACTCATCTATGCGAATCCTTATGTAGATATTTACAATCTTCAGATCGGAGACGCAATCCGCATCCCAAAGCTGCAGCCGTTTCCGCTTTCTTAAAGATTTCTAAAGTGCGCTGATTTGGGAAGCTTGCAGATTGACAAACCAGCGCGAAAAAATTATAATCGAGGAAAAAAGAAGTGATGCGGGAGCTGTGCGGAGGGCTGCCGCATCCGGGAAAGAGGTTTACGAATGCGTTTCTTAGACAAAATGGAGCGAAAATATGGCAGATATGCGATTCGGAATCTACCGATGATTATAATTTCGCTGTATGTAGCTGGATATCTTCTGATGCTGGTCCGGCCGCAGGCCATCATGTATCTGACGCTGGAACCGTACTGGATTCTGCGCGGACAGGTCTGGAGACTGGTGAGTTGGGTGCTGATCCCGCCCTCCGATCTGGGCTTGTTTACCATCATTATGCTGTTTTTCTATTTCTCTCTCGGAAGGACACTGGAGCAGACCTGGGGTTCATTCCGGTTTAATGTTTATATTTTCTCCGGAATGCTGTTTACGGTACTTGGCGCGTTTTTGCTGTACGTGATTTCGCCGGGCTATGGGATCGGGTTCTATTTCAGTACCTACTATATCAATATGTCCATGTTCCTTGCGTTCGCACTGACGTACCCGGACATGCAGGTGCTGCTGATGTTCCTGATTCCGGTCAAGATGAAATGGATGGGGCTGCTCTATGGTGCTCTGATTCTGGAAGCTCTGATTCGGGGAAACTGGGCGAGCCGTGTGGCAATTATCGCCTCCCTGTTCAATTTTATCGTATTTTATCTGATTTCCGGCAGACTGGACCGTTTCTCGCCGCATCAGATACACAGACGGCAGGAGTTTCATAAAAAGGTCCGCCAGGCGCAGCCGAAGAGTGTCACAAAGCATAAGTGCGCGATCTGTGGGAGGACAGAGCTGGACGGCGATGATCTGGAGTTTCGTTTTTGCTCCAAGTGTGACGGAAATTATGAATACTGTCAGGATCATCTGTTTACGCATCAGCACCGGAAATTCTAGAAAGAAGACATGGATAAGATGAAAGAAAAAAAGAAGTTGTTTGTTTGGGAGAAACAGCGCGCTGCAGCCGCCCTGGCGGTGACTGCGGCGCTGTTTGCCGTGACTATGTTTACGGTGTCGTGCAGTGGCAGTGGGGGGGCTGCTGTCTTTTTATGCTTGGCGCTTGGCATTGCGGCAGGCTTTTTTGTACTTTTGGATGTGCACATTGGAAAAATCGGCACGGCACTGCTGTGTGTGGTGATTCCGTTTTGTTCGTTCTGGGCAATGGAAAATTATTCCTACGTTATTGGAGATCCGTTACATCCGATCATTGTGTGGAACTGGATGATTCTGGTCCTGAATCTTGTATTTTTTTACTTGTTGTATGCGCTTTGCACCTTCTTATTCGGGAGTGTCCGAATGGGTGTTCTGACCGCAACTCTGGTGCCGATGATCTTTGGGCTGGCAAATTATTTCGTTGTCTGCTTCCGGGGGACGCCCATTGTGCCCTGGGATCTGCTGTCTCTGCGGACTGCAGCGTCAGTCGCGGATAATTATTCCTTTGAGCTGACCTGGAAAGTCACATACAGCATTTTTGCATTTATCTGGATGATCCTGCTTGCATCCAAATCGACGGTGCGTTTCCGCCGTCCTGCGGTGCGGGCAGTGACGGCTGCGGTAGCTGTGGCGCTGATGGCGCTGTATGTGGGAAATATTCAGAAGAGCAGTGTGCAGAGCTACTTCGGGATGGATACGACATTGTTCACGATGAACGTTCTGTACCGGAACAACGGTATCATCGGCGGATTTCTCGGAAATCTGCGTTTCCTGGATATTGAGGAGCCGGACGATTATTCCGTCGCGAAAGCAGAGGAATTGGCTGCACAGGCGGAAGCAGAGGCAGATACTGCTTCCGTGGCTGCAGCGGATAACGGCAGGGACTATCCCAATATTGTTATCATTATGAATGAGGCGTTCTCGGATTTGTCGGTCTGGGGAGAGTTCGAGACGAGCGAGGAAGTGCTTCCCTGTTTCAAGAAGCTGCAGAAGGAGGCCATCGGCGGTGAGGTGTATGTCTCGGTCAAGGGGGGCAATACCGCGAATACAGAATTTGAGCTGCTGACCGGAGATACGATGGGCTTTCTTCCCGCCGGAAGCGTGCCATACCAGCAGTATATTCATGAGGAGACGCCATCGCTTGCATCGTATCTGAAGTCACTCGGCTACAGCACGACAGCGATTCATCCTTACAACCGTTCCGGCTGGGACCGCGATGAGGTTTATGAAGCGTTTGGATTTGATGAATTTCTGGACAGGACTTCTTTTTCAAATCCGAAGACGATGCGCGGCTATATCAGTGACCAGTCTGCATTTGAGAAAATTGCGGAGCTGTTCGAGAACAAAGAAGCGGGAGAGCGGAAGTTTGTGTTCGAAGTGACGATGCAGAATCACGGCGGCTACAGCAAGGAGACACCGGATTTTGACAGTTACATAAAGCTTCCAGGAGTGGAAAAAAAGTCCACGCAGGCTCTGTCGGTAGAAAAATATCTGACGCTGATGAACCAGACGGACCGCGCGCTGGAGGAGCTGGTCGAATACTTCAGGCAGCAGGAGGAACCGGTGGTGCTTTTGATGTTTGGAGACCATCAGCCGTCTGACTATATTACGAATTATGTGAAACGGCTGTGCGGCGTCGGGGATAGTGAGGATCCTGCCGCTATTGAGCAGGGATATCGTGTTCCGTTCGTGATCTGGAGCAATTATGATCTGGAGCCTGCGTATTATGAAGGGATCAGCGTCAATTATCTTGGCGGACTGCTGCTGGAACATGCGGGTATTCCGAAGACTGGATATCAGACGTTCCTGGCTGGATTGATGGAGTCCTTTCCAATTGTCAACTCGATGGTGTATCGGGATGCGGACGGAAGCTTCCACAGCTGGGAGAATGGAGAGATTCCGGAAGCGCTGATCGGGTATCAGATTTTGCAGTACAACCATCTGGTTGATACGAAGCACCGGGTGAAAGGGTTTTATGGGGAGTAGCGACGGTTACAGTTTAAGCGCTCCGGTCCAGATACGCGGCTACGGGTTGCAGCTGGCTGTAATGAGGTGTCAACCATAATTTGTAATGTAAATTTTAGTTGACAAGCAGACAGAGAATGCATTATAGTAACGGTGAATCTGGTATACAATGGTGTATGCCCTCAGCAGACGAAGGCGTGCGTCTGTCTGGGGGCATTTCTGATTCTGTCACAGGATACTTACTGTCTGTGACGGAAAAGATGCCGTGCGGATGTGCACGGTCTTTATCCATCGGCCAGATACAGCAGGATGAGTGGAAAGAGGAGAGACAGATGAAAAAAACATTCGTGACAAAGGAAAAGCTGGAAGAAATTGCCCGGAGCTATCCGACTCCGTTTTATCTTTATGATGAGAAGGGGATCCGGGAAAATGTAAAAGAACTGTATGACGCATTTTCGTGGAATCCTGGGTTTAAGGAATATTTTGCGGTAAAAGCGACGCCGAACCCGTTCCTGATCCAGATATTGCATGAGTATGGCTGCGGCTGTGACTGCTCCTCCATGACAGAGCTGATGCTCTCAGAGGCAGTCGGGATCACTGGACACGACGTGATGTTTTCCTCCAATGATACGCCGGAGGAGGAGTTCAAAAAGGCGGCCGAGGTCGGCGGCATTATCAATCTCGATGATATCACACATATCGAGAAAGTGGAGCATGTGCTTGGCGCGCTGCCGAAGACGATGTCCTGCCGGTACAATCCGGGCGGACTGTTCAAGATCAGCAACAGCATCATGGACAATCCCGGCGATGCAAAGTACGGAATGACAGACGGGCAAATTGAGGAAGCCTTTCGTGTGATGATGGACAAAGGGGTAGAGGAATTCGGCATTCATGCGTTTTTAGCGAGCAACACGGTGTCAAACGAGTATTATCCGATGCTGGCCAAGGTACTCTTTGAGCTGGCGGTACGGCTGCACCAGAAGACCGGCGCGAAGATTTCCTTTATCAATTTGTCCGGCGGCATTGGCATCCCATACCGCCCGGAGCAGGAAAAGAATGACATCCATGTGATTGGAGAGGGTGTGCGGAAAGTCTATGAGGAAGTACTTGTCCCGGCAGGTATGGGGGATGTTGCACTGTACACAGAGCTTGGCCGTTATATGCTGGGACCTTATGGCTGTCTGGTGACGCGTGCGATCAATGAGAAACATACGCATAAGGAATACATCGGTGTCGACGCCTGTGCGGTGAACCTGATGCGTCCGGCGATGTATGGGGCTTACCATCACATCACAGTGATGGGCAAGGAAGAGGAACCCTGTGATCACCTGTATGATGTGACTGGATCCCTGTGCGAGAACAATGACAAATTTGCGATTGACCGGGAACTCCCGAGAATTGATATGGGGGATCTGCTTGTGATCCATGATACCGGTGCACATGGTTTCTCGATGGGCTATAATTATAACGGAAAGCTGAAGTCATCAGAAATTCTGCTGAAGGAGGACGGCAGCTTCCAGCTGATCCGCCGCGCGGAGACTCCGGAGGATTATTTTGCAACGTTTGATTTCTGTGATGTATTGAAAAATATGAAATATTGAGGAGTGCTGCTTCGCAGTCTTTGCTGTGAGAAACGGGAGAACTCCTTTCCTGTCATCTGAGGTTTCCATATATATAGTACAGATATTTTAAAGTGACGGTGTGCAAGAGAATGGTGTCAGACAGCTTATAGTACCCAGTGAAACGACCGATCAGGAATCGGCCCAAGGTATTCGTAACTGTCTGATGCTCTTCCGGTTGACGTGATGGAAAAAGAACAAGCGCGTCCCTGTCATAGAAGACAAAACGTAACGATTCAGCAGCCACGATCCAGCGAGGCGTTTTCATGCATTTATACATGAAAATCCTGAGGGCAACACGTAAAAATCCCGTCCACAACAGAAAAAGCTCCTCTTTCTGTCTGATAAGAGAAGCTTTCCAGTGCCGCTGGCCGGACTCGAACCGGCACGGTATTACCCGCTTGATTTTGAGTCAAGTGCGTCTGCCAATTCCGCCACAGCGGCTTGCACGTTTTGTATCATAGCACATTTTCTGACAGGATGCAAGATATATTTTCAAGAAAGTCATAAGAAGCAGATGGACGTGTTACTGTTCACGGCCATCCTGGCCGCGAACAATAACACGCTTCGCGATGCACACAAAATGCGTGAAACACGCATTTTGGCGCTGCTACCCTCGGGATTTTCGTGCATTCGCACGAAAACGCCTCGCGGGACAGTGGATGCATGAACAGTAACATGGACGGTTACGGTTAATGCTATATTGCTGCGCAAAGTGTTTTCGCGTAAGACGCACGAGAATTCTGCGGACTGTATAGGATTGAAACTATGAGGGAAACTAATATATCCCCTGCTTCAGGCAAGCAGGCAGAAAAGAAAGGAGTAATCACGATGCGAATTACATTTTTTGCAACAAAGAGTTACGACAAGGATTCTTTCGATCAGATCAAGGAAGAATACCCGGATCTGGAGCTGGAATACTGGGAGACGGAGCTGTCTCCAAAGACGGCATCTTATGTGAAGGACAGTGAGGCTATCTGCGCGTTTGTCAGCTCCGATGTGGGGACAAAGACGATTGAGGCGCTGAAGGACAGAGGCGTGAAGCTGATTCTGATGCGCTGCGCAGGATTTAACAACGTAGACCTGGAGGCAGCTACAAGATGCGGCATTCAGGTGATGCGTGTGCCTGGATATTCGCCGGAGGCAGTCGCGGAGCATGCGATGGCGCTGGCCCTGGCAGTGAACCGGAAAATTCATAAGGCATATATTCGGGTGCGCGAGAACAATTTCAGTCTGCAGGGGTTGACGGGTGCGAATTTTTATGAAAAGACGGCGGGTATTATCGGAACCGGAAAAATCGGCGCGGCGATGGCGCGGATCTGCCATGGCTTTGGCATGAAGGTCATAGGCTACGACCAGTATCCGAATCCGGGATTAGATTTTGTGGAATATGTAACGCTGGATGAGCTGCTTGGCAGGAGTGACCTGATTTCCCTGCACTGTCCGCTGACGGAGGAGACTCACCATCTGATCTGCAGCGACACGATTGCAAAGATGAAGCAGGGCGTGGTCCTGGTCAATACTTCACGCGGCGGTCTTGTCAAGACGGAGGATCTGATTGCGGGTATCCGGGAGCACATCTTCCTGGGAGTTGGCCTAGATGTGTATGAGGAAGAGACACAGAATGTCTATGAGAATCGCGAGGACGATATTCTGATGCATTCGACGACCGCGCGTCTGCTGTCATTCCCGAACGTGATTGTGACCTCTCACCAGGCGTTCCTGACGGAAGAGGCGCTTCACGCGATCAGCCGTGTGACACTCGACAATGCGAAAGCATTTCTGGACGGAAAGAAGTCAGGGACGGAGCTGAACTAGTGTATTTTGGCTTCAGCACAGACGGATGAAAAGTTGGACAAAGAGATTTTGATTGAGTAGAAATGATGCAGTACACCGGGGAAAGTGCGGGAGTAGAAAACAGAATAGAACAGCAGCTGGACACAGAGGGTGTCGCAAAATGCAGTTAGGGCACAAGCGCAGGTACTTGGCCGAGTGGACATGTACCATAACTTGTAGTGTTCTGCTAATTTGCGGCGCCCTCTTCTGGCAGTTTGGGCAGTTTGTCATGGAAATTCTGAAACATCAGATGGAAAACAGTTTGTTTGGCAGGAACTGCCCATGGAACAGGTAAGGATTGGAAATTACAGACGGATGGATGCGTTACAATTTGGTTACATCCACAGAGCTGATTTTATGGCATACTTTTCTCTGGAGGCGAAGCGACACTGGTACAACTTTGTGGCAATCGTATAGAGGATAGTGGTTTTAAAACTCGTATCTGTGGGGAGGACGGGCAGTTACCGCTGAAGGATGTTGTATCGGCACAGTTCCTGGCAGGACTGGTTTTATTCCCGCGAGCAACGA
>DKWE01000051.1 GCA_002491565.1 Lachnospiraceae bacterium UBA7160 | reverse complement strand
TGCGAAGCAGGCATGTTAGTTTTAAAAGAAAAGGAGAGCTGGATATGAAAAAGCTGGATTGTGACAAGATGATTATTGCGGTGCTTCAGGGAGACGATTATTATGAGGCGATTGCGAATCTGAATGAGCATGGATTCTATGCGACGGTGCTGAATTCAAACGGCGGTTTCCTGAAGAAGCGCAGTGTGACGCTGATGATTGGACTGAATCACGCGCATCTGGATCAGGCGCTGAAGATTCTTGAACAGTATGGGGAGCGGATGGAGACGCACTACCAGCCCGCGACGATGGTCGGCAGCGCAACGCCGATGGCAGGGGCGTCGATCCCGGTATCTGTACGCAGCGGCGGCGTGGTGCTGTTTGTGCTGGATGTGGAGCGGAGCGAGAAGTACTGAGTCACAGGGGTACAGGCAGTGAAGCAGAATCAGGGCAGAGAGTGTGAAAGGCGTGGGAGAACGTAAGGGGAATTGCGGGTCGTGCGGGAACCGGAAACTGAGCGAAGAAAAGATGCGGCCTGAGAGCAGGAGCCTGAGCAAGGAAAAGGTGCGCCAGAAGAGCAGAAATCGGAACGAAGAAAAGGTGAAATGTGGGAGCAGGGAACTGGGCAAAGAGCGGGCACTGTACGGGATCAGGATCCTGTATGAAGACAAAGAGCTTCTGGTCTGCTACAAGCCGGAAGGGCTTCCGGTGCAGAGTGCGAAGATATCGCAGCGGGATATGGTCAGCGTTCTGAATAATTATCTGGCGGAGCAAGGGCAAAAAGGAAGCAGTGTGTATGTCGTGCATCGGTTGGATCAGCCGGTGGAGGGCGTGATGGTCTTTGCGAAGACGAAGCGAGCGGCAGCGGGACTTACGCGGCAGATCGCTGAGGGCAGTGTGCAGAAGGTGTACCATGCAGTGTGCTGCGCAAAAAGGCACGGATTTGTGGAAGATAAGGAAAGCCATAAACTGACGGATTATCTGGTAAAGGACGGGCGGACGAATACCTCAAGAGTTGTGTGCAGGGGAGAGAGCGGAGCGAAGGAGGCACGGCTGAGATACCGGATACTGGGCTGGAAGGAACTAGAGAAAGTCAGGGAAGAACTGACAGGATGCAGGCTGGGCCAGGATCTGATGACAGATGCTGAAACGTGCCGGATGAAGACGACTGGAACTATGTATGAGCGGGCTGCAGATACTGTATCGAAAAAGACGGATGGAACTGTATCGGAGCAGACTATGCTGAAAACAGAGGCAGAGGCTGTTTCAGGGCAGGCCAATAGAGCTGCGTATGAGCGTGCAGCGGCTGATGGAACAGGGCAAGAGGTGCGGGCAGTGCCGAAGCGAATCACCAGTGATGTATCAGAAAAGTCTGGCGGTATTGCGATGGAACCGCTCATGCGGCTTTTGCTGGTGGAGGTGCATTTGGATACCGGCAGGCATCACCAGATCCGTGTGCAGATGGCACACGCAGGACTGCCGCTCTGGGGCGATGGAAAGTATGCTGCGGAGTGTGAGCAGCTCTGGCAATCCTCTGCAGTTTTAGAGAGGCAGGCTTTGACCGGGGACGTGAAGACGTTCGGGCAGGATTTTTACCGGAATACGCAGATACCCGGGCAGGATTTCTACCGGAATACGCAGACATCCGGTCAGGATGCTTACCGGAATACGCAGACATCCGGCCAGGATTCTTACCGGGGTATGCGGACATTCGGACAGGACTTCCGCCGGAATATGCAGGCGCATCGGGAAGAACTGGCACTTTGCGCGGTGTCGCTTGATTTTGCCCATCCGGTCACGGGCAGGAAACTGCATTTTGAGGTGAAACCACAGAAGAAAATATTTGCAATAGTTGCGCCGCAGCCATGATTTGCGAATGAAACGGAAAATTAGTATCGTTTAACCTTTTCAGGTGTGTGGGTAACGGGGAGGAACTGCTCAGCGCAGGAATAAGATTTAAGATAGAAACGCATACTACGCCCAGAAAGTGTTACAGCCACAAAGCCGATGGGCGGGCCGGGAAAGAGGGGTGTGCGTATGGAGGAAGGAAAACAGATTTTGAAAGTGGTGGGAGTCACGCTGGCAGTATATTTTGTGATGAAGTATCTGCTGCCGTATGTGATTCCCTTTTTGCTTGCATACGTGCTGGTGCATCTTCTGAATCCGGTCACGGAGGCGATCCGGAAAAAGCTGCCGTGGAAGAAGGAGATCATTGTATCAGTGCTGCTCGTGGCTCTGCTGGCGCTGTGCACGCTGCTATTTTATTATCTGTACTGCCTGCTCATGGGGCAGATCCGCAGGATTGCGTTGAATTTTGACTATTACTATGACTGCTGCTGCAGTATCATCGACGGGTGCTGTCGGTTTGCGGAGCAGAGCTTTGGCATCCGGGTCGACGCGGTGCGGGATTTTGTCTATTCGAGTATCAGCCATGCGACAGACCAGATTCGCGTCTACATCGTGCCGGGGGTCGTGAATTATTCTGTCAAATATCTGAAGAAGCTCATGGACGTAGGACTGTTCTTGCTGATGCTGTTCGTGGCGGTTATTCTGTTGATGAAGGATTACGATGAGATGAGAGAGAAGCTGCAGAAGTACAGCCTGTACCAGCATTTTCAGCATATCACACAGCGGATGTGGAAGCAGGGCGGAATGTACCTGAAGGCACAGGGACTGATTATTCTTGTTGTGACTGCGATGTGTACGGCAGGGCTATGGCTGCTTGGAAACCAATATTTTCTGCTTCTGGGCATTATCATTGGACTGACAGATGCACTGCCGTTCATCGGGACCGGGACCTTACTGATCCCGATGGCGGTCTATCTGATCTTTCGCGGCAGCTACGGGCTGGCGGCGGGTCATGTGGTTTTGTTTCTTGCAACGTATGTAACAAGGGAATTTCTTGAGCCGAGGCTGATCGGGGCAAAACTGGGGATCTATCCGTTTGCAATGATTGTGGTTGTGTACGTGGGACTGTACCTGTACGGGCCTGCGGGAGTCCTGCTTGGGCCGGTTTCGCTGCTGTTGATCATGGAGGTACTGCGTGAGATGCGGCCGGAGGAGGACCGCGGGGACTGACCTGCAGTAGAAAACTGGATACAGTTTAGCCAGTCACTGCCTGGAAAAGTATGCCGTAACGATCCGGAAGCGCAGTTTCGCAAGCAATTACCAGGGGATCACAATTGTAATTGGCAGCTGACAAAGAGATGCTTTTGTTAAGGAAATAACACTGGACAGAATGCCCAAAACACATTAAAATGGAAAAGTGTACCTGAACCATTTCCAGAGGCTTCCAGAGGTCGCTCGGCGGATCGTGCACTCTGGAGGATTGCTGAGTGAGACAGCAGGAGCAGAGGGAGGCGTTTGTTATCAAAAAAAATAACGAAATCGTGCGTTCTCTTTCCATGGTAACGCAGCTCGGCATCAGCATGCTTGCGCCGCTGGTGCTGTGCGTGTGCGTCGGGATCTGGATGGATGAGACTTTTGGCTGGTCTACGACGGCAGTGCTGGTGGTACTGGGCATCCTGGCGGGTGCGCGGAACACCTGGATACTGGCGCAGCAGGTAGGACTGCCGCAGAAAAAGAGAGGGAAGCCGGATGAGCAGGAAAATCAATGAGACACTCCTGGAACTGATCATCGGGATCCTGTTTTCCGGTGCGGTGGTACAGCTGATCGTACTGCTTGTGGCAGGATTTCTACCGCAGTTCGCACTCGGATTCTGGATCGGGATCGCGACGGCAGTCGGGCTGTCGGTGCACATGTACTGGTCGATTGACCGTGCACTGGATATGTATCCGAAGGACGCAGAAAAATATATGAGGAAAGCATATATGATCCGGACCGTGGCGATACTTGCAGTAGCGGGGGTCGTGACCTATTTCAGGCTGGGATATGTGATGGCTACCTTTGTCGGAGTGTTGTGCCTGAAGTTCGGGGCATTTCTGCAGCCGCTCACGCACAGGCTGCTGGTCAGAGCCGGACTTGTCGCGCCGCAGGAGGCTGCGGACGGGAGTGCGGAGGAGATCAGCGGGCAGGAAGCTGCGGCTGAAAGCAGGATAGATACTTCGGATACGGATACCGGGGAGCAGGCTGCAGAGAAAACTGTTTCCGGAAAGAAGAGAGGATCTTCTGGTACGGATGCCGCAGGAAATGAGGAAGAATCCGCTGCGGAGAGGGAAGAGAAGCCTGTCGGGTAAGCTTATAGGCCTGCGGCTGCAGGCAATGAGATTGATGGAAAGCCAGTGTCTTTGCTGACAGGGCAGTATACCTGCTGGTCAGGAGATCGCTTTATCATTAGGATAGCGATAAAATCTGTAAGTCAGATTTCATCATAAAGTCATTACAACACACGAAGGAAAGGAGGAGGAAACGTGGAGGCTGCGAATTTGCTGGCATCTTCTGAAAGAGAAGTGGATTTTTTCGTCCACGGCGTGTTCAGCTATGAGCTGTTCGGGCAGACATTCTGGATTACGACGACGCATGTGGCGATTGTCATTGTGATGATGATTATTTTAATTTTTGCAGTGGCAGCGCGCATCACCATCAGCCATGCCGAGAAGTATCCGAAGGGATTTCAGAATGTCGTAGAGCTGATTGTCGAAATGCTCGACAAGATGGTAGTGAACAGCATGGGGCCCTATGCAAAAAAGTTCCGGAATTACATCGGAAGTATCTTTATCTTTATTCTGATCAGCAATATATCGGGACTTTTCGGACTGCGGCCGCCCACAGCAGATTACGGTGTGACACTGCCGCTCGGCCTGATTACATTTGCTATTATTCAGTACAATAATATCAAATACAACAAGTTTGGTGCATTTACCGGACTGTTCAAGCCGCTGCCGATTCTTTTCCCGATCAACCTGATCGGTGAAATTGCAGTACCGTTTTCACTGTCGCTGCGTCTGTTCGGAAACGTATTGTCCGGCACTGTCATGATGTCGCTGATCTATACGCTTCTTGCGAAGTTTGCCTATGGCTGGCCGGGAGTCCTGCACATCTACTTCGATGTGTTCTCGGGCGCGATCCAGACGTACGTATTCTGTATGCTGACGATGGTTTACGTGTCTGACAAGCTGCCGGAGGCAGAATCATAAGAGCTGTTGGAAGCTCAGTTGCACGCCAGAGGGTATGTAGAGGGTGAAAAATTATTCGTATGTCCGAGGGCGTGCGGAGAATTTGAAAACTATTTGCATGCCAGAGAGTGTGCGGAGAATGAAAAATTAGTTGTATGTCGGAAGACGTGCGGAGATTTAAAAATTATTATTTTATCACATATAGGAGGTTGTATCTTATGATCACAGACAGAGGTTTGATTTTGGCTTGTTCAGCAATTGGTGCAGGTCTTGCGTTGATCGCAGGTATCGGACCTGGTGTAGGACAGGGTATCGCCGCGGGCCATGGCGCATCGGCAGTAGGAAGAAATCCGGGAGCAAAGGGTGACATCACTTCTACGATGCTTCTTGGACAGGCAGTTGCCGAGACGACCGGTCTTTACGGTCTGGCTATCGCATTTATCCTCTTATTCGCAAACCCGCTGATCGGAAAGCTTTGATAAAAGAGCTTTGATGAAATGTTTTCACGAAAAGCGGCACAATCATAAGCACAAAGATGTGTGAGCGCGTATTTTGTGTGAATTGCGAACGTATCACTGCTCTCAATCCGGAGAAAACCAGGTGAGCAGTAACGCAATGAGACGTCCAGGACGAGCAGTCCAGGGCGGTCTGAATTTGAGAATAAGACGGGAAGGAGGCGAAATCTTGGAACCACGTTTGTTTAATCTTGACCCACAGCTTCTGCATGACGCGGTGCTGCTGGCGATCGCAGTGTTTGTGATGTTTTTGCTGTTATCCTACCTGCTGTTCAATCCGGCGCGCGATATGCTGAAGAAGCGTCAGGATAAGGTGAAGGATGATATCGATTCTGCGGAGAAGTCCAGGGAGGACGCGGCAAAGCTGAAGGAAGAATATGAGAGCAGGCTGCGTGACATCCACAAGGAGGAAGACGCGATCTTAAGCGCTGCGCGCAAGAAAGCACTCGATAATGAGGCGAGAATCATCGAAAGCGCGAGGGCGGAGGCGGCGAATATCATTGCACGTGCCAACAAGCAGGCGGAGCTGGAGATGAAGAGGGCTCAGGATGAGATCAAGAAGGAGATCATCACGGTTGCATCCATGGTGGCAGGAAAAGTGGTCAGCGAGAAAATCGATATCGAGATCCAGGATTCGTTGATTGACGATACATTGAAAGAGATAGGTGAGCAGACATGGCAAAGCTAGTATCCAAGACCTATGGGGATGCGTTGTTTGAGCTTGCCGTGGAGGAGAACCGGGTAGACAGTCTGGCGGAGGAGATCCAGATGCTGACGGCTGTCTTAGAGGAAAATAAAGACTTTGAAAAGATTATGATCCATCCGGAGATTCCGCTGGAGAAAAAGCTTCAGGTGGTGGAGGATGTTTTCAAAGGACGGGTATCCGACGCCCTCACAGGTTTTTTGCGAATTGTGGCAGCAAAGGGAAGATACAAAGAATTACCCGGTATTTTTGCATATTTTATTGCAAGAGTGAAGGAATATAAGAAGATCGGAGTCGCTGTGGTGACATCGGCGGTTCCGCTCACTGGGGCTCAGAAGCAGAAGATCGAGAGACGGCTTCTGGATACGACCCAGTATAAGACGATGGAGATCGACTATAGGGTAGACGCTTCCAAGATCGGCGGGCTGATGGTCCGCATCGGAGACCGTGTCGTCGACAGTACGGTCAGCAGCAAGCTTTCCGCGCTCACGGCGAGCCTTATGAAGATCTCATTAGAGAGCGAGAAAGAAGGTGTACAGGCCTCATGAATTTAAGACCAGAGGAAATTAGCTCCGTGATCAAGGAGCAGATTCAGAGATACTCCTCCGATATCGCAGTGTCAGATACAGGTACGGTTATCCAGGTAGCCGACGGCATCGCGCGTGTGTACGGTCTGGAGAATGCCATGCAGGGAGAACTGCTGGAATTTCCGGGCGAGGTATACGGCATGGTGCTGAATCTGGAGGAGGATAACGTCGGCGCGGTACTTCTCGGCAACAGCAGCGACATTGGTGAGGGGGATACTGTCAAGACCACAGGCCGGGTCGTAGAGGTGCCGGTTGGAGACGGGCTGCTTGGGCGTGTCGTGAACGCGCTGGGACAGCCGATCGATGGCAAGGGGCCGATTCACGCGGACAAATACCGCAAGATCGAGCGTGTTGCTTCCGGCGTCATCTCAAGAAAAGCGGTTGATACGCCGCTGCAGACCGGTATCAAGGCGATTGACTCGATGGTACCGATCGGAAGAGGACAGCGTGAGCTGATTATCGGCGACCGTCAGACTGGTAAGACGGCGATTGCCATTGATACGATTATCAATCAGAAGGGCCAGGGCGTGAAGTGTATTTACGTCGCAATCGGCCAGAAGGCGTCGACGGTGGCGTCCCTTGTGAAGACCCTCGATGAGTACGGGGCAATGGATTACACGACAGTCGTGTCCGCGACTGCGAGTGAGCTGGCTCCGCTGCAGTATATCGCGCCGTATTCCGGCTGTGCAATCGGAGAAGAGTGGATGGAAAACGGAGAGGATGTGCTGGTGGTCTATGACGACTTGTCCAAGCACGCGGCGGCTTATCGTACCCTCTCTCTGCTGCTGAAGCGTCCGCCAGGACGTGAGGCGTACCCGGGCGACGTCTTCTATCTGCATTCCAGACTGCTGGAGCGTGCGGCACGTCTGTCCGAGGAGCTCGGCGGCGGTTCGCTGACAGCGCTTCCGATTATTGAGACACAGGCAGGCGACGTATCGGCATACATTCCGACCAATGTCATTTCCATCACAGACGGCCAGATCTATCTGGAGACAGAAATGTTCAATTCCGGCTTCCGTCCGGCTGTCAATGCGGGACTTTCCGTTTCGCGAGTCGGCGGCGCGGCGCAGATCAAGGCGATGAAGAAAATCGCGGCTCCGATCCGTGTCGAGCTTGCGCAGTACCGCGAGCTTGCGGCATTTTCGCAGTTCGGAAGTGATCTGGATGCAGATACGAAGGAGCGTCTGGCACAGGGCGAGCGCATTAAGGAGATTCTGAAGCAGCCGCAGTACCAGCCGATGGCAGTGCAGTATCAGGTCATCATTATCTATGCGGCGACGAAGAAGTATCTGCTGGATGTGCCGGTGAAGGAGATCCTCCGCTTCGAGCGGGAGCTGTTCGAATTCCTTGACACGAAGTATCCGGAGATTCCGGGGAACATCGCGAAGGAGAAGCAGATTTCTGACGAGACGGATGCGGCGCTTCAGGCAGCACTGAAGGAGTTCAAGGCAGCTTTTAGATAAGGATGGAGAAAGGATGATATTATGGCCTCAATGAGAGACATAAAACGTCGCCGCGGCAGTATCGCGAGCACTCAGCAGATTACAAACGCGATGAAGCTGGTGTCAACGGTTAAGCTGCAGAAGACGAAGGCGCGTGCAGAGCGTTCCAAGCCGTATTTCGACAAGATGTACGCTACGGTGACCTCCATGCTGGCCAAATCCGGACCGCTCGATCATCCGTATTTGAAGCCGCAGAAATCCCAAAAGAAGGCGGTTATCGTAATTACCTCCAACCGCGGGCTTGCAGGAGGCTACAACAACAACGTGATCAAGCTGATCACTGGCTCCGATATGAAGAAGGAGGATCTGCTGATCTATACCGTTGGAAATAAAGGAAGAGAATTTTTCCAGCACAGAGGCTATACCGTCGCAGCTGACTACAGCGAGGTCATCGAGAATCCGATGTTCTCTGACGCGAAGGAGATTTGCGACGAGGTTCTTGCGAAGTATGTGGCAGGCGAGATCGGAGAGATCTGCCTGGCATACACCTACTTCCGGAACACGGTGGTTCATGAGCCGACGTTCTTGCAGCTGCTGCCGGTTGATATCGATGAAGCGGACGTGGAAGCGGCAAGAGACAACAGCCTGATGAACTATGAGCCGGCGGAGGACGAGGCGCTGGAAGTTATCATTCCGAAATATATGACAAGTATTTTGTATGGCGCATTGGTAGAGGCGCTCGCGAGTGAAAATGGAGCGCGTATGCAGGCGATGGATTCCGCGACGAGCAACGCCCAGGAGATGATCGACAATCTGACGCTGCAGTACAACCGCGCGCGTCAGGGCTCTATCACACAGGAGCTGACGGAGATTATTGCAGGAGCCAATGCGATACAATAAAAATCGGGTGTCAAATGGAAAGACAGAGAGGCTGTTTGCAGACTATTCTGAGTGGAAATTTGATACGCAACCCGTGTGAGCAAACAAGTTTCTGAGAGAATCGACGAAACAGTATGTGAACAGTGGGCGGGATATCAGGCGTTGGTGGCGCTCACGTAGTGTTAACTGAAGTGAGGCTATAGAAACGCACAGTAATCCCTGGGTTTCAAATTATAGAAAATATCGATGCCTGAAGTGCAGGTATTAAAGAAGTAGAATAAGGAGAGTGAGGGTTCATGCAGAACAAAGGTAAGATCACTCAAATTATTGGTGCAGTATTAGACATTAAGTTCACGGAGGGAAGACTCCCTGAGATATATGAGGCGATTCAGATTACCCGGAGGACAGGGGAGACGCTGGTCGTTGAGGTTGCACAGCACCTCGGTGATGAGACGGTCCGCTGTATCGCGATGGGACCGACCGACGGTCTGGTGCGCGGCATGGAAGCCGTGGCAACCGGTGCGCCGATCTCGGTTCCGGTCGGGGAAGAGACGCTTGGCCGTATCTTCAACGTGACCGGCGATCCGATTGACAACAAACCGGCGCCGAAGACCGCGAAGAAGATGCCGATTCACCGTGACGCACCATCATTTGAGGAACAGTCCACTTCCCAGGAGGTTCTGGAGACCGGTATCAAGGTCGTTGACCTGCTCTGCCCGTATCAGAAGGGCGGAAAGATCGGACTGTTCGGAGGAGCCGGAGTAGGAAAGACGGTCCTGATTCAGGAGCTGATCCGTAATATTGCGACCGAGCACGGCGGATATTCTGTATTTACCGGTGTAGGAGAGCGGACGCGTGAAGGAAACGACCTGTATCACGAGATGACAGAGTCCGGCGTTATCAATAAGACGACCATGGTCTTTGGCCAGATGAATGAGCCGCCCGGAGCAAGAATGCGGGTTGGCCTGACGGGCCTGACGATGGCTGAGAACTTCCGTGATGAGGGAGGAAAGGATGTCCTTCTGTTCATCGATAATATTTTCCGTTTCACCCAGGCTGGCTCAGAGGTGTCTGCGCTGCTTGGACGTATGCCGTCAGCCGTAGGTTATCAGCCGACGCTGCAGACGGAGATGGGCGCGCTGCAGGAGCGCATCACGTCGACGAAGAATGGTTCGATCACATCCGTACAGGCAGTCTATGTACCGGCGGATGACCTGACAGACCCGGCTCCGGCGACGACATTCGCGCACCTGGATGCAACGACCGTATTGTCCCGTTCTATCGTAGAGCTCGGTATCTATCCGGCCGTTGATCCTCTGGAGTCTACATCGCGTATCCTGGATCCGAGAGTGGTCGGTGAGGAGCATTACGCAGTGGCGCGCGGTGTGCAGGAGATTCTTCAGAAATATAAGGAGCTGCAGGATATTATCGCGATCCTCGGTATGGACGAGCTGTCTGAGGATGACAAGCTGATTGTCAGCCGTGCGCGTAAGATCCAGCGTTTCCTGTCGCAACCGTTCTTCGTGGCGGAGCAGTTCACCGGCACAGACGGGCGTTATGTGCCGCTGTCTGAGACGATCCGCGGCTTCCGCGAGATCCTGGAGGGCAGACATGACGACATTCCGGAGAGCCATTTCCTGAATGCGGGAAGCATCGACGACGTCATTGCCCGTGCATAAGGATAAAGTGGGGTGAGAGCGTATGGCAGACGACAGCAGGTTTTTTGATTTGGAGATAATTACGCCTGACCGGGTATTCTGGTCGGGAAAGGCCTCGATGCTGGAGCTGAATACCACGGAGGGCCAGGTGGGCATCTATAAGCGGCATATTCCGATGACGATGATTCTGGAGCCGGGGATTGTGACGATCCACCTCGAAGGAGAAAATAAGGAAGCAGCAGTCCACACTGGTTTCATCGAGATCCTGCCCGACAAGATCACGATGATGGCCGAGGTAGCGGAGTGGCCGGACGAAATCGACCTGAACCGTGCAAGGGAAGCGGAGCAGCGCGCAGAGCGCCGGCTCCAGGCGCACGACCCGCGCATCGATCTTTCCCGCGCGGAGCTCGCGCTGAAGAAGGCTATGGTGCGGCAGCAGCTGGCGAAGAAGTAAGGCGAGTAATATAAGACAGGCGTGGCAGCGCCAAAGATGCTACTGTTTACGCAAAGTGTGATATTGGTTGCAGCCTGGGAGGCCGCGACAATAGCCAAAAGGCAGAGCATTACAAAATGCAGCTGAATAGTAGTGATTCTCAGCCAGTATACCCAGAGAAGTATGTCAGAACGTACTTCTCAATCGGGTTGGTTGAATTGAAACGATGAATAAGCTATAGCAGGAAAGACAGAGCCTGAACTGGAAAGAAAAGTTCAGGTTCTGTTTTTTTGCGCTTCTTTTTGTTCCCGCGAGACTATTGTACTGCCGCCTTGATTGCCGATGCACTTTCTACATATCCGATCAAGTATCTTTGCCTGATTTCTGATCGTTTTCCTCCGCTGCCTTACTTGATGATGTACTGTATCACATCATTCAGCCGCCTTGACGGTGGAAAACCATGAGGCAGAGTTTTGATGGTTATAAATGAGATAGTGCCCCACCCATTAATTCTCTTATGATCAGTATAGTATATAAATGCATAAGAAAGTAATGAATACATATTTTGAATAATCATATAAAATATGTATTGACATTCAAAAAGAATATGATAGAATGATTGCAAAGCAATACATTTCGTAGTAAAATGAAGGAGGAAGTTTAGATGGCTAATGGAACTGTGAACCGTAAATACAAAGACAGTCTGTTTCGCATGATTTTCAGTGAAAAGGAAGAGCTTCTGACGCTATACAATGCAATCAATGGCTCCTCCTATACAGATCCTGAGCTTCTGGAAGTGAACACCATCGAGGACGTGCTGTATATGGGGATGAAAAATGATGTGTCCTTCCTGATCGGAGATTATCTCAATCTCTACGAGGAGCAGAGCACGCTGAACCCCAATATGCCGCTTCGCGGACTGTTCTATTTCTCGCGGCTCTATCAGGGATACGTTGCGAAGAACAAGCTGGATATCTATGGAAGAAGAATGCTTGCACTTCCAATGCCGAAATATATTGTGTTCTATATCGGAGCAGACGACATTGGAGAGTCAAGGGAGATGCGGCTGTCAGATATTTTTTTAAAGCAGACTGGAGAGGTTCCGGCGCTGGAATGCGTGGCGACCTGTCTGAATGTGAATTACGGGCACAACCAGAGCCTTATGGCACAGTGCAGGAAGCTGCGGGAGTATTCTGTCCTGATCGCCCGGATCCGGTGGGAGCTTGCTTCCGGAAAGGAGCTGCCGCTGGCGGTGGATTCAGCGGTACAGTATTGCATTGACCATCAGGTGCTGGACGATTTTTTGAGGAAGCATCGGGTAGTGTCAAGTAATCTATGAA
>DKWE01000098.1 GCA_002491565.1 Lachnospiraceae bacterium UBA7160 | reverse complement strand
AAAGTGGGGCGTGCAGATGGTAGGGTTTCGGTAGTGGCGGCTTTTTTCTATCTCTCAGATCAGAACGGCCATGCTTCCGGCTGTATGCAAACTCGTATAATTTTACACATTCACGATATACTACTCCTGACGGTACTCGGATACCTGTCATCCACTGCATCCCGGATGCTATTGGGACCGTCAAAGACTCGACCGCAAGCAATGGAGTATCAGCCAGATTATCCATGCAGGCATGGCTGCCTGGCCCGTTGCCCGCGGGAACGAAATTGAGCTGCCACACAGGAAATAGTGTATCATTCCCAGTGCAGCAGCTTATAGAAAGGAGCGTACAGTTATGCCAGATATCAATATCTATCAGCCGGACCGCGGCGAAAATGCCTATGACGACGGCAATATTCCGGAGATCGATTACCCGAAAAAGGACGAGATTAAGGAACCGCTGCCCGAGTACACCCGGCCGCGCCATGATGGCCCCGGCGGAGAGTAAGGGGCAAGGTTCAGCAGAACAGCAGATAGCCCCTGATATACAAAGACCAAGTGTATCCTGCCTTACAAATATCAGAGGCTATCATCCGATGTTAGCTATTGAGCATAAAATGTTTCCTTAGACTTTCCGGTGCGGAAACACTTTAACATCATTTCTCTAAAAACCACCATTTTGGTATGCCCTGGCAATCACATAGGACGGCTCATAATAAGCACTGCAATTATAATTATCAATCACATCACAGATCTGATCATTGTATACACGAATAATGGCTTCCACTTCTGATTCTCCAGGCTGCAAAGTATCAAATATCAATCTCTGATAAACCTTCCCCATCTGAATAGATCCTGGAATCCTTGTAACCAGTTCCGGATCTACTGCTACAAGGTCTGTAGTTCCCTCTTTAAGATTATATTCCTCAATCCAATCATCCTCCACAGCCACAGGATTCTCTGCATGAAGAACATTAGCCACACTGATCAAATGTTCCAGATTCTTCCTGCCGATTTGATTTACCACGTAGCTATTTCGCTGACGGAGTCTTCTTGCTACCCGCTCAATCATATAGCAGATAAAATATACATCATTTTTCTCAATTTTCTCATCGGAAAAATATATATTCATCATATTTTTTCACTTCCTTCGAAATGCAAAGTATCCAATGCTTCTTCCGTACAGAATACGATTTGATGTGTCGGATATTTAAACTTAACCAGCTCCCAGAACGCTGTCTTAGAAATATTGCCTGCCACATAATCTTCTACATAATCCCAAATCTGATCATCTGCCATAGGCCCTTCCACAATATCAAATTTGTGTTCTCTTCCCCTACGGCAATTCACCACAAATTCCAGCCATTCTTCTGTCATCTCTTTAAATATACAAATTTTCAAATTGTTGTTTATTGTACACGCATATCTATTTACTATAGATTCCCCCCGCTTTGTCAACGCCCAGCGCTTCGCCTGTTTCTTAATATTGGTGCAATAAAATCCATACCCAAAATCCTTATAATGACCATTAATCAAAACTCTCGGGCGCTGCACAACAGTATTACTACCATGATAAATTATATTTTTATCTGCCATATATCTGCCTTTCCCTCAGTTCTGAAACTGCTCCAGGTCCTTATTCTCTCCTACGACGATCAGAATTGCGCTGCCGTCGAGCGGTTCCTTCGGGTCAATGGTTACTTGGACACTGTCACCCTTCTTGATGCCGATCACATTCAGGCGGTATTTCTCGCGGATCTGAAGCTGGTGCAGCGAGCGCCCGCGCCACGAGGTCGGAACATCCATCTCCACCAGACTGTACTGCGGCGACAGCTCGATCCAGTCGGCAAAATTGTCCGCTACGATATATTTTGCCATGCGCTTGCCCATCTCGGCCTCCGGATAGATGATCCGGGTCGCCCCGACACTGCGCAGGAGCTTTTCATGCATCTCATTTTTTGCCTTTGCCATAATGCGCGGAATGCCCATCTCATGACACATCATCGTTGTAACGATACTTGCCTCCAGACTTTCTGTCACGGATACGATCGCTCCGTCCAGATTCTTCATGCCAAGGTCCTCGAAGATATCCGGATCCTCTACATTCGCACAGATCGCATAGCTGACATCATCTGCGATATCCTGAATAACCTCCGGGTCCTTATCTACAACGATCACCTCGCAGCCCCGTTCCTGCAGCGTCACTGCCACACTTCTGCCAAAGCGTCCCGCGCCAAAGACTACATACTGCTTTTTCATAGTAAAATCCTTTCGTTACCGTTACTTCCTCTGCGGCTATCCTGCCAGGAATGTTCTATTGGCACTTGTTCCTGCCTGGGTTTCCGTTTTTCTCATCCACGGTTCCACGGCTTTGATCTGCTCTTCCAGCACTTGTTTCTTAACCCTGGCTTCCAGTTCACTTCTTCACCGTCACCCGACCATAATCCGCTCTTCCGGCAGTTTGCGTCCTCTCCCGTGCTTGCTGTACTGCGATGCGAACAAAAGCGCCAGCGTCGCCGGTCCGAGCCTGCCCATATACATCAGCAAAATGATGACCACCTTGCTGCCCGCTGAGAGCACCGGAGTCAGCCCTGCTGTCAGGCCCACCGTTCCTACGGCAGAAACAGTCTCATACAATACGTCCATCAGGCTCGCGTCCTCCAGGATCAGAACCGCAAGCGTCCCGCACAGCACCGCTGCAAAGGAAATCAGTGTGACAGAAAATGCTGTGCGCACGTTTCCTATCGGAATCTTTCTGCGGAAGCATTCTGTATCTTCGGTTCCCTTCAAAATCGACCAGCAGCTCGCAAACAGAATCGCAATTGTCGTCGTCTTTACGCCGCCCGCCGTACCGCCCGGACTGCCTCCGATGAACATCAGGATACAGCACAACAGCTGCGATTCCGGACGGAACTGATTCTGCGGAATCGTAAAAAATCCGGCCGTCCTCGTCGTCACCGACTGAAACAGCGACGCCAGCCACTTCTCCCCGAAGGAAAGGCCCCCCAGAGTCGCCGGATTCGTATACTCCATACAGAAAATCGCGACGGTCCCGCCCACAAGCAGGAAAGCCGTCATGCCAAGTGCCAGCTTTGTGTGCAGCCGCATTTTTTCCAGCGCGCGCCGCACGGACATTTCCCGTTTCCACACCCGTTTTACCGTCAGTCCGAGATCCCGCCATACGACAAACCCCAGACCACTTACGATAATCAGGAGAATCGTTACCATGCTCATATACGGATTTCGCTGAAAGCACTGGAAACTTGTCTCCCCCAGGATGTCGATCCCGGCATTGCAGAACGCGGATACCGCGTGGAACACGGAATACCATAATCCCCGGAACAGTCCGTATTCCGGCACAAACCAGAAGGCATAGGCAAGCGCGCCGATCCCTTCCACCAAAAACATCCCCTGCAACACATAGCGCATCATTACGACAAGACCGCTCATGGTATGCAGATCGTACGTGTCCTGGATCATCACTCGGCTGCGGATAGTGATCTGTTTTTTCAAGATCAGAAATGCCCCCATCGTGCACGCGATAATCCCCAGGCCGCCGACCTGAATCAGCAGCAGCAGAATCAGCTTCCCGATCAGTGTAAACTGCGTTGCGGGTACAATTGTCACCAGTCCGGTCACGCAGACCGCCGAACACGAGGTAAACAATGCGTCGAGGAATCCCAGCCAACGGCCATCCGCGTTACAGAACGGCAGACTGAGCAGGATTCCGCCCAGAAAAATGGTACATGCAAAGCCCAGCGCCATGATCTGAGACGCCGTCATATGCGCGCTGATTTTTTTCATTGCCAGCCTGGTCCGCTCCGGTATGCGGTCAGACAGCCATACCGCTCTTCTCTTCTTTTTCATATTATCTATTTCGCAGCATACTGCTGCTCTCTATTCCCTCCCTGCCGCGCTTACTTCCGGCAGGTCCTCTGCCGCACAATTTCGTAGGCGAGCACTCCTGCTGCCACCGACGCATTCAGGGAATCGATATCCCCGTACATCGGAATCGACGCGGTGAAATCACATTTTTCCTTCACCAGACGGCTGACGCCGGAGCCCTCGCTGCCGATGACCAGGCCGATTGGTCCGGTCAGGTTCTGGTGATACATCAGCTCCCCGCCCATGTCCGCGCAGACAAACCAGATGCCTTCCTTCTTCAGTTCCTCAATTGTTGCACTCAGGTTCGTCACACGCGCCACCGGCGTATAATTCAATGCGCCTGCCGAAGTCCTGGCAACCGTAGCTGTCAGTCCGACCGCGCGGCGCTTCGGAATGATCACGCCGTGCGCACCTGCAAGGTTTGCGGTACGGATAATCGCTCCGAGATTGTGTGGGTCTTCGATATCATCCAGCAGGATCAGGAACGGTGGTTCGCCCTTTTCCTTCGCCTTCGTCAGAATGTCAGACACCTCTGCATATTCGTAAGCTGCAATATAGGCAATCACGCCCTGATGCGTCCCGGTCGGAGACACCTGATCCAGACGCTCCCGGCGCACAAAATCGATCATTGTCCCATATTTTTTTGCCTCACGGCGGATCGTCTGCATCGGTCCGTCCTGACAGCCATCCAGCATCAGCAGACGGTCAACCGTCTTTCCTGACCGGAATGCCTCCAGCACTGCATTGCGGCCCTCAATGATGCGGGCATCCTCCTCACGCAGCGTTCCCTCCATACCAGGTACATGTTCTGCGCGGCCCTCGCGCTTCTCTTCATACTGCTTTCGTTCCGTGCGCCCCTCGCGTTTTCCTTCATAGGACTTTCGATTGCCCTGTCCAAACCTTTCTGCGCCTCGCTCGCTGCGCCAGTTTTCTCTGCTCATACGTTTTCTCCATTTTAGCCCAGCAGCTTCAGCGCCTCCAGCCCCTGCTGAATCAGCGCGGTCATCCGCTCGTTTTCTTTTTTCAAATACAGATACCCAATCACGGCCTCGAAGCCGGTTGCCTCCAGATATTCGCCCATCGTCGCGTGCTTCGCCTTCGTATAGGGCTTCGCATTCCGCCCGCGGCGATAGATGGCCTGCTCCTCCTCCGTCAGCGAGGACAGCAGCACACGGATCATCTCCGCCTGCGCCTGCGCGCATACACACGCCGTCACCTTCCGATGGAGCTTCTGCGTCTGAATATCCATCCGTTTCACAAAAATCGCGCGCACCGCCAGCTCGTACACCGCATCGCCCAGATAAGCCAGCGTGAGCGGCGCATACTGGCTCCAGTCCTTTTCGGACAGTCCGAATGCGCCGTCAAGGCTTTCCTCAAAAGATCTTATGCCCGCTTCCATTTGACTCCTTCTCTCGTATCCAGGAGCGTGATCCCCTTCTCAAGCAGCTCATTCCGGATCTCGTCCGCGCGTGCAAAATTCTTCGCTTTCCTCGCGGCCTGCCGCTCCGCAATCAGCGCCTCGATGTCCGCATCCAGCAGCTCTTCCTTTTCCTCTGCGATGATTCCCATCACCTCGCACAGCTCCAGAAGCTCCTTACGCAGCAGTTCCAGCCACGCCTTAGTGCTGTCCGCATTTGCACTGCTGTTTGCGAACTTTACCAGCTCAAAAATCGCTGCAAGCGCATCGGCTGTATTGAAATCGTCATCCATCGCCTCTTCGAACTTCGCCCGGTACGCTCCAAGCTGCTCCGCCAGGATCTGTTCCTGCCCGGACAGCTCACCGTCCGCAGCATTCTTCCCGAGAAATGTCAGATTCGAAACCGCGTTTCGGATCCGCTCCAGTGCGCTCTTGGCAGACTCCATCAGCTCCGCACTGAAATTGAGCGGACTGCGGTAGTGCGCACTCAGCATGAACAGGCGCAGCACCTGCAGATCATATTTCTCCGAAATCTCACGGACCGTAAAGAAATTTCCGAGAGACTTTGACATCTTGCGGTTGTCGATATTCAGGAACGCATTGTGCAGCCAGTAGCGGGAGAAAATCTTCCCGTTGCAGCACTCACTCTGCGCAATTTCATTTTCATGGTGCGGGAAAATCAGGTCCTCGCCGCCCGCATGGATATCGATTTCATCGCCGAGATATTTCTTCGCCATCACCGAGCACTCGATATGCCAGCCAGGACGTCCGTCACTCCACGGAGAGGTCCAATACGGCTCGCCCTCCTTTTTCGGCTTCCAGAGCACGAAATCAAGCGGATCCTCCTTCTGATCCTCCCCCGTCACCAGCAGAGAACGATTCCCGGCGCGCAGATCATCGAGATTCTTGTGCGAAAGCTTGCCATAGGACTTGAATTTGCGGGTGCGGAAATAAACCGTGCCATCCACATCATAGGCATAGCCTTTGTCAATCAACGTCTGGATCATCTCGATCATCCCGTCGATTTCCCTTGTCGCCAGCGGGTGTGTCGTCGCGTGCCTTACATTCATGCCCTCCATATCCTTCTTGCACTCGGCAATGTAGCGCTCCGAGATTTCCTGCGCCGTAACGCCCTCCTCAATAGCCTTCGCAATGATCTTATCGTCCACATCGGTGAAATTTGACACGTAGTTGACCTCATAGCCCCGGTACTCCAGGTAGCGGCGCACCGTGTCAAACACGATCATCGGACGCGCATTTCCAATATGAATAAAATTGTACACGGTCGGGCCGCAGACGTACATCCGCACCTTTCCCGGCTCAATCGTGACAAACTCTTCTTTTCGTTTGGTTTCAGTATTATATAGTTTCATGAGAACTTCCTTTCTAAAACATGCTGTATCGGTTCAACGCCCTCACAGATTTGCTGCCAGTATCTTGCACTGGATCTCGGTTGCCAAACAGCTAGATTGCCTCTTTCATTCAGAAGCATTTCACTGCGTAATCCTCAGCGTATCGCAGGGCTGCACAGATATCCTCAGTCTAAGCAAAATATCAGGGTTTGTCAATGAAATTTTGTCCCGCAGCCTCCGCAGGCAGCCGGCGCTGTCATCCGGGAATCAGCGATGGCATCCATAAGCGGGGTAAGCAGACACACCGCCTGAGACGAAATCCCCTCCCCGGTACCGGTAAAGCCAAGCCCTTCTTCTGTCGTCGCCTTGATATTGACGCGGTCCTCCGGCAGCCCCAGCGCCTGCGCGACATTTTTCTTCATGTCCGGCATATACGGCAGGAGCTTCGGCCGCTGCGCGATAATCGTCGCATCGATATTTTCAATCACAAAACAATGTTCCTCCAGCAGTTTCCCGACGCGCCGCAGCAGCTCGATACTGGAAATGCCCTCATACGCCGGGTCAGTATCCGGAAAATGCTTGCCGATGTCTCCTAGCGCCGCTGCCCCCAGCAGTGCATCCATGATCGCATGCACTACAACATCCGCGTCCGAATGCCCCAGCAGTCCTCTCTCATACGGGATTTCCACTCCTCCAAGAATCAATTTCCGCCCTTCCGCCAAACGGTGCACGTCATATCCCATTCCAATCCTCATGTCATTTATTTCCTCGCTTTCCAAACACATTACTCTTTTCCCGGCTTTTTATTTTACTACGAAGTGTTCTCTTCTGCAACCATTCTGTCACACAGGCAGCAAAACTCCCCGGAACACTCTTAACTCCGCGCAGCTCCGGGCAGCGCGAGATTAAGCGCACAGCCAAAAGAGGTGTTGCAAAATAGCTTACCGCTTTCAACTATTTTGCAACACCCCCGGATCAAATAGCTTCATCTTTATATCTCTCCAGCATTTCCAGCAGAATTTTTTTCATCTCATTCCTGACCGACTGCGGGCGCAGTACTTCAATTGCACTTCCCTGACTTAAGAGCCACATCAGAATTCCCTTGCCGAATACCTCTGCCTTGATCACAATGCCATCCTCATCTTCCCGGAGCACCTGCGCCGTCGGGAGCCGGTCCAGCACTGCCTCGACATTTCTGCCGGTATACCGGATCTGGATCCGCAGCAGTTCTCCGGGAAACATAAACTGAACCCGTTTCCGGAATTCTCCCTCTTCGAAGCGATTCGCATACGCAATCCGAAACTTCTCGCCAAGCTTCCGGCAGCCACTGATACGGTCCACGCGGAAAACCGCCGGATAATTGTATTTCTGCTGGTATTTTCCGTCTTCCCCCTTCTCAATAATAAAAGCAATCAGGTAGAAATAATACTCTGAAAAGATGAGCGCGACCGGCCGGACAACTCTCTTCACCACCTGCTTAGCGGAAACCTGTTTTCCATAAGTGATCTCTATCAGGCTGCATTCCCGGATCTCTTCTCCCAGTTCCCAGAGAAGCATGTTTACATCTGATTTATGCCGAAGCTCTACGTAGTGGTACTTTTCATTAGAAATCAAATCCGCAATCAGCTTCCGGTTCTGTTGTGGAACACAGCCGGCAATCAGCTTATCAAGAACTGAGCTGATCTCTTTCTTCGTAAAAGCCCGGCTCTCCAGCAAGATCTTACTGACTGCAAGGATTTCATCATTACTCATCAGGGAGCCTCCCTCCCCGGTCATAATGTAACCCTCCCGCAAACGGTCATACACCACATCTCTCGTATCGGTCATTCGCTCAGAAGCAGGGTCGTGCAGAAAGGCCCGGATGTCATCAAGATCTCTCTGGATCGAACGCTCATCCACACCAAACCGCTCCGCCTCCTCTTTCTTTTTCAGGGTTTTGCCCTCACACAGCCGGACATACATATCCAGAGTCCGGCTGTTTTTTGACTTTCTGTCCATTCAAAATGATCCTCCCCCGCCATGCCTTATTCCTGAAGGTTGCGGCATTGCACTATGCATACAGCTTCTGCACCTTCTTCTTACAATGAAAGAATGCAGGTATCAGAAAGCTGTCAGCAAAAATCCATGCCAGCACATGGGAGAGACAAATTCCGGTATAGCCGATCAGTGGGACAAGCACAAGCCCCGCCGTGCCGCGTGCGATCATTTCCAGCACACCGGAGGTAATCGCCAGGATGGAAAATCCCATACCCTGGATGGTAAATCGGACGGTATTTACGAGCGTCAGCAGACAGTAGCCCGCCGCAGTCGTCACGAGGAACTGATAGGAGTATGCGACCACCTGCTCGTCCGCCGTATCCAGAAACAGCAAGGACAGCTGTTTCCCGGTCAGCAACACCACCACGAACAGGATCGCAGAGAGCGCAAATCCGAGCAGCGAGGCATCGCGCAGACCTTTTCCAACCCGGTCAAGCCGTCCTGCGCCCATGTTCTGCCCGCTGTAGGAGGACATCGTAGCGCCGATCGATTCCACCGGACAGCTGATGAAGGCATTGATGCGCTGTGCCGCCGTCACCCCCGCGACAGTCAGAGAGCCGAAGCCGTTCACCGCCGCCTGTACAATGATCGAGCCAATCGCCGTGATCGAGTACTGCAGCCCCATCGGAATCCCCATGTAGCAGAGCGTTTTCATATAGGAAACACGCATCCTGAGCTCCTCGCGGTTCATTTTCAGAATTACAAATTTCTTTTTCATATAAAAGAAACAAATCACCCCGGAAAGCCCCTGCGAAATCACAGTGGCAAGCGCCGGACCCTCCACACTCATATGAAAGCAGACGATAAAGACGATATCCAGCACAATATTGATCACGGAGGACAGCGCGAGGAACACCACCGGCGTGCGGCTGTCGCCAAGAGAACGGCTGATCGCCGCCAGGATGTTGTACAGAAACGTGCACGGAATCCCCCAGAAAATGATCACGATGTACACGTATGCATATTCAAAAATGTCCTCCGGCGTGTCCATCAGACGCAGGATCGGGCGGCACAGCGCCACAACCGAAAGCGTCAGCACGACAGAGAAAATCACGCAGAGCCACGCGCTGTTTGCCACAAATTTGCGCAGCTCCGCATCCCGTTTCGCGCCAAATTTCTGCGCCACCGGGATCGCAAACCCATTGCAGACACCGGTACAGAAGCCGATGACCATGAAGCTGAGGGAGCCGGTCGAACCAACTCCGGCTAGCGGCCCGACACCCAGAAATTTTCCCACGATCACGGTATCTACCATGCTGTAAAACTGCTGGAACAGCATGCCAAGAAACATTGGCACCGCAAAGCTGATCACCAGCCGGAGCGGGCTTCCTGCCGTCATATCTTTTGTCATAATTTCTCCTCATTCTTACTCCGCCGTTTTGTTCAGACGTACTTCTCTAAGCAGCGGCCGGCCGACTGAACCGCAGCTCTTTCTGCTGCCTACACTGCCGTATTCACAAACTGGCTGTTGTAGATTTCCGCGTAGAAGCCATCCTTTGCAAGCAGCTCCCTGTGCGTGCCCTGCTCGACAATATTGCCGTCACGCATGACAAGAATCACATCCGCATTCCGGATCGTAGAGAGTCGGTGAGCGACGATGAAACTCGTGCGCCCCTGCATCATAGTATGGAATGCTTTCTGGATGCGGATCTCCGTGCGGGTATCAATCGAGGACGTCGCCTCGTCGAGAATCAGCATCGGCGGGAGACAAAGCATCACGCGAGCGATGCAGAGCAGCTGCTTCTGCCCCTGCGAAAGATTCCCTCCATTTTCCGTAATCACCGTATCGTAGCCATCCGGAAGACGGCGGATAAAGCTGTGCGCATGCGCTTCCTTCGCGGCACGGATAACCTCCTCATCCGTTGCCTCCGGTCTACCCGTGCGGATGTTGTCACGGATCGTTCCGCTGCGCAGCCACGTATCCTGCAGCACCATTCCAAACGAGCTGCGCACGGTGTCGCGCTTCAGAGATCGGAGATCCCGCCCCTCGATCCGGATCGCACCACTGTCCACGTCATAGAATCGCATCAGCAGATTGATCAGTGTTGTCTTGCCGCAGCCAGTCGGTCCGACGATGGCTACCATCTGGCCCTTCTTCACCCTGAGATTGAAGTCCTGGATCAGCTTTTTCTCCGGTGTATACGAGAAATTGACATGCTCCAGGCTGACCTGCCCGATGTCACCCGGAAGGCTTTTGGCCGGCTCGGGATCCGGGATCTGCGGTTTCTCGTCAATCAGCTCAAAAATCCGTCCCGCGCACGCAACTGCGTTCTGCAGCTCTGTGATCACGCCCGAAATCTCATTAAACGGCTTCGTATACTGATTCGCGTAGGAAAGAAACGCCGAGAGCTGGCCAACCGTCATAGCGCCGCGCACCGCCGCAAACGCCCCTGTCAGGCCGACACCCGTATAAACCAGGCTATTCACAAACCGGGTTGACGGGTTCGTAATCGAAGAGAAAAACGTCGCGCGCAGAGAATACTTCTGCAGCCGGTCATTGATCTCGTCGAACCGCTCCTGCACCTTCTGCTCCTGCCCGTACGCCTGCACCACCTTCTGGTTCTCAATCATTTCATTGATCAGCGCTGTCTGCTCGCCGCGCGTCTTTGACTGCAGCCGGAACATGGAGTAAGTGCGCTTTGCGATGAAGCTTGCAACCAGCAGCGATACCGGAGTCAGCACCACCACGACCACCGTGATACCCGGATTGACCGAGAGCATGAAAAACAGCGTGCCGACGATTGTGACAACACCGGTAAACAGCTGTGTAAATCCCATCAGCAATCCGTCCGCAAACTGGTCAACATCTGCAATGATGCGGCTGACGATATCGCCCGAGGAATGCGTGTCCAGATATTTCAGCGGAAGAATCTCAATCTTCGCAAACGCTTCCTCCCGGATGCTGCGCGTCACCGTATAGACGATGCGGTTGTTGCAGAGATTCATCAGCCACTGCGCCGCTGCCGTCACCAGAATCGCCGCAAGCATCACGCGCATAATGGAGAAAATCTCATCAAACTCTACCTCGCCCGGCCCTAAAATGTGATCGATGACCTGCCCGGTCAGCACCGGAAGATACAAGGTCAGCGCAACGGATATGACTGCCATCAGGAGTGAGAGCAGCACCCAGAGGCCCTGCGGACGGATATACGCCAGTACCTTTTTGATAATTTCTTTTTGGCCTGTCTGCTTTTTCATCACGCATCCTCCTTTGGAAACTGAGAATAATACGTCTCCTGGTAGACCGCGCAGCCTGCCAGCAGTTCCTCATGCCTGCCCATTCCGACGATTTCCCCGTCGTCCAGGACCAGAATCTTGTCCGCGTACTGGATCGTGGACGCTCTCTGGGAAACGATGAAGACCGTCATCTGACCGGACAGCTCCCGGATCGCCCTGCGCAGCCGCGCATCTGTCGCAAAATCCAGAGCCGACGCACTGTCGTCGAGAATCAGAATTTCCGGATGGCGCACCAGCGCGCGGGCAATCGTCAGCCTCTGCTTTTGGCCGCCGGAGAAATTCCGGCCCTCCTGCTCTACCACCGCGTCGAGTCCGCCGTCCCGGCCAAAGACCACTTCATCTGCCTGCGCGGCATGAATCGCCTCGCGCAGCTCTTCCTCTGTCGCATGCTCGTTGCCCCAGAGCAGATTACTCCGGATCGTCCCTGCAAACAGCACGGCTTTCTGCATCACGATGCCGACCTTGCCGCGGATTTCTTCTAATTTGTAATCGCGGACATCGATGCCGTTCACACGAACGCAGCCCTCCCGCACGTCATAGAAACGCGGAATCAGACTGACCAGTGAAGATTTGCCGGAACCCGTGCCGCCGATGATGCCAACCGTCTCTCCCGGCATCACCTGGAAATGGATGTCCGTGAGGGAATCCGCACCGGCTCCCTTGTAGCGGAAGTGTACATGGTCGAACGCAACGGCGGGCAGCCTGCCTGCTGTGCGCTGATTGTGGTCTGTTGCCGCTTCGCCCTTGCCTGAAGCCATACCCGGCTTCTGCTCCATGACCGCGCCGATCCGGTTGCCGCAGGCAATCGCCTTCGTCACATTGATGATCAGATTCGCCAGCTTCACCAGTTCTACCAGGATCTGCGACATATAGTTGACCAGCGCCACCACCGCGCCCTGCGTGATGATGCCTCCGTCCACACGCACTGCACCCGTATACAGCAGCACAAGCAGCCCGCCGTTCACCACCACATACGTCAGCGGATTCATCAGCGCCGAAATCCGTCCTGACAGCACCTGGATCTTCACGAGCGCGTCATTTCCCTCATTAAACGTGCCGATCTCCTGGTCTTCCCTGCGGAACGCACGCACCACGCGCACACCCTGCAGGTTTTCCCGCGTCATCCCGGTCACACGGTCCAGCCGCTCCTGCACCTTCCGGTACAGCGGGATACTGGCAAGCATAATACCAAACACGATCACGCAGAGTACCGGGATGACGACCACAAATACCATTGCCGCCTTCGCATCAATCGTAAATGCCATCACCATCGCGCCAAAAACAATAAACGGCGACCGCATAAACAACCGCAGGAACAGGTTCACCCCCGACTGCACCTGATTGATGTCGCTCGTCATCCGCGTGATCAGCGTGGAAGTGCCGTTCACATCCATCTCTGCAAATGAGAGGCTCTGGATATGTGCGAACAGCTCATGCCGCAGCCGCGCTGCAAAGCCTGTCGCCGCCTTCGCGGAAAAATATTGCGCTGTGATCGAACAGACCAGTCCGATCAGACCAAGCGCCGCCATCAGAAGGCACATCCGCACAATATACGGCCGGTCTCCGTCAGCAATGCCGACATCGATGATCTGCGCCATTACCAGCGGCACAAACAGCTCGAACAATGCCTCGAGCAGTTTGAACAGCGGCGCGCAGACCGACTCCTTTTTGTATGCTTTCATATATCTGAGAAGCTTCCACATAGTTTTTCCTTTCCCAAAACTTTCTCCGTCACTTATTTATCCAGGTTTCTTACAAGCCAATCACACCGAAACACACAGATTCCCCATTGACTGGCCATCCTCCACTTACCCATTCCGTTTTCTCTATGTGCTGCAAAAGCACTGCCTGCGCCAGTAACAGGCTTTCCCGCTGCTTACTCATTCCAGTTCATCGTGCTGCCCATCTCTCCGAGCAGGTTCTTCTGCATGAGCCGGCGGACCTCCCCTGCGTCATCTGACTGGCCGAGCGCCCACATCAGTTTCGTGATCGCTGCCTCCGTCGTCATATTTCCAGTCTCAATCACGCCGCAGGAGAGCACCTGCCGCCCGACCTCATAGACAGAAAAATCACTCCCCTCGTACAGACACTGGCTCCCAACCGCGACCGTCATACCGCCATCCACCGCACGCCGGATCGCCTCCGTGAGATTCCTCTTGCACATGGGCAGGCCGCCGATCCCGAAGCCCTCCACATATACGCCGCGCACACCCATCTCCCGCAGCCTGTCGAAGATGTCCGGCGAGATTCCCGGAAAGATTTTCAGCAGAAATACATCCGTGCTGAACTTCTCCTTGAGCCTGCACGAACCTCCCGTCCAGTGAACGGCCGCCGGATTGATCACGAGCCCGCCGCTGTTGATCCGCGCCGCATAGGGGCAGTCAATGCTCTCAAATGCATCAAAGCTGCGCGTGCGCACCTTACTCGCGCGTGTCCCTGGAATGATCTTGCGGTTGAACGCGACGTACACGCCGGGGCAATGGCTCGCTGCCATGTGCAGCGCCGCACGGCAATTCTCCGTCGCATCCGCGATCGGGTTCTCAATGGATACCTGGCTGCCTGTAAGCACGACCGGAATCTCGATCTGCTGCAGCGCAAAGGACAGCGCGCTCGCGGTGTACGCCAGCGTGTCCGTGCCATGAATGATCACGATTCCATCATAATCCCGCCTCCGGTCGTAGACACGCCGCGCAATCTCGGACCACTCTTCCGGCTGGATATTGGAGCTGTCAAGCAAAAACAGCTCCTCCTCATCGATCTGAAAGCCATCCGTCAGCCCCGAGATCCGATCCAGAATATCCGACCCGTGCAGTCCGGGCGCCAGCCCGTGGTCACTGTGCGAGGAAGCCAGCGTTCCCCCTGTACTTAACATTAAAATCCGATTCATAAATCCTAGTCCTCAAATCCTGTTTCTTGCAATTACCCGTTAGTTAACAGCCGCAATGGTCTGCCGGCACCTGAAATTCCACAGCTGCAATGGTCTGTCAGCCCTTGAGTCCGCGTGACTGCCGGTCCATGTCCTCTACCACGATATCATAAATCTCCCCGAGCGATGCGCAGTACTCCAGAACCTTCCATGGCTCATTCGTATGAAAATGAATTTTAATCAGATCCTCATCGCCAACCGCCAGCAAGCAGTCTCCCTTGAAGTGCTCCGTAAAGTACTCGCTGATCACGTCCTCGTCCAGATTTTCTCCGTCGATCAGAAGCTGTGTATCATATCGAAATTCCAGCATCATGTATCCTCCGTTTTTCTAAATAATCATTTCCGGCACATCTGCGATTCGCCTCCGGCATTCAGGCTATCCCGCGCAAATCGCAAAATGGGCCGTCCCATCCGGGACGCCCACATTATACCACACTCTTATGCTTTTTCCAGTATCTTCTGATAAAAAAGCTATGGCAGCTATCACTAATCCGCCAACTGCATCTTGCCACCATCTGCAAAACACGCTATAATAAACAACGCAGCGCCTGCTTGGACAGGCAGATACGTTTATATACAGAAAGGAACTTTGAACATGGCACAGAATCCAATTGTTACAATTACCATGGAAAACGGCGATGTCATGAAAGCAGAGCTTTACCCGGAAATCGCCCCGAATACCGTCAACAATTTCATCAGTCTTGTCAAAAAAGGCTTCTACAACGGTCTGATTTTCCACCGCGTTATCCGCGGCTTTATGATTCAGGGCGGATGTCCGAACGGAAATGGAATGGGCGGCCCCGGATACTCGATCCGCGGTGAGTTTTCTCACAACGGCTTTTCCAATAATCTGAAGCACGAGCCCGGCGTCCTCTCTATGGCACGCGCTATGGATCCGAACTCTGCCGGCTCCCAGTTCTTCCTGATGCACCAGGCTGCTCCGCATCTCGACGGGGAATACGCTGCCTTTGGCAAGATCATTGAGGGCATGGATATCGTAAACAAAATCGCGGAGACTCCGACTGATTTCCGCGACCGCCCCATGAAGCCGCAGCGCATTGAGTCTATGACAGTGGACACCTTCGGCGCCGATTATCCGGAACCGGAAACCGTCTGACACCCACGATTTTGGACAACCCGAATCAAACAGTACCGTTCAGCCAGGGCATCATACAAGCCGCAGACACGCCTGCTGCGCAAGCTATTCGCTGCTGCGCAGCTTCTGTCTTTGACTGAATGAACGCAGCGTACACAGGAAAGGTCCGAAGGCTACGCATCATCAACGAGCCCCCGGACCTTTCCGTGTACATTGCGGCTATCCAGGCACGTCATCCGTTCGACAAATAACCAGAACAAACACGCAGAACACTTTTTAAATAGGCAGGTTAAAATCTAAGCGCAGCTGGTAAATCATGCTACGGAATTTTGTCAGATACTTCTCAACGTTTCCTTCGTCGTTCCCTGAATCTCTGATCACGCTCCGTATAAATTCTTCGCACCTCCCGCATCAGATGATGACGTTCCACGGAAAAAACCATCGCCATCTCCATCAGCAGAAAGAAAACGGAAGTCCCTCCCGAGGATATAAACGGAAGCGGCAGTCCCGTGTTCGGAAAGAATTTGACATTAACCGCAATATTGATCACGCACTGGAGCGCAATATGACAGAACACGCCCGTCGCCAGCGTACCGCCGAACATCGTCTCGGAAGCACGCGCCACCTCGCAGATCTGCGCGAGCAGATAGCAGAATAAAAGCAGCAGCAGCGCCGCCCCCACCACGCCAAGCTCCTCACACAAAATCGAAAAAATCATGTCCGTCTCAGCTTCCGGCAGCGTCAGCTTTTGAATTGAATTGCCCAGCCCGCGCCCCAGAAAGCCCCCGCTTCCAATCGCATAGAGCGCTTGGAGTGTCTGAAATCCGTACTTATCATAGCGCTCCGGATCAAACCACGCTACAATTCTGCCCAGACGGAAATTATGATCTCCCAGTGCCTCCGGATCCGGCATATTAAACCGGATCACCAGCAGCACCACCGCAACCAGCACAACAGCCGCCGCCAGACAATACAGATGGAGCTTTTTTGTCTTCGTGCAGATAAAGGTCATCCCAAAGGTAATACCAAGCACAACAATCGAACTGCTCAGGTCATTCGATATCAGCAGCAAAAGCCCTGCCTGTATTCCCCCTGCAATCCAGAGAAACACGGTCAGCTTTGTCTGTCCAAGCGAGTTGTATTTCTCATTCAGCCAGCCGGCCAGAGAGACAATCAGGGTAATCTTGACTACTTCGGCTACCTGCAGCGTCAGCGGGCCGATTTTGAGCCAGCGGCAGGCTCCATTTACCGAATGTCCGAGCGGCGTCTTCAGCATAAAAATCATGAGAGTCCCCAGCACATAAGCAGGCACCCTCAGCTTGTAAAGGATGCTGAAGTCAATATGCTGGCATACGCCAATCCCGATGAAGCCCAGCAGCATGAAAATCAGCTGGCGCTTCATCTGATACATAGAGTCAAAGTTGCAGTCCTCACTCATGGCACAGCTCTCCGCAGAGGCAGAATACACCAGAATCAGCCCGAAACAGCACAAAAACAGGATCGCCGCCCAAAGCTTCAGATCCAGCCGGTCCAGATTTTCCTCCCGGATACACAGATGTTTCACCCATTTCAGCCGCTCCCGCATTTTTTCCATAGATCTATATCCTTTCTTTTCCACGGTAAGCCCACACAGATCGACATGGATAGCTTCTTTTCCTTGCCGCCTTTTTACCGCAATACAAACTCCGCCGGTTCACCGGATGCAGCATCCTTCGTGACCCAGACACGGAATCTGCCCGGCTCGCTTGCCGTGATCCCGTCGGCGCGCAGGAAGCGGAGCATCGGCTCACGAATGACAAAGCGCACCTCGCAGCTCCCGCCCGGCTGCAGCGATACCTTCCGGACATCCTTCAGCTCACGGACCGGACGCACAACACTCGCAGAAACATCCTGGATGTAGAGCTGCACCGTCTCCGTTCCCATACAGCAACCGGTATTTGTAACCGTCGCACATGCTTCCAGCGTATGTCCCGCCTCAAGAACTGCCATCTCTTTTTCAGACCGCACACCATCCAAACACTCAGCGTCCGTGTTCGGCTGACCAGACTCCGCACCGTCAGCCAGAAGCTGCACCGGTGAAATCTCAAATTCCGTGTAGGACAAACCATATCCGAACGGGTACAGCGGCTCATTCGGGGCATCGATATAACGCGATTTGAAATGGTCTGTGCACGCCGGATGATCCGGTCTTCCCGTTGCATCCGCATTGTAATAAATCGGCTCCTGTCCTACGCAATAGGGGAAGCTCATCGGCAGCCTGCCAGACGGCTCTTTCTTTCCGGTCAGAACATCCACAACTGCATGCCCGCCCTCTGTTCCCGGCATCCACACCTCAAGCACCGCGCGCGCCTTCCGGCTGATCTTTCGCAGATCCAGCGGACGCCCGTTAAACAGCACCACGACCACGTTTGGATTCACCGCTGTAACCGCGTCGAACAGCTCCATCTGCACAGCGGGCAGATCCAGCATCGCCCGGCTGGTCGCCTCGCCCGACTGCAGATAATGTTCCCCAAGCGGCATAATCACCAGTTCTGCCCGCTTCGCCGCTTCGACTGCTTCCACCAGCAGCTGCCTGCGCTCTTCCTCAGAAACCGGCGCCTTCATCCGCGCTCCGTGCCTCATTGCAGCAATCTCCCATGCGTCCAGCACCGGGGAGCCCTGCAGGTACACGGTTCGCTCACTGGAAAATACTTCCTCCGCCGCCTCCCGGATCGTCACACAATCCTTCGCATTCCCGGTAATCGCCCAGCTGCTCAGAATTTCCTTCCGGTCGGTGTACGGACCGATAAATGCGATCTGCTTCGCTGTATCGGCGGGAATTGGCAGAATCCCGTCATTCTTCAACAGAACAAACGACTTCACCGCCGCCTCGCGCGCCAGTGCGCGGTGTTCCTCACAAAGACAGAACTCACGCTCCTTTTCAGGATCTGCATCCTTGTACGGATTCTCAAACAGACCAAGCCGGTTCTTCAGATCCAACACCCGCAGCACACTCTCATCGAGCAGCTTCTCATCCAGCGCCCCGTCCTCGATCTGCTTCTTCAGATACCTGGTGTACAACCCGGTCATCATATCAATATCTACGCCCGCCGTAAGCCCCGCTGCCGCTGCTGCCTCATCATTCTCGCTGCAGCCATGCGCAACGGTCTCCTGAATCGCCGCATAATCGGAAATCAGCACCCCATCAAAACCCATTTCCTGGCGCAGAATTCCGCGCATCAGCGGAACATTCACACTCGCAGGGACACCATTTACCGTATTAAACGAGGTCATCACCATGTCCGCCCCCGCATCGATGCCCGCCTGATACGCCTTCAGATAATACTCACGAAATGTATGCTCACTGATCTCCGCCTTATTGTAGTCACGTCCTGCCTCTGCGCCGCCGTATCCGGCAAAATGCTTCACACAGGAACAGATCTTGTACGGCTCGTATGGCTCCCCGTCTTTTACGCCCTCACCCTGGAAGCCTGTCACCTGCGCCGCCGCAAACCGCGCATTCAGATACGGGTCCTCCCCGGTGGACTCCATCACACGTCCCCAGCGCGCGTCGCGCACAAGATCCGACATCGGAGAAAAGGTCACATGCAGCCCCGACACAGCCGCCTCCTTCGCAGCCACCGCCGCACATTCCCCGGCAAGCTCCGGCTCAAAGGTCGCGCCGAGCGCCAGCGGCATCGGGAAAATAGTCTTCATCCCATGTATGACATCCATCATAAAGAGCATTGGAATGTGGTGCGGATGCGCTTCCATATATGCCTTTTGAATATTCTTCAGTTTCTCGGCTCCCGCCGTGCCGAGGATCGATCCGGTCAGGCGAAGGTTCTCCTTCGTCAGCCCAAGATCCTTCGCGGGACCGGTCAGCACCTCCTCCAGATCCGACAGACCGGCACTCGTTCCCGGATCCTTTTGCCCCATCCATTCATAGAAGATCCCAGCAAGCTGATTCAGCTGCCCAATCTTCTCCTCCAGTGACATCTCTGTCAGGAGTTCCTTTAACTGTTCCTGCTTCATTTTCTGATCCTCCTCTATGTTGTAATATTTCCGTCAAACGATACCCAAACTATTAACTGTTCCGCAGTTACTATCCCGCGAGAGCCCTGTACATCATATGGATGTTCGCTTCGTGTCAACTAAAACAGAACGTAATAATTTTCCTCATTTATAATAAAATCCCGGCACCAAAGGGTATTGAATATCCAGTGGCCATTCGCTTAACATCGGCTGGAGTGAAGTATTTTCATGGCTATTGCTTGTGTCTGTGAAAATTCTGAGCAGATGTCCAAACTGGTCACGCTGCGTCTGGCCTCAGGCAAGCATCCCCATCTCCCGCAGCAAAAAGATCGTGACAAACAAGGTCACTATCGAAAGCGCGGAGCTGAAGACTACCAGCTGGCCCGCAAGCTGATCGTCGGCGCCTGCCTGCTGTGCCATGATATAGCTGGAAACTGCGACCGGCGTCTGATAGGCGAGCGCCGCCGCCAGAAGCTCCGAATCGCGGTACCCCATCAGCACCAGGATCGGAATCATCAGCGCAGGCAGTGCTACGAGCTTCACAAAAAGCACGCCGCCTGCAAGCTTCAGATTCCCCTTCACCTTTGAAAAGTCCATATCTCCGCCGAGAATCAGGAACGCGATCGGCGTCGCCAGCTTTGCAAGATCCGCAACCGTCGTTTTCACAGCAGTCGGCAGCTTCACATGCAGCAGCGAACAAAAAATGCCGAGCAGAGATGCGAGAATCAACGGATTCTTCAAAATATTCCGGATGATTTTCCCCCAGTCATGCTCCCGTTTCTCCCCGAACATCGACAGCGCAAGCACTGCGAGGAAATTGTACATCGGCACGAGAATCGCGCTTAGAACCGCCGCAGTAACCGTATGTTCTGCGCCGTACATATTCTCCACAACCGCAACGCCAAAAATCACATAGTTGCTGCGGAAGATGGCCTGAATCACGACCCCCTGCTGATTTTCCTTCCGGATAATACGCGGCACAAACAGACACAGCAGCACAAACAGCACCAGCAGGCTGCCCGCCGCAAACACACAGAGTTTTACCGGAACCTGCTCGCTGATATTGCTCTGGCTGACATTTTTAAACAGCATGCACGGAAGAAATACGTTGAATACGAGTGCATTTGCCTTCTTACAGAGCGCCCGGTCTGCAAGACGCGTGTAGTTGACCAGAACATAGCCGAGCACCATCAGAAAAAACAGCGGCGCAATCGCATTGAATGTAAAAATCAGGTTTTCCATACCGTACCCTTTCCCTAACCCGGATAAACCGGAACCAATACATAGTATGAAATTCATTGCGCAAACACTTCCACAATCTCCTCTGCGATCTGCAGTGCGCCCCCAATGTCGAGCACATCCCGGCAGATCTCCAGATACTTCAGATCATCCGGCAGATATTCAAAATATTTCCCCGCCTTCCGGAATCTCTGCAGCAGGTACTCCTCCGGCACAAATGCCAGGCTTCTGCCCAGCCTCTTAAGCCGCCGCGCCAGCCGTTCCTTCGTCATCGCAAACACGCGGATCCCGTACAAGGTTCCGTCCAGAAACAACCGCTCGCAGGGAATCCGGTGCGCGCCGAGCAGGCACTGCAGCGTGCGGATCGCATCGGTTGCAGCACACGGAAAGATCAGCACATTGTCTGTCCCGTCCTCCTCCGTCAAAAGCTCTGTCAGCCGGTATCTCTCCGCCAGATGCCTTGTTGCCAGAAGCAGCTCGTCCGCTTCCTCATCCAGATACTGATACCTCCGGTCTGAGTCCAGGATCTCATGAATCTTTTCCATCGTCCGCTGATCCGTCTGACGCATCCCGCTGCTGCTAAACGTAATCGCTGCCGAGGCTGTCTCATCCGGTACCACATCAATGCGCTTCTTCTTCAGGTCACAGCCGACCACCCGCCAGGTCTTTCCGGCAAGGAAAAAGCAGGTGTCCTTTTTATAGGGCTTATCGAGCGCTCCGATTTCCTGCTCCCCGCAGCGCACCACAAAGCTTTCTTCTGCCTCAAAAACTGCATAGAAGTCCATCCGGTTGCAGAAGCGTTCTCCCGTATCTGACAATCCGATGGCTCCGTCTTCATACACCATCAGCACATCTTTTGCAATCAGCTCCCGCAGCACCGATGCGAGCTGCGCCTGCGTCACATTCCGGAAAATGCCAAGCTCCAGCACGCTCTCCGCGAGCACCGGGGGCCGCATACAGCCTTTCTCGCAGATCGCGGCCAGGATCTCATGGACGAGCAGATTGAACGGCCAGCCCTCGGCCCGCACCTCTTCCAGATACTGCTCCCGGAAATACAGCTCTATCATCGCAATTGTCCGGACCAGCCCGAGGCTCACCCCTTCGATCGACCCGTCCGACCGCAGGCAACGCAGATGGAACGCGATCGCAGAACACCTCGTCCGTCTCCCGCTCCGCCCGACACGCTGCACCATGCTGGAAATTGACATCGGCTGCGCCGCCTGGATGACCAGATCCAGATCTCCAATGTCAATACCCAGCTCCAGCGTCAGCGTTGTCCCGGTCAGCACCGGGCCCTCCGCCTGCTTCATCGCCAGTTCCGTCTCCTCGCGCAGATCCTTGGAAATGCTGCCGTGGTGAACATAATAGCAGTCCGGCATCCCGTTTGCAAGCGCCAAATCCTTCACCCGCGCAATCAGGATCTCACACTCCCGCCGCGAATTCGTAAACAGCAGGGCGCGCTTTCCGCGCGACTCCTCCAACAGCCTGCCGATGTATTCCTCCGGATATTCGTCGCGCCCGGTCTGTGTCACAGAAACCGACACCACGTACCTGCGGCATTCCTCCTGATAATCGACGACCTCCCCCTCGCGTCCGGTCCCCGCGTTCAGATAACCAAGCGCTGTCTTTGTATTGCGGATCGTCGCAGACAGGCCAATGCGAAGCGGCTTCCTTCCAATCAAACGCTGCACCCGCTCCAGCGCCGCGAGAAGCTGCAATCCTCTCTGGCTGTTCATGAAATAGTGAATCTCATCGATAATGACGTATTCCAGGCTGGAAAACAGGATGCGGACATTTTCCGGGTGCCTGCACAGCATTGCCTCCAGCGATTCCGGCGTCGTCTGCAGAATCCCGCCGGGCATCGAAAGCAGCCGCTCCTTCTTCGAGACCGACGCGTCGCCGTGCCATTTTGTGATCCGGAGCCCCGTCCCCGCCAGCATTTCCTCAATTCGCGTAAACTGGTCATTGATCAGCGCTTTCAGCGGACTGATGTACAGGATGCCCACGCTGTCCCTCCGGCGGCGGTAAATCTGCGAGATCGCCGGCATGAACGCCGCTTCCGTCTTGCCCATTGCCGTTCCCGCCGTGAGCAGCAGATTGTGCGTTCCGAGCCCGATCAGCTCCGCCGCACGGATCTGCATCGAATTCAGGTGCTCCCACTTCTTCTCGTAGATATAATCCTGAATAAAATCCGCGAAACTCTCATACGCTTCCCGCTCGGTCATGCCATCCTGCCCCTCCCCTCTGCGCGTCTTCTAACAATAAATCCCGTCTCGATCCAATGACACCTTCACGCAACGTTGTACCAGACCTGTGAGCCCAGTCCGTATCATACACGTCACGGAAAAACCACTGCCACAATACTTGCTCTCCGTGTGTCCGCATTTACTCCTCAGCTGATGCGAACTGAATGTTCACTAAGTATTGGACTCCCTGACCGTATCTTGACACAAGTTACAGCGAAAAATTCTCATATTTCCCCGCCCCCGCGGCGCTCTCCCGTTCTCCCGCGCCGATCATGGACTCCGTCATATGGATACCTCCGCCTAAAAACTCCCGCATGCCATCCTGCGGGCGGCTCGTCGCCTTCAGATCCAGAATCGTCAGGAAGTCCCGGATAAATTCCCGCGGGGTCAGATGGTTCGCCGCCGCAATCCTCCGGTATTCATACGTCACAAACGCAATCTGCTCTTCCTCCGAAAAATAGGTCTCCTGCTCTCCCTGATGCACCATGGCATACATCGCATCCAGCTTGCCGATCAGCGCGACAAACTCTTCCTTGGTGAGCATCGACAGCTTGATGATCGGGGAATTGTACAGCTCGCTGCCCTGCAGCTTCGACACATCCAGACGGCTGCGCAGCGCCTCATAGGAAAAAATCCCGCGCTTCGTATCGTGGATCGACGATGGAATCCCGCACAGCACAATGCCCATGTAGCGGGCGTCGCTTCCGTAACAGTCATTGTACATAGAAAGCAGACGCTCAAAATTGTGCTCCCGTGTGATCGCGTTTGTGATATTCCGTGTGATCTGCGTCAGCTCGTCCAGAATCACATACAGCCCCTGATAGCCGATCTCGCGCACCAGCACCGCCCAGATCTTGATATAGGAAAACCAGTTCTCATCGGTGACGATATCGCTCGCCTGCAGTGCACGCTTCGCCTCTGTCTTCGTCTGATACTCCCCGCGAAACCAGCGCATGGCAGCCGCGACACCATCCTCATCATGCGTCACCCAGCTTCTCGCATAGCGGCAAAATACATGATAAAAATCAAATCCGTGCGGCAAGTTCTCAATGAGTTTCCGAAGCGACGCGCAGGACAGCAGCACCTCCTCACAGACCTCTTCCTCCTCGGTCCGCCCATTCTGCTGCGCGCGTTCTGGAAGCCCCGGCTGCCGGGCCTGCTCCTCCAGGCTGTACAGATAGCCGTCCAGCAGTTCCTCTAAGGCCCCCCCTGTAGGACAGGTCCGCGTGCTCGCCTTTGCCATCAGGCATTTGTAGGTCTCAAGGCCCTCTCGCTTCGTCCCGCACAGCTTCCGCTCCGGAGCCAGCTCACACTCCAGCACCACAAAGCCGCGCAGCAATGCCTCATTTTTGATCAGCTTGGACATAAAGCTCTTGCCGGAGCCATACGGCCCCTCCAGCAGCCGGAAGGTCGAGTATCCCTCCTCAATTTTGTCCATATCCCTGGTAAAGGCTTCTACCTCGTCCCTGCGGCCTACCGCTATGTATTGAAGTCCGTTATCCGGTACAGTGCCGCCCGCCAGTGCATGCAGTATATTCTTTGCGATTCGTTGGTTGATTGCCTTTGCCATGTCTCTTCCTCCCGGTACCACGCGCGTTTTTGCATTTATCTTTTTATTATAGCTGTTCTCACCCTCGCATGCAACAAATTTTTCGTCTGCCGCAATACCTTATTCTGCCGCCATCCTCTTATGGAAAAACTGGAGAGTGTTGCAAAACGCAGTTGGGGAACAAGCTCAGGTAGTTGGCCGAGCGACCATGTACCATTACTTGTAGCTTTCTGCTATTTTGCGACACCCTCCATAGAAATAACTGCAAAATACCTGCTCCCGCCCCCGCCACTCTCAGGCGGCAGGACTGCCTGTATAGAGCAGAACTTTTATCCAAGCCGGCGCTCCAGCTCCGCCCGGTAGTCCTCGAGGATTTCAATTCCATCCTCTGTCCGTTCCAGCAGAACATCCTCAAAGAGATCCAGCGCTTTCTGGTTGATGTTGCGAAACATCACATTTTCCGGCATGCGCGCAGTCCGGCAGATTGTCCGTGCGCCGGAAACGTCTTCTGCCAGGAGGCAGTGCAGATATGCCTGCTCCTCCGGCGTAAATATCACATTTTCGGATTCCTCCGCTCCCGCGCTCTCTGCCATTCCCGAGTTGACAGCACTTACCTTTCCTGTGCTGTCTCCGTTTCCCTCCGTGCATTCTGCAGCGGCAGTGAATTTCCCTTCTCCATGCTTTTCCCCGCCTGATATCCTGCAGGCTGCCATCTCCGCGCCATGGCGCTCCGTCTCCGACACATTTCTGTCCGTTGTATTCCTACCTGCTGCACTTTCGCTTGCTGAAATTCCGTTTACTGTATTTCCGTCTGCCAGTGTCCTTACGTTTCCAGCTTCCTCCTCTGTCAGCTTTCTGCTGCTTCTGGCCGCGTCCTCCTGTGTATAGTCGATTTCTCCGTCATGCAGCATCGACAGCACCGATTCCGCGTCCTGACGCGCTTTCGCAAGCAGAGCAAGATCAATAGTACCGGAGGCTTCGATCCCCTCATGGTCCATCTCGTAGAGCTCTTCGCTCTTTGTTTTCTTCTTTTCTTTGACTGGCAGTACGATCTGGTTTTTCCGTATGTATTCCCTCACGCCCTCAGCAATAGCCTGCTCAAAGCGAGGGTCCTCCAGCATCTTTTTCGCACGCTCCACCATTTTGGTGGAACTGCTCGTGTACACATAAGACTTGCCCAGCACGCGCGCTGCCGACCGCTTCCGCTTCGGACACAGAAAATACTCGCGGAAAAAAGATTCCGTATACAGATGTACCATTTTCAAAAAATCCTGCGCAAGTTCTGACAGCTCATAGCCCGTCCGCACCCAGCGCCCTGCCAGCTTATAGCGGAACGTACAGTAATCCGTCACCAGAATGTCCTCGGCTTCCGCCTCCGAATCACGCCCTACCGGATACGTATCAAGCCAGTGTTCCTTCACTCTCCCATCCAGTACCATCTTACAGAAAACAGCTTTCCCAAACGCTTCCTCCAGCGCGGCAAACACCTCCGGGAACGCCTTCCAGGTGTGCACCCGGAATTCTTCTTCCCCGAACATTTCCTCTGCCTTCAAGAGACGCGCGTAGCTGCGGACATACTGCCCGGCCTCCGAGTAATCCCCATCTTTAATCTGCGCGTACAGCCGTCCGCCATACTCGCGGCAGCCGGTTTCCGCCAGATCGTCTGCAACCTGTACTGCAAGCTCCGGATGCGCGACAGAAAACAGGCTGCACAGATTGATAAAATATGGATCGCTTACCCCCAGCTTTTTCGCCTTGCGCAGCCTGGTCCAAAAGACCAGAAGCGCTTCCCACGCCTCCGCTGCAGTATTTTGATAAATCTGGTTTGCGACCTCCAGCATATAATAGCGTGCATAAAAAATCTGGCATTTCGGAATCTGATTTTCCTGGAATGCGTGCACAAGAGAATAGTAGCACAGAATCTGTTCGTCTGTCATTTCATGCAGGTAATGGGCATTGCGCGTGATCTTGACATGCATTGGTCCCGCCACTTCCAGATCCTTCATAAACTGTGCTTCTCCGCTGAAGTAATCCTTGTCCCACGTATCCGCCATATAATAGGAAGAAGACCCATATTTCATCATCTTCCTCTCCACGTATCTCCGGAATGCCTGCACGTTCTGCTCCGGCGTGCGCTGCGCGTTCTGATGCAGCTTCGCTAAGGTCTCGTCCTCGTCCGGTTCCTTACGCTTCGCCGTCTTCCTGCCCTTTGCACTTGCGCTTTTGGCACCCGTACTCTTTGCGTTTGTGCTGTGCTTGTCCTTCCGCACCACTTCCGGCACGTCCTCCCCAAACAGCCATTTAAACAACTCGAAAATCTCCGCCGCCATACCATTCCTTCCTCTGTCAGACAGTATCTCTTCTCCTGTGGTCACGTTCTACCTGTACTACATAAAATCTTATATCATCACGAAAGCCAAACATCGAATTCACCCCACAGCTCATTATAGGGGACTGTGGGGTGAAATTCAAGTAAGTTTCATACTGTTTTTATTTTACTCTTCGAACCGGTAGCGCCGCAGGATTCTTCCAAACACGAGACAAATCAAGGTCCCTGTGATTCCCAGGATCAGCATCACCATTGCCGCCCCTGCGCCTTTTCCGCTGCCAAACAGCAGATGAAGCAGACTCTCTCCTGCAGCTGCCTCCAGCATCGGCTCGCAAAGCTCATCGACCAGCACACCGCCCGCAAAAAAGCCAATCGGGATTGTAAAAAACTGCAGGGTATTTCTACAGGAATAGACACGTCCCTGCAGGGACTCCGGAATGCTCGAGCGTAAAATCACATCCAGGTTCGCGTTCATAAATGGTACTGGCAGCCAGCCAATGACTTGCCCGAGGCACCACAATGCTGGCGTCCTTCCAAATGCCAGGAGGAAGTTTTCCAAACTGAGCGACAGCAGCATCGTGCCATAGATCACCCGGATCCGGTCCTTCGGCGCGGGCATCACTGTCACCAGCAGACTTCCCGCAAGAGTCGCAATCCCTGCGCAGGATGTCACCATACCCAGAACTGCTTCTCCCCCATTCTTTCTCGGCAGGACGTAGGCAGGAAGCACTGCGTCAAACGCGGACGCCACCAGGTTGACTCCTGCAAGGAACAGGATCAGCACCAGAATCAAACGATTGTCTTGCAGATAGCGCAGCCCTTCTTTTACCGAAGCAAAGAAGGATTCTCCGTCTGCCTCCGCCCGCTTCGGCACCTCCGGTATCCGGATAAACAGAAGCAGCGCGAAAAAGGCTACCGCAAAGGTTCCGAGATCCACATAGATCACCGCATCGATTCCTGCAAATGCAAACAGCGAGGTGGCAAGCACTGGATTCAGGATCGTCACCAGCGAATTGGAAAACGAGCGCAGGCCGCTGGTCCTCTGATAATGCTTTTTCGGCGTAATCAGCGTCATCGCGACATCGCCCGCAGGCTGCTGGATCGTATTCATCAGGCCATTTACTGCGTTCAGTACATACATATGCCACGGCATCAGAAGATCCTGCTTCAGCAGAATCAGCACAATAACCGTACACCCTGCGGCAAACGTGTCGCACACAAGCATGGTCTTCTTTTTATCCCAGCGGTCGCTCAGGGCTCCTGCAAAAATGCTCATGCACACATACGGCGCATACGAACAGATCGACAAAAGCGCTGTCTGCAGCGCAGAGCCGGTCTTCTGGTAAAGCCACAGCGTCAGCGCAAAGTTGGTCATCGCGCTCCCGAGCGTCGAAAGAGCCTGCGTACTCCAGAGAATCAAAAATGTTTTCAGTTCTTTTACTATGTTTTTCATATGACTTTGCTCCTTTGATCTAATTATGTCTCGCGAGGATAAAAATCTTTGAGCAAAGCCTGAGGACTCCGCCGTTCTGCAGTAAAGAAATTCTGGCTGTTTTGCTGTCTACAGCTTATCCGCCGTGCACAATACCACAGTTCTTACCGCCTTCGGCGTACTGCCTCCATGCATCGTCCTCAAACTCTGCATGGAGCGTTTGCACTCATCAAGATCATATCGGTTCACTCCCTTCCGGCACTCCTCTTCCGGCAATTCTGATTTTGCAGGACCTGCATTTTTGTTACCAGGCTCAAAAGGTCGGCATCCACGTCGTGCCTGCACGTAAGTGTGGCTCGATGCCCTTCTGAAACCCTGCTTTTATTGTATCCTCTGTACAGGGTTTGTCAAGCAATGGAAGATTGATGAGCCCCTCTTCCTTTTTTCCGGAAAGTAAATTTAAAGTTCCGACATCTACATATCCATCTATCAGTGTATTTTTTTCTGCCTTCTCGACCAGACTGACAATCAGGCGGCTTTGTGTCGTAGAAGTTGGGTCGTAGGATTATCGCTCTTTCCTTTTGCCGGGTGAACTGCCGAAAATCTTTTTATAACTCTTGCTGAAATGATACTCGTCATAAAACCCGTAAACCGAAGCGACCTCCTTCAAGGTCAGAGACGGATCGGATTCCAGCAGTTCTTTCGCCATCTGGCATTTCATCCGCATCTGCCAGGCATGCAAGGAACAGCCGGTGCTTTCCTTGAATTTCGTCGTGACCGTCCTGATGCAGCAACAGTACTTTTCCGCAAATTCCGCATTGCTGATAAAGCGTTCCGGCGTCATCTTGATCAGCCGTTTGATTTCCTCTGCCATGCCGTTTCCTGCATCGGCTGTTTCCTGTTCGCCCAGCTCGCATAGGCACAACTCCAGCCATGCCGACGCTTTCTGCCGGGCGTAACGATCATCCGACCAGTAGGCTTGAATTATTTTGTAAAAGCAACGCTCGATCATCGGCTTACCCTTACAGGATACCACAATGGGAAAGCTGTAACAATCGGTTTCCTGTCCTTCCTTTGTGCTTACCTTGTCCCGGGGGACGCTGTTAAAATGGACAAAGCATGTGTTCACTGTGCCCGCGCAGGGAACCGTTCCGTAATGGTGGTGCCCGCCCTGCAGCAAAATCACATCGCCGGGATGCAGGACATAATCGATTTTGTCCTGTGAAATGCTCCAGTTCCCATCCCGAATATAAATCAGATCATGCTCCTCCATGACCCGGTCCGGATGTACCGTGTCGATATGCTGATTATAATTGCAGGTACTGATGACCCGCCTTGTCTTCTGATCCAGAAAATTAAAAAGCATCCTATCCCTTCTTCCCTTTTATACCAAATATTTTCCGTTTTCTACATTTTCATTCTTACCGATCCAGTATACCATGAAAGAAAGAAAAACAGAACAAAACAAGGAGGAATTGCCATGAAAAAAATAAATATCGCCCTGGTGGGCTTAGGCTTTGGCGGATGCTTTTTGCCGATTTATCTGGATCATCCGGACGTGGAGAGGGTGGGCATCTATGATACGGACACAGCGCTTCTTCGCGCAGTGAAAGGTCGGCATAAACAGGCTGTCGTTTACCAAAGCTTTGAGGAAATCCTTTCCGATCAGACTCTGGACGCAGTCCATCTCGTCACACCCATTCCGCTTCATGCCGACCAGACAGTCGCGGTTCTGGAAAGCGGCAAGCACTGCGCCTGTACGGTTCCAATGGCATGCTCTTTGGAAGACCTGCAAAGAATTACAAACGCCGTAAAAAAATCCGGCAAAAACTATATGATGATGGAAACCACCCTCTATACCTACCAGTTTTTCTATGTGGAACGGATGCTCCGACAGGGGGAACTTGGAAAAATTCAGTTCATGCGGGGCAGCCACTACCAGGATATGGCGAACTGGCCCGACTACTGGCTTGGCCTGCCGCCCATGTGGTATGGAACCCACGCCATTTCCCCCATGACAGTCCTCTCCGGTTCCCGCATATGCCGGGTCCACTGCTTCGGCTCCGGCACCATGGAGGAATCCCTTTGCTGCCGGTATCACAATCCCTATCCGGTAGAATGCGCCATTTTCGAATTTGAAAACGGCATGAAAGGTGAGGCGACCCGTAGCCTTTTTGAAACCGCACGGGCGTATCAGGAAGGGCTATTCGTCTATGGAAACAAGGCAAGCTTTGAATGGGGCTTTGCGGACGGCGACGCGCCCTATGTCACTACCGCCGTTCCAGCCATAGACGGAAAAAGAGGTTCTGAGCCCGTCATCAGACAGATCGACCTGCCGAATTTCCACCAGTCACTTCCCGGGGAAATCCAGAAATATACGATTCGCACGGAAGATTTTGACCCGTTAAATCCCCAGCTCTCCCTCCAAAAGGGACAGGGTGGCGGGCATCACGGCTCCCACCCCCACTTGGTTCACGAGTTCGTCAGGAGCATTCTGGAGAATAGAAAGGCGCGGATCGACGAGACACTGGGGGCAAATATCTGCGCTGCCGGAATCTGTGCCCATGAATCCGCTATTCGTGACGGTGAAGCCGTGATTATTCCTACATTTTAAAAAGTTATAAGCAGAGCCACTAGAGCGTGTTTGAAAAAACACTTTCTGCCAGATATGCGTCACAGTTTGTGGGAGATTTCTGCCAAATGAAGGCGGCGTAGCGGGCTACGTCAACTGAATTGGGCAGAAATCTCATGCAAAGCGGGGGTGCACATCTGATAGGAATGATTTTTCAAACACGCTCTAGCTACGTCCTCCGTATTGTTGGTCGCGGAGAAATATGCCGCCAAGATCTTGGTCTTTATCCGCACCGTCTGCCTGAATTATGACGCGGAAACGTTTTTCACCAAATGGCTTGCGGATATGGCTGCGGACAACTTTTTTGTTTCTTCACTTTGCCGTTTTCGTAAAGCAGTTGCACTTTTTCCCATTTATTCCTTAAACACAAATTTCTGATTCCGGCTTTTCGGTTTATCCGGTATCGTCATTGCAAGCTCCCCACGTTCGAGTAAAGGCTGTACATAATGCTGCATTACATAGAAGATCGTATTAATACCTAAAAAATCTGCAATTTCCCTGCGGGTTCTCGGAATCCTGCAAAAGTCCAGCAGCTGATCCGTTCCATTATCACGTTCTTTCGGAACCTCTTTCCCTTCTGCCTCCTGTTTGTTGTAAAGAACAACTGCAAATTCGTTTCGCCGATTTATAAACACAGGAGCAGGCAATCCTGCTGCTGCCATTTCCCGGCGAATCGTTGGAATACCAGAGTAACGATTTTCTGTTTTCAAGAGAAATTCTGACATTGTTGCAAGTGCCGGATTGCGCAGATCCGGTCTTGATTTTCCAAGATCCTCAACCGTCATTCTTCCGTACAATCCACCCGGGCTGTGAACCTCCATTCGGTCCGTAAAGAAATCAATCTGAACAGGGGTTCCTTCTGTGAAATGGCTGTAATCCCGATGAATCAATGCATTCAGAATCACTTCGCGGATAGCCTCAATCGGATACTCTGTCTTATCCATCCGTTCTCCGGACTCCGGATCAATAATGGTACGCACCTTCATATTCCGTTTGCAAAAAGAGAGCGCTTCCGAAAGCATCGCAGGCAAAGTTCCTTCGATCCGCTTGTTATCAGAAAACCTTGCAGCATCCTCACCAATGTCACCGATTTCTTTTCCGGGGACAACAATGGCAGTAATTGCAAGCTGCGGAAAATACCCCTGCGGATACAGCCCGAAATTTAAAATTGCCGCCAGCGTCGGGATACCATCTCGCGTGATTGCCAGCATCTCATAAGCCTGCTCCACACTGAGTCTGGAAAATCCAGGGCGCTCCTCTCTCATTCTCAACAGATAAGTCTGAAGCTTATCCTTATCCAGAAGGGACATTTTCGCTCTCCCGACCACTCTCTCGTCGTCATGCAGATGCTTTCGGAACGCTTCATAGGTATATATCTCATAATCCGTCATAGGAAGATCTGCATCCCCGACACGAACATAGGATCCTTTGACCCGTCCTGCTCCGGAGTAATAGCACGGGCATTCCGTCAAATCCGCAGAAGGAATTTCAGCAGAACAAATCGGTTTCTCTCCCAGCCTGGCAACGGTAAATACTGCCCTGACCGGAGGAACCATTTGATTGCACTGCTCTGTTACCTTTTTTTGCAAATCCTGAAGATCGTATACCCCAACTGGCGAAAAGTTCTTTGATTCATCAAGTCCGAATAAAATCACTCCGCCTCCGTCCTGATTGGAAAAACTGGATAACGTATCATACAGACGCTTAGGACAGCCTTCATGTGCAGCCTTTACTTCCAAGGTCTGCGTCTCCGCTTTTAACTGAATCGTCTGATTTGCTAATTCAATCAGTTCTTCGCCTAACATTCCATTTTCCTCCTTTCATTAAACTAACTATAACAAAATAAGCAAACAAAATCAAGAATTATTGTTTGCTTATTTCTGTTTTTATTTGTTTATTCGTATCACGCCATTTGCTTTTATTAATATATGCTAACATTTTCTAAAATATGCAAATTATTATCTTAGTTGAATTTAAACAAGAATACTTTTTGTGCTATTTGCACAACGATAAGGTCCTTGTAACCAACGAAATGAAGAAGAACACTGGTGACAGTCCTATTCACGGGCTCAGAATATTCATTCATCGCTTCTAAAACAGGCGAACAGAAACTCTTCCAGCCCCACTTCCATAGTATACTTCTCAATGTCTCTCAAACGAAGTCACAGCATCCGCCACATTCGCTCCCAATGCCTCCAACCGATCCGCATACTTGTCCAGTTCCTTTGCCAGAACAACTGCGCCCATCTGAAAGGCACCAAGCGGCTGACTGCCTTCTCCTGAGAAAACAAACATACCCTTCGCCAACATATGGCGCATGATGTCCATAATCGCTGTGTCTGTCCCGCCAGTAAGGGAATTCGCTGTTACAAATGCTGTCCCGAATTTTCCATTCAGTTTTATACGGAAGCTCTGGTCAAACCATTTTTTCAGTTCCCAGCTCATCCCGGTAAAATACACCGGGGAGCCGAAAATCACGGCTTCGCTCTGATTCAGGAATTCCAGATCCACCTCATTCTCTCTTACATTCATCATCTTAACCTGAATAAACGGGTGCTTTGCCAGAATGCCATCCATAATGTATTCTGCCGCTGCTTCCGTATTTCCGGTCTGGCTCGCGTAAATAATCGATATCTTCATAACATAATCCCCCTACTTTGCCAGGTACAGTTCATTTTTCTTTCTCTCAGAACACGCCTTTTTCATTGCCATACCCGCTGCACCCAGCATTACTTTGTTCAATGCTCTGGCTCCGGTCGGACAAACTGCAACGCACCGCATACAGGTGATGCATTTATCTTTGTCTGTTGTGTCCGGACGCTCCTCCTTGATTGCCCCCGACGGACACTCCTTTGCACATTTCCCGCACTTTGTACATTGACTGGATGCAGATGGTTTCATAGGCAGGCCGCCGTAGTTTTTATATGGCCGGTTCCCCGGTACCTGAAGTTCTCCAAAGCTTTCCCGTCTCAGCAGCTCTTTGATCCTGGAAGCATATGTATTCAATTCCTTCACATCCTGTGCATCCGGTCTTCCGCTTCCGAACTGTCTCATGATGGAATGCTCTGCATTCCCGCAAACAGCCGCTACCGGAACAAATCCTGCTTCTTCTGCAAGATCCCTTAATTCGATCAATGCGTCATCATAAGCCCGGTTTCCAATTACAACAACAAGAATTGCTTTTGCGTGATTTCCTTTCATTCTGCGGATTCTCTGTGCCGCAAGGTCAGGCACTCTTCCGCCGAAGCATGGAACTGCAAAGAGACAGATATCCTCCGCTGTAAATGTTCTGTTTTCCTGTTCCATCTTTCTGTCGCAAAGATCCACGATCCCGCAATTTTCTGCAATCCCGCCGCACAGCAGGTCTGCTACTTTCTTTGTTCCTCCCGTAGGACTGAATACTATTTCATACATTGATAGATTCCCCTTTCTTTTTATATTGTAGCTTAGAAGAAGTTCGCCTGCTTGCAGGAGCGAACTTCACAAGCTAACGAGCAGCTATGCTGCGAGTACTATATTCCATACATTCCCTGATTCTGCGCAGTACATGTCCCAGCATAAACATGACCGTTTCAAAATGCATAAAAGGGAACTGATCCTCTGACCATGCAACCCTCCCGGTCGATCGGCTGATCCGGTACTCTCTCCCAACAAACCTGATATAAATATACGTT
>DKWE01000122.1:34931-52354 GCA_002491565.1 Lachnospiraceae bacterium UBA7160 | reverse complement strand
CGGTTGCTTCTATGCCGCAGCGCACGGACAGAGATATGCCGCAGCGCGTGAACAGTGAGGTTTCAGAGCTGCGTGTGTCCGGGAATGCAGCTGCGCAGTCACCGGAGGAGTCAGCAGCATTTGATCAGGAGAAGCTGCAGGCAGAGCTCGTGAAAAGTATGCGTGAGATTGTTTCGGGCGTGGCAAGACGGCCGGAGATTCCGGAGGAAGATCTGCCGGCGTCGGTGGAGAGCCGAATTCAGCTGACGAAAAAGGTAGAGATTCCTGCCGTGCAGGAGCAGAAGGTAGGACGTCTGTCGATCGATGACGTATTGCTTTCCATGGGAGATAAGGGCAGACGCATCGCGGAACAGGCGTTGCAGGCGCAGGAGGCAGAAGAAGCCCGGAAACAGGCGCTGCAGGCACAGGAGGCAGAAGCCCGGAAACAGGCGCTGCAGGCACAGGAGGCAGAAGAAGCCCGGAAACAGGCGCTGCAGGTGCAGGAGGCGGAGAACGCGCGGAAGCAGGCACAGGAAGCAGAGAATGAGAAGAAGCAGGCGCTGGAGGCGCAGGATATAGAGGAAGCAAGGAGACAGGCGGAGCAGGCGCAGGAGGCGCTCAGAGCGAGAGAAGTGGAAGCGATCCGGAAGCAGGCTGCGGCTGCGCAGAGCGCGGAGACAGACGGACAATCCGGAGAAGGGGGAGCGTTCGGCAGCAGAAGCGGTCAGGCTGCAGCAGGCGGGGCAGTGACGCTTGCAGCTATGGCGGAACAGGAGCTGACGGATGCACAGAGAGAAGCGCTTCAGTATACAAGTAATCCGGAAAAGCTGCTGCGCAATAAAAGCGCGCTTCCTACTTATACAGAAGATCACAGTGTGTCAGGCAGCACAAAGCGTGTGCCCAGCCGGGATGAATTGCTGGAAGAGGCAAAGAGGAGATTATTCGCAGATAACCGGATGAATGCCGCAAGCGGAAGCCTGGATCTGCCGGCAGTTGATCAGAGAGAGCAGCCATCCGGAAAAGCAATTCCACAGGGAATGGCAGAGGTGGAAATGGCAGAAGCAGTCCCGCAGGGAACAGCAGCGGATGATCCTGTGGAAAATTCATCTGAACCGGAGCCCGGCAGGACAGGGGGGCTTCCCTATGTGGCGGCGCCTGGCGAAGAGAACAGGGAGGCAGCAGAACTCGGCAGAGAAGCGATCTATGCTGCAGCAGAGGAAATGAGTGAGGCAGACAGAATAGCCGCACCGGAAGTGCAGGATACGGAAAAACAGTATGATGCCCTGGAAAAAGCGGGTGAGGACGGAACAGCAGAAGACCTGGCGGATCACAAGCCAGAAGAGGAATATGAGGGGCAACCTGAGGATCTGATGGTGATTCCGGAGCATTTAAGATATCTGTTCGATGGATTTACGCAGATCCCGGAACTGGAGGATCAAATCGCGAATGCGATTATCCAGATGGAAGCGAAGGGACAGGACAGGACCTCGAAAAGCGGCAACGTTCTGATTTTCGGTGATCATGGTTCCGGAAAGACGACGATCGCGATGAATCTCGCGAGAGCAGTTGCGCAGGACCGGGGTGTAGAAGCGGCCAAAATGGCGAAGATTTACGCATCGGAGCTGAATAAAAAGGATATCGCTGCGACAGTTGCGAAAATTGCGGGCGGCGTGCTGATTGTTGAGGAAGCCGGAGATCTGGATGACAATACGATCGACCAGCTGACGACAGCAATGGAATTCCGGACAGATGGACTGATCGTGATCCTGGAGGACGATCAGAAGTTTATGCATGAGCTTTTGATGCGTCACCCGAGATTTACCATGAAGTTCACGGCGCAGATTTACATTCCGATCTATACAGCAGAGGAACTGGGCGAGTTTGGACAGATTTATGCGAACAGTAAAGATTATGTGATTGGAGAGGACGGGCTGGAAGCACTTTACAGCTGCATTTCCGATTTGAGCAGTCTGGAAGAAGGCGTGACAATTGGGATGGTGATTGAATTGGTAGAGAAAGCGATCCAGAAGTCAAACGGTTTTTTTCGCAAGATGACGATGGGAAAAAAGCGGTTCGATGAGAACGACTACATTATTCTGTTTGCGAAGGATTTCAAATTTTAGATAACAATTTTTTGCACAAAAGGCCGAATTTGTGTTATACTAAATGCATATAAAATCAATACCGGATAAGCAATAAGGCATCTGCGGAAATTGCATGGCAGTTCGGCATACTGCTTGATGAAGCTGCAGGCAGCAGACAGAAGAGGCCGCGGCCATGTAAAGGCGGCAGGGTGATGCGGGAGGGATGTATATGCAGAATAATTTAATTATAACAATTGGAAGACAGTTCGGCAGCGGCGGACACGAGATCGGAGAGAAGCTTGCGAAAAAGCTTGGCATTAAGTTTTATGATAAGGAGCTGATCAAGCTGATCGCAAAGCAGAGCGGGCTTTGTGAGAAGGTGCTGGAAAGCTATGACGAGAAGCCAACCAACAGCCTGTTGTATTCGATCGTGATGGACATCTATCCGTCTGTGATGTATACCGGACCGACGATTGACCAGCAGATCTATCAGGCGAATTACGAGACGATCCGCAAGCTGGCGGAGGAAGAGCCGTGTGTGATCGTTGGAAGATGTGCAGATTATATTCTGCGGGATCATCCGGGACTGATCAGCGTGTTCATTCATGCGAACTCTGATTTCCGTGCGGCACGAATCGCGGAGGAATACAAGGTAACGGACGACAAGGCACGAGATATGCTTGTCAAGACAGATAAGAAGCGCGCAAGCTACTACAATTTCCAGTCAGAGAAGCAGTGGGGCGTTGCGTCGAGCTATAATTTCTGCATTGAGAGCAGTGCGCTTGGCATCGACGGATCGGTAGAGCTGCTTATGGACTTCATCAACTATAAGCGCTGCAAGCTGGAGTAAGTGGAAAAACAACTTTGGGCTGTCGTACAACGTGCGGCAGCCCTGTTTATGGGTACGCTCACGCAATTTTCGGGTTGTGATTCGAAAAATATACCTTGATTGTATTTGACTGACCACATATAATAATAGCCGGAGCAAAAGATACCGAATCAAAAATATAGCCGGCGCCAAAGAAGCCGGAGGACGGCTGACGACAGCCAGTACGACGTTACCTGGATAACGATACAAAACCGCTTGCCAGGCCATCGGGTGAACGTTGTAGCAGAGACAGAGAAAGGAACAACTATGAGAGCATACGAGAGATTATTAAATTATGTAAAAATCTATACGACGAGTGAGGATGATCAGGAGCAGATTCCCTCCACTTCCCGGCAGTTTGATCTGGCGCGGCAGCTCGTGGAGGAGCTGAAGGCGATCGGGGTAGAGGATGCGCGTGTGGATGAGCACTGCTATGTGTACGGCAGCATTCCGGCAACACCTGGATGTGAGTCAGGCACCTCCATTGGATTTATCGCACACATGGATACAGCGCCTGACTTCTGCGGAGAGCATGTCAATCCGCAGATTCACGAGAATTACGATGGAACGGATGTCGTGCTGGGAACGAGCGGACGTGTGCTGACACTCAGGCAGTTCCCGCATCTGGCGTCACTGAAGGGACGCACCCTGATTACGACAGATGGCACGACGCTGCTTGGCGCGGATGACAAGGCCGGAGTGGCAGAGATCATCACGGCGGCGCAGGAACTGATTGAGAGCGGCAGGCCGCACGGGAAAGTCTGCATCGGCTTCACACCGGATGAGGAAGTCGGACGCGGCGCGGACCTGTTTGATGTGCAGCAGTTTGGCGCAGACTATGCATATACCCTGGATGGCGGCATAGAGACCGAGATGGTATATGAGAATTTTAATGCGTGTGGTGCAAGATTTACGGTCAATGGTGTGAATATTCATCCAGGTGATGCGAAGGATAAGATGGTCAATGCGTCGCTGGTCGCGATAGAGATCAACGGGATGCTGCCTGGCCTGGAGACACCGGAGCATACGGAGATGTACGAGGGCTTTTTTCATCTCACCTCCATGTCAGGTACAGTCGAAAAGGCGGCGCTTTCCTACATCATCCGCGATCATGACCGCGCGCGTTTTGAGTCGCGCAAGCAGACACTGCGCCACATTGAGAAGATTCTAAATGAAAAATACGGCGCGGGTACAGTGGAACTTTCGATGAAGGATCAGTATTACAATATGTCGGAAAAGATAGAGCCGTGTATGCACCTGATCGATAATGCAAAAGCAGTTATCCGCAGCCTTGGACTGGAGCCGGATGTCGCTCCTGTACGCGGAGGAACTGACGGCGCGCGCCTGTCCTTCATGGGACTTCCGTGTCCGAATCTCGGCACCGGCGGCTTTGCGTACCATGGTCCCTATGAGCATATCACTGCGGAGGGCATGGATACGGTTGTCAAAATTGTCCTTGGAATTATTGAAAAGTATGCATAGGATCCCCGATTCTGTTTTTCCGGTTATACTACCGTAAAAGATTCGGAATCTTCCAGAAAAGTAGAGGTTGTCATGCGGCGGCGCGTGTGTTATAGTGGTGGCGTACAACGGCGCAAAAACAGCGCTGCATTCGCTGATAAAAGACGCACGCAGCGCCGCATATTTATTCGTGAGGAACAAAACATGAAGCTGATTATTCAAGTACCATGCTACAATGAAGCAGAGACATTGAAGATTGCCCTGGATCATCTGCCGAAGCACATCGATGGGATCGATCAGATTGAATATCTGATTATCAATGACGGGAGTAAGGACCGGACCGTTGAGGTGGCAAAGGAATGGGGCATTAATTATGTAGTAAATTTTAAGCGCAACAAGGGTCTGGCGCGTGGATTCATGGCCGGTCTGGATGCCTGCCTGCGCGCCGGAGCGGATATCATTGTCAATACGGATGCCGATGACCAGTACTGCGGAGATGATATCGAGAAGCTGGTGCGCCCGATCCTGGAGGGGAAGACAGACATCGTGATAGGGGAACGGCCGATTGATCAGACGGAACATTTTTCTCCACTGAAGAAAAAGCTCCAGCACTTTGGCAGCTGGACCGTTCGCGTGGCGTCCAATTCCGATATCCCGGATGCACCGAGCGGGTTCCGGGCCTACAGCCGGGAAGCTGCGATGCAGATGAACGTAATAAATGAATACACGTATACGCTGGAGACGATTGTCCAGGCGGGCCGGAATAAGATCGCCATGACCTCGGTTCCGATCCGGACGAATCCGGAGCTGAGAAAGTCAAGACTTTTCTCCAGCATGTTCGGCTATGTGAAGCGCTCGATGGTGACTATTGTACGTTCCTTCCTGATGTATCAGCCGCTGAAGTTTTTCTCTATTCTGGGAGGCATCGTTTTCCTGCTCGGAGCTCTGCTCGGCGTGCGGTTTCTGGTATTCTTCTGCATGGGAAGCGGAAGCGGTCATGTGCAGTCGCTGATTCTCGCCAGCACACTCCTGATGATCGGCTTCCAGACGCTGGTGATTGGTCTGCTGGCGGACACGGTGCATGCGAACCGCAGGATCCTGGAGGATATCCAGTACCGTGTGCGGAAAATGGATTATGGGCTGGACGGCATTTCCGGGGAAAGTGAAGACCGAAGAGGCGGCGGCCGCCGGAATGAGACCGGGAGAGACGGAGACTGGAGAAGTGACGGCCGGAGGGACGGAGACCAGAGAAGTGACGGTCGGAGAGACGGAGACCGGAGAAATGATGGCCGGAGAGACGGAGGCCGGAGAAACGAGGACCAAAGAGAAGCTGACCGGAGAAATGAAGGTCAGAAAAATAAGGACCGGAGAAGCGGAAGCCGGAGAAATGACGGCCGGAGAAGTGAGGAACGGAAAAGCGGAGACCAGCGGCCGGAAAGTTTAAGAACCGGAGATGGCAGAACGGAAGATCTGAGAAACGACAGTCCGGAAAGTGGAAGCCGGGGCAATGAAGACGGCAGAAACGAGAGTAGTGGAAGCGGGGGTCGGAGAGACGGATGCCAGAGAAATGAGGGTCAGGACGCATGAGAGAAGTAAGGATTGCGATTACCGCCGCCAGCTACAGCGGCAATAAGGGAGCGGCGGCGATGCTCCAGAGCTCTATCCGTCAGCTGCACAAAAGGTACGGAGAGCAGCTGACGATCCATCTGATGAGCGTTTATCCGTCAGAGGACCGGAAACAAGTACCGTGGGATTTCGTCAAAATCATTAGCACAAAGCCGGAACAGCTGCTGTTTCTGGCTTTTCCTCTTGCCATTTTATACTGGCTGTTCCGCTGGTGCCCGCCTGTGCGGTGGCTTCTGAAAAAGAATAAAATCATTCGTACCTATCTGAATACCGACCTGGTGCTGGACGAGGCCGGGATCTCATTCGTGGACAGCCGCGGCTTTGTGATGAATACGTATGCATTCGTCTGCGCAGCTGTGCCGCTGCTCCTCGGAGTTCCGGTGGTGAAGTATTCGCAGGCACTCGGCACCTTCAATAACTCATACAATCGCTTTCTGGCGAAGTGGATTCTTCCGAAGCTTTCCCTGATTTGTGCGCGCGGACATGTGACCTATGACAATCTGGCAGGCATCGGAGTGACAGAGAATGTACGGCTGTGCGCGGACGGGGCCTTCACGATGGAGGACGATCCCGCGTGGATTCGGAAAATCGATGAGCTTGCGGCATCGGATTCGTTCTTCACGGACCAGGTGGTGGGGCTGTCCATCAGTTCCGTTGTACAGAAGAAATGTACGGCGCTTGGCATCGATTATCCGGGTATTATGGCGTCGTTTGTGGATGAACTGAACCGACGGGGATATCCGGTGCTGCTGATTGCGAATGCAGCGCGTATCCACAGTGAAAAAACTCGGAATAATGACCTGATGACAGGGGATGATATTCACAGCCGTGTGAAGAATCCGGCTCTGTGCCGCTGGTATCATGAGGAAATGGATGCGGAGCAGATCCGTGCTCTGATCGGGAAATGCCGCTATCTTGTGGCATCCCGTTTTCATGCGATGATTGGCGCGCTGGAGCAGAAGGTGCCGGTGCTGCTCATCGGCTGGAGCCACAAGTATCAGGAAGTACTCGACATGTTCGGGCTTGGGCAGTATGCGATTGATTTCTCAAAGCTGACACTGGAGGACCTGCTGAAAGAGTTTGACCAGTTCACCGGGGCGGAGCAGGAAATCCGAAGTAAGCTGGAGGCAAATCTTGCGAAGGTGCAGGAGAGCTCTTACCGGAATATCCGATATACCACGGAGATCCTGGATCAGATTCTGGCATCGGAAAAGTCTGGGGCCAGAGGGGTTCTTCAGCTGAACGATCCGGACAAATACCTCGGGAAGCATGTGAAGTGCCGGATGGGTTATGCAGGCGACGAGTCGATCCGCCATAATGCGGCTTCCGGCGGGATGGTGACAGCGCTGCTGTGCCATTTACTCCGAAGCGGGCAGATCGATGGAGCCTGGGTGACAAAAAGCAAAGTAGAAGATGGAAAATTAGGATATGAAACATTTATCGCGACGACAGAGGAGGGGATCCGAAGCGCGTCCTCCAGTATTTACATGGATATGCCGCTGCTGAAGCATCTGGATCTGGTTCGGAAGTTTGACGGAAAGATTGCCGTAGTCCTGACTCCATGCCTGACGAGGGCGCTTGCGGCTGCGATGGCGCGTGAACCGAAGCTTGCAGAGAAAATTGTACTGAAGCTGACCTTATACTGTTCCGGAAATCATTCGGAGCAGGCGACGCTGCTTTCGCTTGAGAAATCCGGCGTCAGCCTCGCGAACGCAGTGCGCGTGTTTTACCGCCGCGGCCACTGGCGGGGAAGCTCCGCTGTAGTCTATAAGGACGGGCAGGAGAAGAGCTTTTCCTATACAAAGACGATTTGTGCTTACAAGAATGCGTATTTCTTTGAGCGGCGTCCCTGCATGACGTGCCAGGATCATTTCGGTGGTGCGTCGGACATCAGCTTCGGTGATATCTGGCTGAAGTCGATGAAAAAGAATCCGATCAAGCATACCAGCTGTGTGATTCGGAATGAAAAGGCGCTGCAGATGTATCAGTCGGCGGTGGATGCGGGTGCGATTGTCGATTTCCGCATTTCAGATACGGATATGGTGCGTTCCCAGAAGCGTGCACTGGTATTCAAGTACTGCTGTGCGCAGGCGAAGCAGGAGTATCTTGCGAAGCAGGGCACGAAGGTCACGCTGGACACCTCTGACCGCTGCCGCTGGAACCACAGGCTGGCATATTTCCTGGCGCGGAAAAATGAAGCGCTTTCAAGAGAAAAGCCGGAGAAGCTTGCGAAGATCCCGATGTGGGTGATCTATTATTACATGTGCTTTATTCGCGTGCTGCTGAGCTTCTGAGAAAGACGGAGGATGTAGATGTGCGGACAAGGAGTCAGCGTGTGCAGATATGAGGATAAACGGTTGATTTTGTATCGCCGCATAGGCACGTGTGTGCACAGATGGTCGGTTGCGAGGCTGGTTATGGGTGTGATGAGCGGCTGGGAGACAGGCTGAGCGCATGAATGAGCGGTTGAGAGACAGGCTGAGCGCATGAATGAGCGGTTGAGAGACAGGCTGAGTGCATGAAGGAGCGGCTGAGAGACAGGCTGAGCGTATGAATGAGCAGCTGAGAGACAGGCAGTGTGCACAGATGTGTCTGTAAGGTGCGGAAAATTAGGAGTGAGTGCAATGGCATCATCGGAGAATAAGAAAAGCAGGAAGGATCAGATTCTGAGAATCTGCAAGGTTGTCTTCCTGGCGGCAGTCGCGGTATTTCTGGTACGTTTTTTCACCACGAATATCACACAGATCCGGGAATTAGATTTTAAAATCAACTGGCCGGTCTTTGCGGCGTCTATGATATTTTACTTTATATATAAGGTAACGCTTGCGTCATTCTGGCACTATATCACGGTGCTGGATCACGCAAATATCCGGTATGGGGAAGCGCTGACAGCCTATCTGTATTCGATCCTTGGAAAGTACATTCCGGGGAAGGTCTTCATGTTGGCGGCAAGATTTCCGGCATATGAGCGGGAGGGAGTACCGCTGCGCAAGGTCACAGTCTGTTTTTTCATTGAAAATATCTGTACTCTGCTTGGCGCGGCGTTTTTATTTTTGATCTCCCTGTTTTTCTTCCCGAACAGTATTCTGGAGGATTACCGGATCGTGACGGTACTGCTCGTGGTCGCGTTTTTTATCTGCCTGAATCCGAAAATCATTAATTTCTTTTTGAAGTATGTGGAGAAAGTGGCGAAGAAGAAGGATATCCAGATTCCGTTTACGTATGGGCAGATGCTCAAGGTTGTCGGCTTGTTCATTTTGAACTGGCTGATTGTGGGAACCGGCTTCTATATTCTGACTTGCTCGATGTACAGGCTTCCTGTCTCAGAGCTTCTGTTCGCGGGCGGGATCTATGGTCTGTCAGCGATTATCGGAATCCTGGCCATATTTACACCTTCGGGTCTCGGTGTACGGGAGGGAATTCTGGTACTCGGCCTGTCACTGGTGATGCCGAAGGAGATGGCGGTGATCATCTCGATCGTGTCAAGGCTCTGGGCGACTGTTGCAGAGCTGATCCTGGTGCTTGGAGCATTTCTGGTGAAGAAATTTTCGGAGGCGCGGAGACGGTGAAGGATTTATCTGCATGCGGCTGACCCGGTCCGGGCTGCAGGCAGGGGGCTCTGGGAGTTTGCTTTGACTGGTTAGAACGTGTTTGAAAAATGCTTTCTGCCACATGTGTGTCACAATTTGTGGGAGATTTCTGCCAAATGAAGGCGGCGTAGCGGGCTACGTCAACTGAATTTGGCAGAAATATCACGCAAAGTGGGGCGTGCAGATGGTAGGAATGATTTTTCAAACGCGCTCTAGTGAATGCTTTGCTATAAATGGGCAAATTTCGAAAAATGCACAAGAGAATGCGTTTATTGTCTTTGGGGCAAAAGCTTTCTCCCGCATATCTGTGATATTGTCTGCACAGTGCGGAATTTATTCCCGCGAGCAACGAGCCAGGCAGCCATGCTTGCATGGATATTTGGCAATAGTTTGTATTTGCTTATTCAGTTACCTGAATATCTGACAGGGCTGAGCTTTGGTAAATTAATTGAGGAGGAAAAGCAAGATGAGTGAAAATAAGAAAATCAGGATCGCGGTGGCTGGCACTGGCTATGTGGGCTTGTCACTTGCAGTGCTGCTGGCGCAGCACAATCAGGTAACGGCGGTTGATATTCTGCCGCAGCGCGTGGATTCGATCAACCACAGGAAATCCACGATTCAGGATGATAAAATTGAAGAATATCTTGCGACACGCGAGCTGGATCTGACCGCGACTCTGGATGCGGAGGGCGCGTATCGGGAGGCAGAGTTTGTGGTTATCGCGACGCCGACAAACTATGATACGAAGAAGAATTTCTTTGATACCTCTGCCGTGGAAAATGTGATCGAGACAGTCCTTGCGGTCAACCCGGAGGCAGTGATGGTGATCAAATCCACAATTCCAGTCGGGTATACAAATGCGACCCTGAAAAAGTATGCATCCAAAGCGTCCCATATAAAGCTTCTGTTCAGTCCGGAATTTCTGCGCGAGTCGAATGCGCTGTATGACAATCTATATCCGTCACGGATTATCGTGGGCTGCCCAAAGGACCGCCCGGAGCTCTTGCCCGCAGCCAAGAAGTTTGCGAGTCTGCTGCAGGAGGGCGCCGTCAAGGAAGATATCCAGACCCTGGTGATGGGTTCCACAGAAGCTGAGGCGGTCAAGCTGTTCGCCAACACGTATCTGGCTCTCCGTGTGAGCTATTTCAATGAGCTTGACACATATGCGGAGATGAAGGGTTTGAACACAGCGGACATCATCCAGGGCATTGGTCTTGATCCCCGGATCGGCACGCATTACAACAATCCGTCCTTCGGCTACGGCGGATACTGCCTGCCGAAGGACACGAAGCAGCTGCTGGCGAACTACGAGGATGTTCCGGAGAATCTGATTGAGGCAATCGTCCAGTCGAACCGGACGCGGAAGGACTTCATCGCGGACCAGGTGCTGAAAATGGCGGGGTATTATACGTATGGAGACGAAACTGCATACAACCGAGCGAAGGAGAAGCGCGTCGTGATCGGCGTGTACCGTTTAACGATGAAGAGCAACAGCGACAACTTCCGCCAGAGCTCCATCCAGGGCGTCATGAAGCGCGTGAAGGCGAAGGGCGCTACCGTGATCATCTATGAGCCAACGCTGCAGGACGGCGACACCTTTTTTGGAAGCCTTGTCGTCAACGACCTGGAAGCCTTCAAGCAGCAGGCTGACTGCATTATCGCGAATCGGTACGACAACTGTCTCGATGATGTGCAGGAAAAGGTCTATACAAGGGATCTGTACCGGAGAGATTAGCGCTCGCCCCGGCTGTTCTGCTCTCGCCCCCGGCTTGCCTGTTTCTTGCCCATTTCTCTGCAAAAGGTGGCGGAAACAGGCGGATTTACCTTCTTTTTACTATAATAAAGGCCCTAAAAAGCAAGTTAACAGCATTATAAACATCACATAAACATGTACACATACACAATGAAATGTAATGATTTTGAAAAAAATTTCATAAAAAAAACACAATTTCTATTGACAAACCCTGAGTTTTCCACTATACTCTCACATGTAAGCCAATTTCGTTAATAGGGTCGAAACCAAGTCTCATATAGTATGGTTTTTGATCCGTGTGTCTCTTGTACAGATAGTAGAGTTCATAAGAGCTCTGTTATAAGTGCGATGAGTCACAGAAGTAACACCGCAGATTTGTAATACATACAGATTTACAGATTTGCACAGTTCATTTCCATAGCTGGATTCGCAGGAGTGAGCAGTGTTCTCACGGCTGTCGCATCCCCGCCAGAAGGAGATATATCCGATATCCTTCCCTCCGGCAGTGAGATGTACAATTCAGATGCGATCCGAGTCCTCGAAAGAGGACAAGGAGGGTTGTCTGTTCGCTGTTTAGGGAGTGAGTGCAAAAGCCCGACGAACAACAGATATGGAAATAGCAACAAAGATATCTTTAGGAGGGAAAGAAATGAAGAAACAGATTGCTGCATTAACACTTGCTTTAGCAGCAAGCATTTTCAGCATGAGTGCTATGGCTGATGACCATCAGCAGGGTGAACTGGGACATGTTCATTACTGGGATGCAGAACACCCAGAGCAGTATGTTAAAAAGGTTATTACTAAGGAAACATGTACTACACCGGGACTTATTCGCTATTATTGCGCTGGTTGTGAGGATGTTCCGCCAGAGGGAACGAAGTGGTTCCACGAGGTAGTTACAAATCCGCTTGGCCATGATTTTAATGGAACAAGAACAGTTATCAAGCATCCGACTTGTACTGAGCCAGGTGAAGCTGTAGTTAAGTGCACACGTTGTGATGCAGTTGATACAGTGCTTATTCCGGCTCTGATTGATCCGAATCAGTCCCAGGAAGAGTATCATCTGTGGGATGAGTGGGTAGTTGAGAAACAGCCTACTTGCTTTGAAGAGGGCTTAAAGGTTCGCTGGTGTATCAGAAAAGGTACAGATGCGAATGGTGAGACCTATACATGTGGTGCAAAGGAAGAGAAGGCTATTCCGGCACTTACTGCAGAGTATGTAGAAGTTTCTAAGAAGCTGATTGACTGCTACCATATGGAAGTTACTTATAAGTGTAAGCATTGCAACAGCGCTAAGAATTCTGCTGGAGTTGTTGTACATCCTGTAAAGACCAAGACTGTAGATGTTGTATCTCATGCGATTGCACATACAGATGCATATATCTTGTCTAAGTGGGCACCGAGCTGCGAGAAGCCGGGCTTCATCCTTTACAAGTGTAAGTATTATGATACCGATAACGATCAGCACTTCGCACATGGCACCCATGTGATTAGTGATGCTATTTATGGCAAGGGAGCAAGCGAGGCAGCTGGCCTGAAGAATGGTACCTATGGTGATGGCGTTGATCTTGTACAGATTCCGGCAGCCGGCCATAAGTGGGGCAAGTGGATTCAGCGTCACGCTCCGGGCGAGCAGGGCAACAAGGAAGGCTACTGGGTACGTAGCTGTACCGTATGCCAGAAGACACAGGAGTGGATTTCTGTAACTGCTCCGAGTGATTCTGAAGGCGACTCCAAGCCGATTGATCCGGTTCCGGCTGGCTTGAATGGTCTGAACAAGGATAAGGATGGCGTTTATCGTTACTATGTAAATGGTAAGGTTGATACAACCAAGACTGGTATCGTTCCGTTTGAGGGCGGCGAGTTCTTCGTAGCAAATGGTGTTCTTTGCTCTAAGGCTAATGGTCTGAATCAGAACGTTGATGGCAAGTGGTACTTCCTGTCTGAGGGTCGTATCGTTCGCACGACGGATATCGTTTCCTATGATGATCACTTCTTCAAGATCACAAACGGTGAGCTTGATGAGGCGGCTAACGGCATCTTTGATTACGATGGCGGTAAGTTCCTGTTCACAACTGGCAGACTTCGTTCTGATGTTCAGGGTCTGTGGCAGGATCCGAAGGATGGCACATGGTACTTCCTGGCTAACGGTCAGGTACAGACTCAGTACAAGGGTCTCGCACTGTACGATGGTCATTGGTTCTATGTAGATGGCGGAAAGTTCGATCCGAACTTCGCTGGTAAGGTTGAGCATGATGGCAAGACCTTCGACGTAGTAAACGGCCAGGTATTTTAAGACCAGTTTACCAATAAGGTTATTCATTTAATCTAATTGTTTACTACTTATAGGCTTACAAATTAAGTCAGTGATGACTTGAAAAGATGAGGCTGTTGCCGTGAGACCGGCAGCAGCCTTTCTTTTGGTAAAAAAGCTTGTAATGAGAAAGAATCAGAACTTGCAGGTGTTCAATTGGGTGAAAAAAGAGCCAATATACAAAATAGACGACGCACTTTATATATCAGCTCTATTTTTATTTGTAAAAAGTCTATCCTAGCCTATCACAAGTTACTGTTTTATGATAAGACTAAGATATATTTTGAAACGGCTCTCATATCTAGCGGTTGATTCAAACGGGCGTGCTATCATTTGAGCCAGTTCGATATTTTTATGATAAACTTTTTCAGAGCTATGTACATTCCGGAGCAGTTCGCCGCATCAGCCTCCTGGTTCAGGCGAGTGTAGATGTTAATTGGAAGACTATTCAGCCATGGCAGAGTCATCAACAAACCTATCAGCAGACCCGTCGTTGTCATCCACCCTAATTATCCCATACTGAGCAAGCAAAGCATTCTGAAAATCCAGATCATTCATCGCCCGCACAATCTCACTGCTACGTCCGCTTTTATTCAGAGCATTTACAAGCCTGCAGATATCTTCACGTCCTTCTTCACGTCCTTCTTCACGCCCTTCTTCACGCCCTTCTTTGTGTCCATCCTCGCGTCCCAGTCTCAGCAGCCGCTCGGACTCGAGTTCTAAAATTTTACCACCCATAACTTCACCTATCCCTTTCTGTGTCTCTTCATCTTGCGAAAAGAGGTACTTTCCTATCTTAATAATCAATTGCTTTAGATCCATGTACATCAAGGAGCGCTTCGCGGCATCTGGCTCCTGGTTCAGGCGGACGCAGATGACGGAAAGCTCGTGCAGCATCCTTTTCCTTGTTTCCGGGGCGTGCTTCAGACTTCTTGACTTGTTCTCATACCGTATTACGTAAAACGGCAGCAGGATTAAAAGCCGCTTCTCAAAAATGGATTCCGCTGTGTAGCGGGAAAGCTTGAGCGTCGGAATCCAGTAGTCAAGTATCTGACCGTCCATGGATACTACATCCGCCTCCAGGCAGTCCGGCGTTGCTGTACCGTCACGTAAGTAGACGACGCATGCCCTGGGAAGGCAGATCCGGTACCGCCGCCCAATCTTTTGCGCGTGCTCCATAGCAACACGGGAATCATACTCAATCATTCGTATAGCCATCGTTGTATCATCCGTACTCTGACACTCGATATGGTACAGCAACGTGCCGATTTTCAGGCACGTGTCTGTAATAACTTCACCGCTTTTCGTATCATGGTGTTCATTCCGGAGCTGGACAATCCGCATACTTTCAGGATACGAGGTCCGGAATACCTCATTGATCAGCGGAATCACGAGCTGCGGCATTTTCTCTACCATTGTGTGAAAAATATCGTCAAAAATAGTGTTGTCTGCCATGCTTATTTCTATTCCTTTCTTTATTATAGCGAGAGTTAGCTGCAAGTGCAAGCCGGAATTTGAAAGCCAGGGGCGGTAGCCTCTACATGGGTTACTATTTACGTGTCGGATGCTTTGTATGTAGTATATCACGAAAATAGCAATCACACAAGCTAAATAATAAATAAAATGCATATTAATAAAGAAAATGAAATATATTATATATTATTAATAACAAACCTACTATGAAAATGTTGAAGTTATATATAAGTTGAATTCATACATAAAAGGCGAAGAAAAGGCAAGAGAAGAAATGCGGGCTTTGGCAGACATTTTGAAGAAGCAAGGAAAGATTGATGATTTCCTATTGGCGCTGGATGACCCGAAAGTGCAAAAGGACATGCTCGTGCGCTATGGGGTTATTAAGCCCTACGCCGGCTAGCCATAGAATATTCAAGATTAATCGTTACATGACGAGACGGGCGATAGACAGTGCCGGCAGCGTGAAATGTAAGACCTGGGTTTGCCGTGGGCGGTACCTTGGAGCTAAAGGGAACGGGTGCAGGATGCGGAATGTGAAGGAAGATGTTTTACTGGATGAAATAAAAACGGAGATGGGATATAAAGGTGAAGAATTCCCAAAAGGACAGTTCTTCTTGGGAGATGTGGAGCACGTGGAGGTCTGTCGGTGGAAGCGGAATATGATCAGGAAGGTAGAGGGTGGGGCATGATTCTCAGAGAATATTCATTGGAATTTCAGACAATTTGTGATGAATGCCTTGACTTTCCGGGGGCATCGTGATAGATTGTAAGTACAACAGGTTTGGTATACCCTATTGTAAGATTAAGTAACAGGAGGCGGTTGCGGATGGACCAGGAAGAGCATAGCGTTTTTATGGAAAGCGACATAGCACAGTTCATTCAGACAGCTGGACCGGAATCGAAATATGATGATGCAGCGCGAGAGCTGGTTTCCGAGAAAGCCATTCTTGCATATATTCTGAAAAGTGCGATGGATGAATTCGCCGATTATCCGGTTGAAAGAATAGCGGCGGAGTTTATCGAAGGCAAGCCGGAAGTCAGTAAGATAGCAGTGTTCCAAGACCACCCGGATAAAAATGAATCGGAAGACACGGGATCTTCCACGGGCAAGATGAGTGGGAGCGACAGAATTGTGGGAGAGCCGACAGAGGATGTGTCATTCAAAGAAGGACCGATTCGCTATGACATCCGTTTCAACGTCATCATTCCAGAAAGTGGTCAGATGATCGAGGTAATTATCAATATTGAGATACAGAACAATGACACGCCGGGGTATCCGATACCAAAGCGCGGCATATACTATGGAGCAAGGATGATCTCCGCACAGCGCGGCACTGTGTTTAAAAAACAGGATTACGGCAAGATAAAGAAAGTAGTGTCCATTTGGCTATGCCAGGGCACGGCGAATGAAAGATCGGATTCCATCAACGAATACCATATCACTGAGAAAGTCAAGAGAGGAGAATTCCAAGAGGAGACTAAAAACTATGACTTGATGACAATTGTGGTGCTGCGGCTTGGAAAGGATGGAGAGAAGAGCGAAGATAACGCAATCCGGCTTCTCAGCAAGGTGTTTTCTACGGATTTATCCGAATCAGAAAAGAAAAGGGCTCTTTCCGATGAATTTAACATAGAAATTACGGAACAGATCAGCGAGGAGGTGCTGAAAGTGTGCAATCTTAGTACAGGTGTCTTGAATAAGGGCAGAGAGCAGGGCAGAGTGGAGGGCAGAGAGCAGGGCAGAGTGGAGGGCAGAGAGCAGGGTAGAGTGGAAGGAACACTCAAGACTCTGCTGGATTTGGTGAGGGACGGTTTGCTCAAATTAGAAGAGGCTGCTCCACGTGCTAACATGAGTGAATCTGCGTTTATGGAGCAGCTAGAAAAGTACGTGGCTCAATAAAGTAGATAATAGAAATGATACCAGCCTACCTTGTGGCTGTCCAAGAGCGTGGGAATCCTTACGAAGATGGATACTCACAGGGTGGGTTGTGTTTTATTCAGCACGACGAATCGGTATTGTGCGCCCAGACGAAGGGCGGGTAGTCTAGCAGGTGAGAGGCCTGCCTGCGAAGGTCTAACCAACCAGCAGTAGCGAGTCTTGGGTGGGTTGCAGTAATGTTGCCTGCTAAGCATAGACAGCGAGAAAATAGGGAAAGAGATTGAGCCTCGAAATTTTGACATTTGGAGGGCTGACGTTCTAATTCCAGCGGAAAGCAACACAGGCGGCATTGCTACGGTGAGATGCTGTCTGCCTCTGCGGGGTCAAAGAACT
>DKWE01000122.1:24448-34925 GCA_002491565.1 Lachnospiraceae bacterium UBA7160 | reverse complement strand
AATCGGTATTGTGCGCCCAGACGAAGGGCGGATAGTCTAACAGGTGCAAAGCCTGTCTGGAAAGGTCTAACCAACCACCAGTAGCGAGTCTTGGGTGGATGACAGTAATGTTATCTGCTAAGCGTAGACAGCGAGGGAATAGGGAAGGTGATTGAGCCCCGAAATTTTGACATTCGGAAGGTTGACGCTTTAATACCAGCGGAAGACAATACGGGTGATACCGTTATGGTGAGGTACCACCTGCTTCTGCGGGGTCAAAGAGCTTTTCATGTTTCACATTGCGGCTATCCAGTCAACTGGGGAGAGCCTGATGTTCCCTTGTGTTTTCAAGTATGGCAAACAACGCTGAAACGGAGGATGCCAAACGGATATCAGGCAGTCGGATAGCCCCATAGTACCGGGGAAGCCGGGTAACTCCGGCAGAGGGAAGGGGGCTACATAATAACGGTCTCTCTGAGGACACATCAGCCGTACTCAGGGACGGAGGTACTGATGGAAACGAAATTGGAGAGAATAGCAGACAAATCGGCCCATGAGCCGAAACCGGAATTCACATCTTTATATCATCTGATAAACAAAGAACTGCTGATGCAATGCCACAGGGAACTGGACGGCAGCAAGGCAGTCGGGATTGATGAAGTGACAAAGAAAGAATACGGGGAGAACCTGGAACAGAACATCAAAGGGCTAGTAGAACGGCTGAAAAGGAAATCATATAAGCCACAGCCATCGCTCCGGGTATATATCCCGAAAAGCAATGGAAAACTGCGTCCGCTGGGGATTGCCAGTTATGAGGACAAGATAGTCCAGCTGGCATTGAAGAAAATACTTGAAGCAATATACGAGCCAAGATTTCTGAACTGCATGTACGGATTCAGACCAAACAGGGGATGCCATGATGCGGTGAAGGAACTGTATAAGAGACTGAACTTCACGAAAATATGTTATATCGTGGACGCAGATATCAAGGGTTTCTTTGACCATATGAAGCACGACTGGATCATGAAGTTTCTGAATCTGTACATCAAAGACCCAAACATCCTCTGGTTAGTGAATAAGTACCTGAAAGCGGGAGCGATGGATGGGGGAAAACTGGTTGAAAATGAGGAAGGTTCAGCACAGGGAAATATCATAAGTCCAATCCTTGCAAATATCTATATGCACAATGTGCTGACGCTATGGTACAAGTTCATCATAGCGAGAGAGGGCAAGGGAGAAAACTTCCTGATTGTGTATGCAGATGATTTCATTGCAGGATTCCAGTACAAATGGGAAGCGGAGAAATACTATAAGCTTCTCAAGGAAAGAATGGAAAAGTTCGGGCTGGAGCTGGAAGAAAGCAAGAGCAGGATGTTGGAAAGCGGAGGATATCTGGCGAAATCGAAGCAGAAACGCGGAGAATCAACAAGGCTGGAAACTTTCGACTTTCTCGGATTTACATTTTACTGCGGACGGACAAGGAAAGGCACTGCATGGATGATGCCGAAAACAAGCAGTAAGAAATTCCGGCAGAAGATGAAGGACATGAAAGTCTGGCTGTATGCCAACCGAGACCAGAAACTAAAGAAACTGATGGGAATGCTCAATCTGAAACTCATAGGGCACTACAGGTATTATGGTGTTAGTTTCAATGGCAGGATGATAAGCAACTTCAAACAACAAGTACGGGAGATGTTGTTTAAAATCCTAAACCGAAGGAGCAACAGAAAGAGCTATACACGGGAAGGGTTCATAGAAATGCTGAAATATTATCCACTGGTGATGCCGAAGATATATGTCAGCTTATTCTGAAACTGTGAATGTTATTATGAAGAGCCGTATGCGGAAAAGCCGCACGTACGGTTCTGTGAGGGGCTGGCATCGTGAGGTGCCTGTCTACTCGACTAGTAGAGAGGTCCTAAAACGATGATTCACTTCAAAGAAATCACAGAAGACAATTTTGATGCCATTGTGCAAATGAAACGCCCGCCTGTGGAGGGTTTCGTGGCCTCCAATGTGTATTCACTTGCCCAAGCGTGGCTGTATCGTAATAACAATGATGTGTATCCGTTCGCAATCTATAACGATGAAATACCAGTTGGTTTTATGCTGTTGGATGAAGACTTGGAAAAACGTTCTCTCGTGATATGGCGGATCATGTTCCCGCCGGAACATCAAAAGAAAGGATATGGCACCCAGGCTATCGGGCAGATCATCCAAATGGCACGGGACTCTGGTAAGTATGACTATATGTTGATCGACTGCGTTCCTCAGAACACCATAGCAAAGCATGTGTACGAAAAGCTGGGCTTTCAGCCAACCGGGGAAATCGTAAACGATGGTGAAATAGAGTTAAGGCTCAGCTTCACCGAATGCTAACAGACATATTCCGAATTTGCGGAATTGAATAGAATCAAATACACAAGCCCCTGTGCGGCTATCCAGAGAGCTATATATTTCGAAGAAGCTCTTATCACAGCTGCTTGAACGCATATTATGAGAAATTAAAAGCGCTCCATTTGTAACGGTTCAGCAGCCGCTTGTATAGATTTACCGTTTTCGGCAGACCTCTATACAGGACTGGAACTGGAGCTTTTGCAGGAATACACCATGATTTCGCTTGATATATTTAAGAGAATCTTTCACAATAGAAACATCACAGACAGACTGGAGGCGTGGCTCACATTCTTTTGCGAGGATAAGCCGGAGTACATTGAAAGGCTAATCACAAAGTACCCCAGGTTCCGCGAATTGTACGAGGAAGTATACGCCATCTGTCAAAATATAGGGAAGGTGATGGAGATGTTTTCGAGGGAACTGAGCGAACCGGATCGGAATACTATGCAGTATATGATCGATGAGATGCAGGAAGAATTGGAAGCGAGAGACTGCCGCACTATAACGCGTTGGTGTCCGGTTTTGGGTTGATCAGCTGTACTCTGCCGTTCCCATCGTGTGTAGCTCGTTCGGGCTAAAAGTATTGAAAACAAAGCATTTCTGATACAGTTGGAATAATTTGACAAAACAGACAGTCAAGCCCTGCCTGTTTTTTGTGCAAAAAAATCGAAAACGATTTTAGTATCGCAAAAATTCACAATTTCGTAAAAATTAAAATGTTTAATCTGCCGGGTTGCCAATTAGTCCGAATAAGAGTATAATTATGGGAACAATAGGTGCATTTCGTCTAGCTGGTGTTTGCCAGTAGCGTACAATGTTCAGCAGAGGTCCGCCTATGATGATACACGGAATCCATTCAGATGGATTAGGCTTACCCGGGAACATACAGCCGGAGTTCTGCTGAATGTTGTACAGGAGTATGGAGAAACAGCAGCAGATGGAGTGACACCGTCTGAGGAGAAGTTCCATCAGACAGAACACGCAAACAGGAGGTTCGACTATGAAACAGAGCAGAAAACAGAGATGGCTTGCGATGGTGCTCGCAGTATCAATGGTACTGCAGCAGGCGGTTTTGCCGGCGATCGCCGAGGACAACTACTCGACCGAACCGGGAACCGAGGCAGTGACCGAAGCGCCAGAGACACAGGCACCGGAGGAGACAAAAGTACCGGAGCCAGAGACGAAGGCGCAGGTTCAAGAAGAGACAAAGCCGCAGGAAACGAAAGCAACGGAGCCGGGAACAAAGGCACCAGAAACATCTGCGGTGCAGGCACCGGAAGACAGCGTGCAGGAAGCGCAGGACCAAGGGACAACTGCGCCCACAGCGCAGACACCAGAGTCTGATGAGACCGTGACACCAACATCAGATTCCGCAGAGGCTGTGACACCGTCGTCGGAGACGGCTGTATCTGAATCACAGCCACAGGAAGATAATGCGTCTGATGAACCTGGTACGGCAGAGACCCCGGCAGCAGACGACAAGGAAGATGCTCAGCAGACCACGTCTGAATCAGCGCAGGGTGGCGAGAAGACGGATGAGGCTGAGACAGGGGATAAGTCTGAGCAGACTGAGGATGGAGATGAGAAGGCATCTGAGCAGGTGAGCGAGGATGAGACGGAAACTGAGATCGAGACCGAGGCACCGAAGACTTCCTTTAAATATGAAGATAGCCGTGTACTCATCACAGCAACTGCATCGGAGGAAGCAAAGCTGCCGCAGGATGCGGTTCTTAAGGCAAACTATCTCGTGCCAGGTAGCGATGCATATATAGCGGCGGTAGAAGCGATCGAGGCACAGCTTTCGGTACAGCTCGGAATGATGGATGAGAACATAGTGGCAGAATATACGCTCTATGATGTGTATTTCCAGACCGAGGACGGAAGCCGCATTGAACCGGAGGCAGGAAATGTCAAAGTTGAAATGGAGTTCAGGAAGCTGCAGGAGTCTACAGTAGATGGCGAGATCGTCAATAAGGACGTTGTCCATCTGAAGGATGACGGCGAGGCTGAGATCGTAACAGATTATATCAGAACCAATGAGGAGGGCGAAGTTACCTCCATGGGTTTTACGCAGGATAGCTTCTCTGTCAGTGGAGGAGTTGTCACATACCGTATAATGATAGAAAATGCTGTGGATGCAGCAGAAGCTAGCAATGAGGCCGTAAATCCAGTAGCGGATGGTAACCTGATTACCAGTCCACAGCTTGTATTTAAGAAGACCAGCAGTGGAAATCCGATTGAAGAAGTAGGAACGGGAGATCCATATATTCTTCAGTTCAGTATGGGATATGCGGATGGAGTGACAGCTGTACAAGAAACGACGATGGAAATTAAACTGGGTAAGACAGATGCCCTATTTCCGAACTTTACAGGTGGGGGAAAGAATGATGGGGCTACCTACACTGTAGAAGGAACGTATACGGAGGTAGCAGCAGATGGCACGACGACGGAGAAAAAATATAATATCGTGTACGTACTGCATGGAAATCAGGGAGAAGAAAGATCCATCGAAGCAACGGTAAAGGGGAAAAATGGAGATACCGTTTTAGGGGAATTTGAGATGAAGTTTCCCGCAGGTAATACCGATAAAAATGAAACGATTAATGCAGAACTTTGGGCAGATGGCAAGCAACAGGCGACCGATACCATAAAGGCTGTTGCAGAACCGTCATGGGAGCACAAGAAGGAAGCAGATAAGCAGGAGCTTGGAACTGTCCATATAGATGATAATGGAACTCAGAAGCTTCAGCTGATGAACGATGTGAAATTTACTCTGACGGAGTACAGCACAAAGTATGGATATGGCAGCCAGGCTGGAGATATTACAAAAGAGCAGGTAGGAGATATCTGGACAAAGGAATTTACCATCACAGATACATTGTCTCTTCCGGAAGGAATGTATATATCCGAGGCAGACTTTAATCAGGCGTTCACGGCGGGAACAGGATTTGATGATACAGTAAAGATTGAGCCTGTGACTTCAGGTGAAGGCGAGAATAAGAAGGTAACTGGTGCGAAGGTTACTTATACGAAAAGGACTGACAACGAGAACCAGCAGATGCCTTACTGGCAGGGTGAGCTTACTCTACACAAAAAATACGTTAAGTTTGATATTGACGAGACGGATTCAAAATACAGTGGGGCAAACCCGAAGCTGGATGGAGATGTTACCAATAAGCTTGAGACATCGTACACAACAGTATTAGACGGCAAGGGTGAGCTAAAGCCAGATGCACCGCAGGTCAGCATTCCGGTAAAGCTGCCTAAAAAGGTGGATTTTGAAACAAGCGATGCGAGTGGAAAGGATATTGTTACTCTTGCAGGCGATCCTTTGAATAGCAAGCATAATGTGGACTATCTTGAGGGTACGTATGTGTTAGAGGGGCAGTATATCCTTTATAAGGTATTTGCGAAAAATACAGGAGATGATCCCTGCGATATTACGATTACGGATACACTTCCTGAAGGGGTAGAGCTGGCCGATGTTTCAGAATTTAAAACAGCATTGGCGGATCTGAAAATAAGCGGAAAGCATCCGTGGAATAGTACTGATAAGCTGAATAATATTACAGCAAATATATGGGGACAGATCGGGGAAAATCCGGCAGGAACAACGTCGACTACAGATAAGCCTACATGGACATTTACAAATGTTCCTTCCGGAACTACAGTAGAGGGCTATCTTCTTGTGAAGGTTACAGGCGATCAGGATACAACTTTAACTAACACAATGGAGGTAGGTACAACAAAGAAAACAGTAAGTGTAAAACAGAATAAGCTTACGGAAAGCGTTAAGATTAAAAAGGAAGCAACCGAAAGTGTGATTCCTGAGAATGGAGAGTATTCGTATACCATCACGATTGAGAATGATGGTACGAAAGATGCGACAGGATGGACGATTGAGGATGCGCTTCCAGGAGAAGTTACTCTGAACGGGAATACTACAGCGATTACAACTGTATTTTCGAAAACAGGCGAAGGAACAACGAGCGGAACAACAGGAACACCTGAGGTAGATGAGAGTGGGAAAATTACAATTAGTGATGTAAACCTTCCATTAGGAGAAAAGCTGATTGTTACGATTCCGGTGAAAGTAAAAGATGCTGCTACCACTATGATAAGCAATACGGCGAATGTAAAAAAAGATGATATAAATCATCCGAGTACAGTAGTGCTTAAAAAGCCAACTGCGGATCACGGAAAGGTAGGGGTTGAAAAGAAATCGGATAAGCAAAAGGTTCAGCCTGGCGATCCAATCAAATATACGATCACCGTTAAGAATAATAGCAATGAGGGTGGAGATGCGTCGAATGTAATGGTATACACGGCGGCAAATCCCTTGATAGTAAAAGATGTTATTCCGGAAGGAATTGAGGATGTAGCAATATCATACAAGAACACGAATATCACAAGCACAGAAGGGGTGACTGTGACTTCAAATTATGATGCTGCTACGCGTACTGCAACATGGACGATAGTAGGTACGATGAATCAGTGGAATATGGTTGACCTGATCGTCGATGGAAAAGTATCCGAAACGATTCTGGATAATATAGCAGAAGGGGAGGTTGTTAATCTTAAGAATACTGCGATTATAAAAAACAAAGATGATAAAGATTATGGAAGTGACGATACAGGAGATATTCCGGTGGAGACTCCAGAAAATCTTGGCGTAGAGAAGAGACTTCTCGATAAAGATGAGAATCCTGTTGAGGGTACTACTCTTGACAAGGAAGAAGTTGTTACTTTTGAGATAGTAGTGGAAAACAACAGTGATAAGGCTGTGACCGAAGTGAAGTTGAAGGATAAACTCATTGCAGGTGACAAGTCGTTTAAACTTCTTACCGATAATCAGCTGGAATTCACTGTTGCTGGAGAGAATGTGACCGGCATTGATTCAACTATTTCAAAGAATTTCTATGGAGGAAGTGGAATCTCAAACTTTACGCTTATCTTCGATAATGTCACAGAAGGTGGCAAGGCGGATGACAAAGATAACAAGGTGCTTTATTATCATAATAAAGACTTTGCAATTCAGCCAGGAGGAAAACTGATTGTTAAGTATCAAGTAAAGACGCCAGATCAGTCATTTGAGAATATTTATAATGAAGTACTGGTCAATGATCGTTTTCCGGCAGCTACTCTGAAATACAATTCTACGGATAAGCTGGTAAAGCTTGGTGTTATCAAGACTGTTTCCGAATCGGTTGTATCAGTTAAGAAATGTGCGACGGATGAGGAAACGAGAAAAATGCTGGAGGATATCCGGCTGGATTATGCAGTCAGGGTGCGCAATTATAGCAATGTGGAAGTAAAAGATAATAATCATACGATGACGATCACAGATAAGCTTCCAAATGGTATGACTCCTTCTTACACAGACGATAAGCTTGACGGGTTTTCTGTTGTAATGGAATATAAGAACGGAGGCACATACGACCCGACTTACATGCAACACGAAGAGAGTGTAAGTTATGAAGAGCAGTCCAGGACGCTCACTTTCTCACTCACCAACTGGCCGCTTCACACGGATTATCAGTCTATTCTGATTCGTTATCAGGCGAAGCTGTCGGAGAGTGAGATACAGAAGATTATAGATATTCTGAACTCGGGGGATACTACGTATAGCATTGATTCTTTGACAAATACAGCTTCTTACAGTTGTTCATTCCCGTTCGCAGATAAGAACGGAACTGAAAAGACAGTTATTACGGATACAGAGACTGTTGATGTAGTACAGGAAGCTTACCATGCTGGCGTGGATAAATCTGCGGAGGGTTCCTATGCAGCAGGTGAGGGGTATAAACCGAGTGCAGTTCAGCCAATTGGCGGGACGATTACTGCTGGTGCAAATCTGATTTGGACCATTCGTGTGATCAACGGGAAGGATTCACCGTCTGCGCTTAAGAACTACAAAGTTACAGATTTGCTCCCGGATAAGTATACATATGATTATAAGAGTAGCTACGAAGATACGGGCAATGATCCGTACCCGGCTACGATGATTGTATACAAGGACGGGACAAAGCAGAGAGAACTTGATTATTTTGAGCCGGTTATGGCGGGGGATGGACGTTCGACAGTCTGGGATTTCAAAGGTAAGGATTCAAGGTATGACCTTGCGCCGGGAGAAGAACTGGAGATCACGTTTGCAACCCGGATTCCGAAAGATGGCGCTAGTTCTACTGGTACTTTCTACAATAGCTGTAAGCTTGTTATAGAAGGAAATTTCTACCCGGATTCCGTGGAAAACGGCACGGTAGATGAAGGCGGAATTTCTGATACTGCGAATGTTACAATTAACAGACATAATACCAGTTCCGTCAAGACGATTGCTTATACACCGACAGGAGAAGTAGAAGGGGAGCCGGAGGCAGATACTGGTAGAGGTGATCTCAATCGCCCGAATAATTATGTGCAGGGCATGCAGGGGCAGCCGGTTACTTATACGTTGGAAGTGACCAACAAGGGCGAAAGTCCGATTACGAATTTTGTTGTAATCGATAGACTTCCGTATGTGGGCGACCAGGGCGTCATTAAGGATGGGTTGTCCAGAGGCAGTGCTTTCCGGGTTGATTACGGACAGTATATAGGAACAACAATAAATGGCACTTCGATAGCTGCCCCACAGATTTCGTTTGCAGATTACAGTGATGTCTTCCCTGACAACGCAAGCGATTGGAAGTCAGGAAATGCGGGAAGTGCCGGATGGTCTTCCAACTCAACAGGAGCAAAGGTTGTTCGCTTTGATTTTGGTGATACACAGATACCTGCAGGAGAGACGATTGTGATTACCTTCACAGGTATTGTGCCAGAGTATGTTGCGAAGCTTGGTGAGAACAATATCGCGTGGAATAACTTTGCATATTCCTATACGGAGGTGGACAACAACTTTGTTATGACCGCAGAGCCAGCGATGGTCGGCGTGTGGGTAAAGGGCAAAGGGACTGGAAAGATTACAGTTAATAAGACTTTTATATCTGAGTCTGGAAGCGAAAAGACGTTTTACTTTGCACTGTTTAAAAAGGATGAGAATAACAATTTGGTGAAATTTGGTTCTCTCCAGTCCGTAACATTGACAGGATCCGCTACGGGTACACTTGGTTCTGTTATCTTCAATGCGATTCCATATGATGAAGATGCAGGGACAAAGTATTATGTTTATGAAACAGATGCAAGTGGAAGAATTTTGGATCCGGCATCAAATGGGCTTTATACAATTTCGTATGGTTCTAATGAACCGGCAGTAACACTTTCCGACAGCAATCCGGAAGGGGAGGTTTCAATCAGCAATGAAGAGAAGAAGCAGTCTGTAAATGCAGAAATACTGGTTCAGAAAAACTACAATGATACCTTCCCGACAGAGGAAAATGCGAAGTTTGGTTTCATACTGACAGCAGAAGATAATACACTGACAGATGAAACTGTAACGCCGATGCCAGAGAATTCAGTTACAGGTGCAGATGGTACTAAGACAAACACAATCTACGTAACAGACGCAAATGCTGTGAGCTTTGGCCAGATGTCCTATGATAAAGACGGCACTTACTATTATAAGCTGAAAGAGATTTCGGGAAGTATTGCGGATGTCTCTTATGACCAGAATATTTATAAGGTAAAAGTCGTTGTATCAACAGATGCTGAGAGCCATGAGCAGACGGCATCTGTAAGCAGAAAGCTTTATGATAGGGATGACAGCACTTATACAGATGCAGCGGATGGCAGCATTACAGTGCCGTTTACGAATGTTAAGACTGTCAATATCAGTGGAAGCAAGACATGGAATGATAACAATAACCAGGACGGCATACGCCCGTTAAGTATCACTATTAATCTGCTTGCCGATGGTAAGCTGATAGACAGCAAAACAGTGACAGAAGCTGACAACTGGAGTTGGAACTTCGAGGATCTTCCAAAATATGAGAATGGAGCCGAGATCACGTATACCATTACTGAGGATGCGGTAACGGGATACGAGTCTGAGGTTGTAGATTACGATGTAACAAACACGCATACGCCGGAGAAGACCGAGGTAAGCGGAAGTAAGACATGGGATGATAATAGCAACCAGGACGGTAAGCGCCCGACGAGCATCAAGATC
>DKWE01000122.1:23559-24154 GCA_002491565.1 Lachnospiraceae bacterium UBA7160 | reverse complement strand
AGCATCAAGATCCGCCTGTATGCGAACGGGACAGAGGTAAGCAATAAGACCGTGACGAAGGAGGACAACTGGAGCTGGACCTTTGACAACCTCGACCGGTACGCGGCTGGGCAGGAGATCGAGTACACGATTACGGAGGATGTAGTAAGCGAATACAGTAGCGAAGTGAACGGGTACGACGTGACGAACACGCATACGCCGGAAAAGACTGTAGTAAGCGGAAGCAAGACATGGAATGATAATGACAACCAGGACGGCAAGCGCCCGACGAGCATCAAGATCCGCCTGTATGCGGACGGGACAGAGGTAGACAGTAAGACTGTGACGAAGGAGGACAACTGGAGCTGGACCTTTGACAACCTCGACCGGTATGCGGCTGGGCAGGAGATCGAGTACACGATCACGGAGGATGCAGTAAGCGAATACAGCAGCGAAGTGAACGGGTACGACGTGACGAACACGTATACGCCGGGCAAGACGAGCGTAAGCGGAAGCAAGACATGGAATGATAATGACAACCAGGACGGCAAGCGCCCGACGAGCATCAAGATCCGACTGTATGCGGACGGGGCAGAGGTAGACAGTAAGACTGTGA
>DKWE01000122.1:0-23217 GCA_002491565.1 Lachnospiraceae bacterium UBA7160 | reverse complement strand
TTGACAACCTCGACCGGTATGCGGATGGGCAGGAGATCGAGTACACGATCACGGAGGAACTAGTTGAAGGTTATTTGACAAGTGTTGATGGATACAATGTTACAAATACACCTACAAGTGTGAAGATCAGCAAGGTAGACGTAGCAGATGGAGAGGAGCTTGAAGGAGCGCACATCCAGATCCTTGATAAGGACGGCAAGGTAGTAGAGGAATGGGATTCCACGACGGAGCCGCACGAGGTGAAGGGCCTGAAGACTGGCGAGGAGTACACACTGCGCGAGACGGTAGCGCCGGATGGCTATGAGGTAACAACCGACACGAAGTTTACGCTTGATGAGAATGGAGAGATCGACAAGACGAAGACCACAACGACCGTAGATAAGGACGGCGTGCTGCTGGTAGAGGATGAGATGACCTCCGTGAAGATCAGCAAGGTAGATGCAGCAGATGGCACAGTACTTGCAGATGCTCATCTCCAGATTCTTGATCCAGATGGCAATGTAGTAGAGGAATGGGATTCTACGACAGAGCCGCATGAGGTGAAGGGGCTGAAGACTGGCGAGACATACACGCTTCATGAGACAAAGGCACCGGAAGGCTATGAAGTAGCTTCTGATACGACGATTGTGCTGAATGAAGACGGAACGCTCAGCGCTCAGTCTACAGTGGAGACAGATACAAATGGCGTACTGCTGGTGAAAGATGTAAAACAACCTCAAACGGAGACTGAGACGGAATCTGAATCTGAGACTGAAACGGAGACTGAGACGGAATCTGAAACTGAGACCGAAATCGAGACTGAGACAGAATCCGAATCTGAGACCGAAACGGAGACTGAGACGGAATCTGAATCTGAGACCGAAACGGAGACTGAGACGGAATCTGAATCTGAGACCGAAACAGAAACCGAGACTGAAACGGAAACTGAGACAGAAACAGAGACGGAGACCGAAACCGAGTCGGAATCTGAGTCTGAGTTCACCGAGATTTCGGTAGTGAAGACGCTCTCCTACGAAGGTCTGGAGATGTACGCACGCGATGTGACATTCTACGTACAGCTGTTCTACGATGAGGCATGCACAGAGCCTGCTTCTGAACTGCAGGAACTGAGGTTTGAGAATGCAGCATCTTCGACGGTGACATTTGGAAACCTGGAGGTTGGCAAGAAGTATTATGTAGCAGAGTGTGACGCAGCTGGCAATGTGCTTCAGACCGGAACGCTTATGGATGGAACGGTTTACGCACCGAACTTTACGAGCGGCAATATGGTAATAAGAGAGGATGGCGGTACGACAACTGTCGAGCTGGACAATGAGCTGTTCAACTGGCCGAGCGGATTCTATACTCAGGGTGAGCTGACGGTAAACAAGCTGCTGCTCAATGCGGATGGAAGTGAGAAGAATTCGGATGAAGTCTTCTACGCAGGTATCTTCTCGGATGCAAGTTATACGACACTGTCGGATAAGGTTGAGTACAATATCCTTGAGCTGAATATGGCTGGTGGTTCGGTAGCGAGCGCGATGACTGCAGTAGCACTGGATAGCGTGGATGCGAGTGAGACGCTGTATGTGACTGAGGTGGATGCGAACGGTAATCCGGTATCGGGAGCAGCTGGCTTCCAGTATGAGGTCACGGTAGATCAGACGACGGTAACTCTGGATCCGCAGCACAAGGCAGTAGCGGTAACGATCACAAATAAGGAGATTCCGCACGGATACTATATGGGCGGTGAGCTGACAGTAACGAAGCGGCTGCGCGGCAAGGATGGCAATGCGAAGAATTCGAATGAAGTCTTCTATGCTGGTATCTTCGCAGACCCGGGCTACACGACGCTGTCGGATATGGTTGAGTACAATGTGCTTGAGCTGAATCTGAATGGTGGCTCGGAGGCAAGCGCAATGACGCTGGTAGCATTGGATAATCTCGGAACGGACACGACGTTGTACGTGACTGAGGTAGATGCGGACGGCAATCCGGTCGCAGGTGCTGCAGGCTTCAAGTATACGGTGAGCGTAGATCAGACGAAGGTATCGCTGAACAAGAATCATGAGGCTGCAATGGTAGTCATCACGAACAGCGAGGCTGATGAAACTCCGAAGACGGGTGATGAGACGCCGATTGCTTCTTATGCAGGCATGATGGTGATCGCATTTGCAGCGATGGTGATGCTGATCGTGGCTGAAGAACGCCGTAGAGTCAACAACAAGAAGTAATTATTAATGGAGCTCTGAGTACGTGTATCCGCTTTGAAGCGGATACACGACTCCATACAAAAGATGAAATAGCAGGAAAGCTATGCAAAAAGCCCGCCATGTGTAATTTACATGGTGGGCTTTCTGTTTGCTTTGTATGCTTTATATAGGGTGATTCAGTGCAGCAGATACAGATTCTGCAGTGCATTTTCCGGGATGAGGACTTCCATGTGCTCGGCGAAATGGGCATCCATGCCTGGCAGAAAGCGGCAGGAGAGCGCGTATTCAGAGAGCACGTTGCAGACCTTGTTGAATTCTTCGGCGGTGCTTTCTGCTTTTTTGAGAATCAGATAGTACTCGCCGGTGTCCGGATTTTTGTAGAGCGTGTTCGGGCCATGGTAGATGGAGCCGAGGATGCCGCCGACATGGATCGCGTCGTCGAGAGAACGGAAGAGGTAGAACCTGGTCAGATTCCGGATCTCTTCGTCGTTCTCAGAAATCGAGCTGTCGTCCACGATCTGTTCCACAGCAGGATTTGCAGTATCTGCTGATGCAGAGGAGGAGACGGCTTCCGGCGCATTTGCAGCGTTTGCCGCATTCTGGCTCTGAAGGGCGCGTTTCTTTGCTTCGATGATCTTCTTAATCAGGCCGAGAACGTCGTCGGCGCCTTCGAGCCGGTCTTTGAGTTCTGCAAAGGTATTTTCATACTCAGGTTCGCCGCCCTCCGGAGAGAAGCGTGCGAACCGTGTATCTAGTTCGTCCGGATCTTCGACCTTAGTGATGATCAGAACGACCGAGTCTGTGTTAATCGGGATGGCTTCGATGACGAGCGGCATATTGTCCGCCTCAAACCCGAAGTTTTCTTCGGCGATCTCCATCATGTCCTGGAAAAGCGCCCGCGCCTTCTCAGAACCGTATGCCAGCTCACTGAGCTTGATCTTGCGGCTGGCCAGATCCTCTCCGGTTAGAGTGCAGCGAATTTGTTTGTCGTTAATCTTCTCAATTTTCATATAATCACATCCTCTGATATTCTTTCATCCGCACCTAGTAATTTAGTACGGGATCTCTCTGTAATATATTATATTTATTTGTTTCGTGTTTACATAGTATCGTGTGCAAAGAAAGCTGCGTGAAAGAGCTTCTGCAGGCTGTATATCAAGACCATAGGGGCTGCATATTGATAGCTTTGTAGACCGCATATCAAAATATCTGCGGATACCCTGGTTAATATCAAAAAAAGCTTGCAAATGAAACTCATATTATATATAATAGCGTATAGAAAGGATATACAAATCACATATTTACAATGGAGAGGAGGCCATTTTATTATCATCACGCTTTGCTGTACCTTCCCGTATATCCTTTCCGATGAGTCATTACCTGCGAAAATGCCGGAAGAATGCAAAATTAACAGGTATGTACGCATTATAAACAATTTCTGCCCGTTGTGCAAGAGAAAACGTAAAAAGGCTTAGGGGAACTGCCTTGTAGCTGCTGTGCGGTGCAAGGCGGTTGCGCAGGGATAAGTATATCACAGGAACGTATGCCAGCGCACCGGACGTACTGAAAGCACGGGCAGGATCGACGGACTAACGGATGGTCATGGCCAGTCGGTGGATGTAGTTGTCGGCAGGCTCATGAGTAGGGCAGTTCGACACATGAGACAGGGGCACATGAATGGCAGAGATGTTCATTACATGCGGCAGCGGAGAACTGAGGGCTCACAAAATGGTCTGGATCCGGCTGGCTCAGAGAAAGACAGCATGGACTTCTGGAGTTTGCAGTGCTGCGCAGCATCAGTGCGAGCGGGAGGAAAGGAGGCGGGCGGCAGTCACGATTCCCTATGCATAGTATATTCTTATTTTTTAATTAATATCCCGGGAAGGTGCTGACGGCTGCGGCAAGAACTGTTATAATGACGGGAACGCGGCTGCACGAGCGTTTGTATGGATAGCTGCTGAGAGATAGCATGGGTGGTCATGCGACGGTTGCAAGGGCGATTGCTGAGTGATATAGTAGGAGCATAGTGCGGGCAGCTGCAAAATGATCGTATGAGCGCAAAGAATGATGTAGTCTGTTGGTGTCATATGAGGTTTTGATGGGGAGGTACAGCGATGAAGGATAGGAGAAAGCTCTATATTCTGCTGGCTGCGGGGATCGCAGGGATTGGGATACTGGCGATTCTCGTGGTGTGCATTGTGAAGTTTATGCCGACTTCGAAGCGGATGGATCCGGAGTCTTATTTTGGAGTGCTCGGAGAGTCGGAGGCGGCAGTGGTGGTAGAGGATCATATTGCGCAGGAACGAGCATTGATATTTGAGGGGAATGTTTACATTGATTATACACTGGTGCAGAGGGAGCTGAATTCCCGTTTCCACTGGGATGCGTCGGCAGGGCTTTTGCTGTTTACGACGGCGGATCAGATTTTCGAGATCCCGCCGAATGCTTCTTCCTATACTGTGGATGGAGAATCGTTTGATGCAGGGTACGAGATTCTCAAGACCACCTCTTCGGGGATGTTTCTTGCGTTGAATTTCATGCAGCAGTACTCGGATCTGAGCTGCAGGGTTTATGATACACCGTCGCGTGTGGTAATCACGTATGGCAGCCGGGAGGTGACGACGGGCGTGCTGAAGAAGGAGACGGCGGTTCGTTATCAGGGTGGGATCAAGAGTCCGATCCTGACGGATGCTGCGGCAGGGACGCAGGTGACGGTGCTGGTGCAGATGGAGAACTGGTCACAGGTTGTCACGCCGGATGGCTATATTGGCTATGTGAAGAATAATCGTCTGAAGGATATCCGGCAGACGATAAGGGAAACAGTCTATGCGGGGCCGGAGTATAAGAGCATCCACATGGAAGGCAGGGTGAACCTTGTATGGCATCAGATTGATTATGCGGAGATGAATCAGCAGTTTGCAGAAGCGACTGCGCAGGTGACAGGAGTGAATGTGATCTCTCCGACCTGGTATTTCCTGAAGGATAATACAGGTGAGATTGATTCCTTTGCGAGCGCAGCGTATGTGGAGGAGGCGCATGCGAAGGGGATGCAGGTGTGGGCATTGATCAGCAATTTCAGCCCGGATGTCAGTACGACAGCATTGCTCGCGTCACGGGCGGCGCGCCAGAAGGTACAGAATTATCTGGTCGCGCAGGCGAAGGAGATCGGTTTTGACGGGATTAATATTGATTTTGAGGGGATTGCGCAGGAGGCCGGATATGACTATGTGCAGTTCATGCGTGAGCTGTCGATCCTGTGCAGAAAGGAAGGGATCGTGCTCTCAGTCGATGTACCGGTGCCAATGGATTTTTCAAAGCATTATAACCGGCGGGAGTTGGGGGTAGTTTGCGATTATGTTATTGTTATGGGATACGATGAGCATTATGCGGGTTCAGACCTTGTGGGAAGTGTCGCTTCGATGAATTTTGAGATTACTGGTATCGAAAATATGCTCATGGAGCTGCCGAAGGAGAAGCTGGTCAGCGGCATCCCGTTCTATACGCGGCTGTGGTACACGAAGGTTAATGAGGATGGTACGAATACGGTAACGAGTGAGGCGTATGGGATGAACGGGATCCAGCAGGTACTGGAGAGCCTGGGGGTAGGGACTTCCTATGATGAGAGCACCGGGCAGCAGTATGCGGAGTGGACCGACGAGGAAGGGCGGTATTGTCAGGTGTGGCTGGAGGATGAAGCATCCGTCGCGGCGCGTGCTGGCCTCGTGAGCCAGTACAATCTGGGCGGCATCGCGGCCTGGGTTCTCGGAAATGAACAGGACTGGGTGTGGCAGACGATTGCGGAAGAGATTGCGTAAGGATGACTGTGTTTTCTATTTTTGAGCATGGATGAGACGCATTGGTGCATACACTGTAGGGAGTATGGACTGGAGTGTATGCGATGGAAAAGTGGATTCAGAGAGCGAAGAAATATATTACCGGAAGGAGAGCGGCAGTCTTTTTGCTTTTTCTGGCGGCATTTCTGGCTGGGAATCTTGCGGGGGCAGTGAGGGAGAGACTGACGGCGGCTTCCGGGGTGTCGGTACAGCAGGAAGCAGCGGGAGTGGGCGATATGGCAGCGCAGCCAGACGTCGCAGGGATGGGCGATACGGCAGTGCAGCCAGAGGCAGCAGGGATGAGCGATACGGCAGCGCAGCCAGACGTCGCAGGGATGAGCGATACGGCAGCGCGGCCAGAAGTCGCAGGGATGAGCGATACAGCCATGCAGTATGGAGCCGCAGGAACTGCCTCACAACAGGGAATCGCGGAAATGACAGGAACGACGGTGCAGCAGGAGGTAGCGGGAGCTGCCGGGACATCAGCGCTGCAGGAGGCTGCGGACGGCAACTGGGGGCTGAGCTTTCAGGAGGAAGGGAAGCCGCCGGTAGCGAATGCGACGTTTGAGGAGCTGGCACAGTTTGATGCGTATTATGCGGAGAATACAGAGGAAAAGGTGCTGTACCTGACCTTTGACTGTGGATATGAAAATGGAAATACTCCGAAGATTCTGGAGGCTTTGAAGAAGCATGGTGTGCCTGCCACCTTCTTTGTGGTAGGGAATTTTGTACAGGACAATCCAGAGCTGATTCGCCAGATGGCAGAGGAAGGGCATATAGTCGGGAATCATACGATGCACCATCCGGATATGTCACAGATCGCGGACGCGGCTTCCTTCCAGAAGGAGCTGGAAGGAGTAGCAGAACTGTATCAGGAGGCGACCGGACAGGAGATGGTGAAGTATTACCGACCGCCGCAGGGCAAATACAGTGAAGCGAATCTGAAGATGGCGCAGGAGCTGGGCTACCAGACCTTCTTTTGGAGCCTTGCATATGTAGACTGGTATCAGGACCAGCAGCCTACGAAGGAGGAAGCATTCGAGAAGCTGCTGGGGCGCATCCATCCCGGCGCAATTGTGCTGCTGCACAATACATCGAATACAAATGGTGACATCCTGGATGAGCTGCTGACAAAGTGGGAGGAGATGGGATATTCGTTCAGGAGCCTGGCAGAGCTTACCGGGGAAGCAGACAGCCAGACTTGACGCGATAAAGAAAAGTGTGCTATCCTGCAACATAGAGAGAAAAGCCCGGAACCGGAGTATTTCATATCTGGAGCCGGGCTGTTAAGGAGGGTTAAGGATATGGAAGAACAAGTATTTTTGACAGCCATAGAGATAAAGAAAGTTCGGCATTTGCAGAATATCCATATTCCATTGTCTGATACAAAACGGAAGCATCTGATCCTGACGGGGAAAAACGGATGCGGTAAGACGAGTGTCCTTACGGCGCTTGCGGAACATTTTCAGTATGTGGTGTCTCAACAGTTTCAGGTTCGGGCTGATATAGAGAATTCAATTGCCATTTTTCGAAAAGAGATAGAAAAGGATAATGATACGGAAGCTGGGAGAATCCATAAAGGCGAAAAGTTGCGGTTATTACGTATAAGTCAGGAAAGACTCAAAAAATGGACAAGTGGAGTAGTGTCATCCTGTACATCTTTTCAGTCTATTAGAGATAAATATACCGAGGGCAAATTTATCTTTGCATATTATCGTGACCGTCGGCAGATTGAAATGGAACCATATAAGGATATTCAACAGGTAGAACTTAAGCCAGTTTATTCTATGGATGAGACACCGGGAGCGAAGCTGTGTAAGTATCTTGTCAATCTGAAAGCTATGCAAGCATTTGCAAATCAGGATGGAGATCATGAATGTGACCGCGAAGTGAATGAATGGTTTGAACGTTTTGAGAGGATACTGCAGGTAATTTTTGACGATACTAATATAAAACTGGAGTTTAATAAACGAACTTATCAGTTTTCTATTGTGCAGACAGGACATGAACCATTTGATTTTAATACTATGTCCAGTGGATATGCAGCGATCTTTGATATTATAAACGATCTGCTTATGCGCATGGAAGCACAAAAAAACTATAACTTGCAGGGGGTTGTCCTGGTAGATGAAATTGAGACACATTTGCATCTGGAGCTGCAGAAAAAGATACTGCCAGTTTTGAATTCGTTGTTCCCGAATATCCAGTTTATTATATCTACGCATTCTCCTTTCATCTTGAATTCTCTGGATAATACGGTCGTTTACGATTTGGAGAATGGGACACTGGTAAGCAATGGGATGACAAATCTTCCGTATGGAGGAATTGTGGAAGGATACTTTGGTGCAGACCGTCTGTCTGCAGAACTTCGTCAGAAGTTGGAACGCTATAAACTACTTGCTGTAAGCACAGAACTTTCTGATGAAGATTTTGCAGAGCTTGACGAATTGGAGATGTATCTGGATGAGATACCGGATTATCTGGCATGTGATATTGCAGCAGAATATCGACGGCTTAAGCTGGAGTTGAATAACAGGCTGGATAAGGAAGGAATGTGAATCGGATGGTCAAGATAGAGAGGACGACTGCACCGCCTGCGTCCTTAGAAATACAGAAGAAATTAAAATATGGAAGTTATTCAGAGCCAGATGTATTGCGCCAGCTGAAAGTTGATTTTCATGGAAAATGCTATTTGTGCGAACTTGGACCATTGTCGGATGTAGAAGTGGAGCATTTACGCCCACATTATGGGCGCAAACGGAAGGAACTTGTGTTTGACTGGAACAACCTTTTTTATTCCTGCCGCCACTGTAATAGTATGAAAAAGTCCAGTCGCTATGATGACCATATACTGGATTGCTGCATAGTTGACCCTGAGAAGAGGTTGGAGCACAGATATGTGGACGGGCATGTGCATATCAGCGCAATTACAGAGGATGTTGACACACAGTTGACAGCGGAGCTAATTGAAAGTTGTTTTGAGAATACGAATACGGGAGTTCGTGAAATTGGATGTCAGACGCGTATCAATGATCTGGCGGGTACTATGAATACGTTATATTTTAGCTTGGCTAAGTATCAGAAAGGCAAAAAAGCGCGTTATTTTCACAGCCTTAGAAATCAGTTGAGTCGTGGCAGTAAATTTGCGGCTTTCAAAAGATTTTATGTCAGGAGTCATATAGCAGACTATCCAGAACTGGAAAGTCTGCTGAATTAATCGTAGTTTTTAGGTATCTACAAATGAAATCTTGCGTAATATGGAATGGTTTTTAGCTTGCATTATCCAGGTTAGAGGTACAAAAGCACAGAAAAGAAATGCTGCTTCCTGTGCTTTTGTATGTGGATAAATCAGAAAGGTCTGAGTGGAGACTGCCTCATTGCTTCGGGAAGTACTGCGGGAGGGGTGAAAAGGAAGAAGCGGTTTGTGTTTCGCTTACATCCCCTGTGCTTTGCGGGAGCAGGCTTCCATGCCTTCGAGGATGGCGCTGCGCAGGCCGGCTTTTTCCATGGCGGCAACCGCTTCGATGGTAGTGCCGGCAGGGGAGCAGACCATATCTTTCAGCTCGCCTGGATGCATGCCGGTCTCAAGTACCATTTTGGCACTGCCGAGGACAGCCTGTGCGGCGAGACGGTAAGCCTGCGCGCGTGGAATGCCGTCCCGGACGGCACCGTCTGCCATGGCTTCGATGATCATGAAAATATAGGCCGGAGAGCTGCCGCTGACGGATACCACGCCATTGATCAGGCGTTCCGGCATCACCTCGGCAGTACCGCAGGCGGTGAAAAGTTCCAGTACCTGCTGCAATTCGTTTTCGCTGACGGAAGGAGCAGGGCAGACTGCTGTGACACCGGCCTGGACCATTGCAGGCGTGTTTGGCATGGCGCGCACCAGTTTCACCGGTTTCTGGAACCATTCGGTGATGGTTTCGATAGACTTGCCGGGGGCGATGGATACGATGATCTGGCGTTCCGTGACGATATCGCGGATCTCCCGGATGACTTCCTCATAAAATTGCGGCTTGATTGCCAGGAAAACAATATCTGCCTGTGCAGCTTCACAATTGTTTAAGGTCGTATGAATGCCGTATTGCTCTGATACGCGATCCAGGGTGGAGGAATGCAGTGCGGAGGCAATGATTTCATCCGCTGGGATGAGTTGCTGCTTCAGAATTCCGCCGAGAATTGCCTTTGCCATGTTGCCACAGCCGATAAATCCAAGTCTCATGTTAAAGATCCCCTTTCTAACTTTTGAAAAACTTCATGATTGCAGACGGGTGATTCGGTATTTTTATATATCCGCACGTCTTCTGCCTTCTAAGCCTGATGCTATAAATGAGCTTTAGCAGAAAGACAACTCATCTTGTTTTTTGAGCATTTTTCGCAATTGGCCCGTTTATTTGTTGTTATGTCACGCGCTGATAAGAGTTTCGGCTTTCAGGAGCGGGATTTATCGCCGGAAACTCCGGCTGCCTCAGCCGTCATCTTTGGAGGAAGATGAGTTTGCCTCTTCTTTCTGCCGTCTGCGCAGCTCATTTTCGAGCTCCTCCAGTGTCATCTGTTCGATCTGTGATTCTCTGGCCTGCCAGAGCTTTTCTGCTTTTTTGCGCTTCCGGCGGATGCGGGAGTCCGTGATGAGCCGCGCGAGCAGCAGGATGATCAGGATCAGCAGGAAGAGCAGGAACGCGCATCCCGCGATGAAGACTTCCTTAAAATGCGACCGGGCGTATTTTGCCAGATAGTGCGGCGCCTCAGTCAGAAAATCGATCAGCTGTTTTGCAATATCTGTCCAGCTGGCACCTGATGAGGTGGACGCGTTGGCGTCATCCGTCTGGAGTGTGTCATCGCCGGAGCTGCCCGTCTGGAAAAGGTCGTTGCCGGAGCCGCTTGTCTGGAGCAGATCATCGTCGGAACCGCTCGTCTGGAGCAGGCCGTTGCCGGAACCGCCCGTCTGGAGCAGGTCATCGCCGGAGCTGCCCGACTGCAGTGGGCCATTGTCGGTTTCGTTCGACTGAGGTATGTTATTTCCATTGGAAGCGTTGGCCTGAGGTACAGTATTGCCGTCTGAGTCTCCTGTCTGAGTCACGGTATTGCCGTCTGAGCCTCCTGTCTGAGTTACGGTATTGCCGTCTGAGCCTCCTGTCTGAGTCACGGTATTGCCGTCTGAGCCTCCTGTCTGAGTCACGGTATTACCGTCTGAAGTGCCTGACTGAGTTACAGTATTTCCATCCGCGCCATCTGCCTGAGCAGTGTTTCCTTCGGAAGTGCCAGTGCCGAATCTGGGATCCGCTCCTGACACAGAAAGCTGGTCAAAGCCATAGGCGAAGAGCTTCGTGGTATCTTGACATGCAGCAGCGGTGTCGGATGCGCCGAGAAGAACCGAGACCAGATGAACGTCCTCATTGTCGCCAAAGGTTATCAGGTTGTCGGTGCCGTCAGAGGAAAGAGACTCTTTTCCGCCGGAACACCAGTCCTGGAAATAGCCGGACTCTTGCCCGAGCATCGGATGCTCATTTGCCAATTGACGGGAGCCATCAGTCAGATTGGTGGCGGGGATGGCATAGTCGGTCAGCTGGCAGATTTCGCGAAATGCTTCATTTTGGTAAGCAGCCTGCATGATGAGAGCAAAATCACTGGCGCAGGTATAGGACTGCGTGTTGCCGGAATCGCCGGGGGCGGAAAGCTGAGTATGCTCGCAGCCAAGCTCCTGTGCCCGTTCGTTCATACGCACGGTGAAGGCAGCCGGACTTCCGGAAATGTATTCTGCGACGCCGATTGCCACGTCCTCTGCGGAATCCAGCAGAATTGCACAGGCAGCGTCATAGAGCGTAATCTCCTCGCCGGGCTGGAGACCAAGGCGGGGCTGTCCATCCGGAGCAGTGTATAGAATCTCCGAAAATGAGGCGGTCTGATTTAGATTGTAATTTTCTGCAAGAAGCAAAACGGTCATGAAGTTCTCAAGGCTGCCTGCGTCATGTGCAATGGTGCTGCCCTCATTGTAGAGGAGTGTGCCAGTATCCAGATCCATGACAACAGCGGAAGCGGATGAAAGCTGCAGAGCAATTCCGGAGTCTTCTGCCTCGCCGCTGACCATAAGGGGAGGCAGCAGCAGTGACAGACTCAGTGTCAGAAAAAATTGGCTATTGAATTTCCATGTCTTCATTTCATAACCCCTCCCTCAGTGGGTTTCCTGTAAGTTGCTGTCTGTGAAGCAGGTGTATCTGTTCCTGTGCATTCTGGCTGCGCGAATATCGAACGCCCTGATCTCGGCGTAGTTATGCAGATGATCGCATGCATTTGCGGTGGAGTGGCTGCGTGTGCCTGTGCTCTATAGATACGTCTGACTGAGTGCGATTCCGGCTGCACTGGCGCGGGTCAGAAATAGATGCATCTGTGCCTGGGTCAGAACGCCGGACGGGGAAAATGCACCGGCAGCAGCGTCTGTGATGCCAAGCCCGGTTGCCCATTGCACTGCGTCGTAATACCATGCATTGGGGCTGACATCTGTAAAGACTGATGTGCCGGAAGTGTTCTCGCCGGAGGCACCATTCTGAGGATCAGGCTGGCCGGCAGCTGCGTTTACAGAGCTCTCTGCCTGACCGCCGCAGTACCGGAAGAGCATATCCAGAAATCCGGCGCGGGTAATGGCGTCGTTTGGGGAAAAGGTAGAGGAACTGCTTCCGGAGAGAAGTCCGGTGCTGACAGCCCAGCGTACAGCGTTGTAGTAGTAATCCAGTGGAGTGACATCTGTGAAAGAGATATCACCGGGTACGATCGGAAAGCCTGCTGCGGCCCAAAGCTGATAAACGGCTTCGGCACGCCTGGTCACGATATCAGGTACGCTGGAGATATCGCCAAACGCTGTGGAACTGCACAGCTGACAGGGATACCAGGTAGCGAGATTCGGATAAAAGCCGCGATTTCGCGAATAGGCGCGCTGGTCCTGATAATGCCACCATTCCGATCCGAGCCCAGTCATACCGGAATGGATCATATACCAGCAAAGCCGGCGGGCATCTTCTGTCATCGTATTGGCAAAGTTTTCCTCATAGTAATCGTAGGGCTGACCGTAGAGTTCATGGGCGGTCCGCCCGGTATCGGAGTAGTTGAGAAGCACGGCGTCGCCGGAGAGCACATGCATCTGCGTAGGCATCTCGGCCTCCTCACTCCCCTGTACCATGGTCAGGTCAATTGCGCAGCCAATGTTGTGCGCGGACAGTGCAGACGCTACGTAGAAGCTGGTATTATAGCCTGCCAGATGCAGCGCACTGCCGGTCTGTCCGTAGAGACTGTTGAACGAAGTATTCATCAGCTGCGTGGCGGTATTGGGGCGGTAGGCGTCGTAGATTTTGAAATCGTAGCCATCTGCCAGGGCCAGAGTTCTGGCTTTGGAAATTTTCTCTGCGGCGGTGAACAGGATGGGAACGGCAAACTCGTATTTCCCGAGCTTGGAATTCCAGATTTTGCCTGCCCGGCTTCCTGCGGTACGGCTGTAGGTATCGCTGTTATAGTAAGCCGCGGTATCACCGTTGTAGTAGATCTGGGTACCGTAGAGGTCCAGCTTTTGATTCACCGTGCCGCGTTCTGTTGTGGCAGTGAAGATAGAACCTGTGGCGTTTGTCAGGTTGTAAATAATATCCGGTTCGACGTCCGGAAGATTGATCAGAACATAGTCTGTCTTCACGTAGCCGGTCATGCCATTGTACTCGACCTGCAGCATGTCGTCGCTGTAACGGCTCAGGATCCGGAAGGGTTCCTTTGCGGGGATTTGCTCAATCCTGGAGGAGTCTGAGCTGTCGGTCCAGTAAACGGCGAGGGTGGTTGTCCCCCAGCCGGTGGCCCCTTCGATGCTGCTGGAGAAGTCTTCCGCCAGGGCAGAAAGGGAAAAGCCCGCCCCCTGGGACAGCAAGACGGAAAACGCCAGAATCAAGACCAAAAACAAGATGGATTTGTATTTTTTTACGGGCATTCATTTCCCTCCCATTCGCGTGTAATTGTAATGCCTGCCCTCGCTTACAGGTATTTGAGCAAATGACGCTTTCTGTACCGTGAAGTACCGTATGCTGTACAGATATGCAAAGCCAGAGGTCTGCCGCAGATCGTGTAGGCTGCACAGATATGCAAAGCCAGAGGTCTGCCGCAGGTCGTGTAGGCTGCACAGGTATGCAAAGCCAGAGGTCTGCCGCAGGTCGTGCAGGCTGTACAGATATGCAAAGCCAGAGGTCTGCCGCAGGCCGTGCAGGCTGCACAGATATGCAAAGCCAGAGGTCTGTCAGCGGGTATTGCAGGCTGCGTCAGGTTCTCAGAATTCAACGGTTCTCTGTACACTGTGTGTGACCGGGTAGGAGCCATAGCCATAGATGCCGCCGCACCAGCCGGCCCATTGGGCTTCGGGGTCGTAGTGGCAGCCATTGATCATAACCCAGGAATGCCGCGTCATGCCGTCGGCAGCGCGGTCACGGGATCCGGAGACCCGTCCGCAGACGACTACCGGGTCGTAACCGACTTCCTCAGCCAGCGCCGCGAAGGCACAGGCGAATCCATAGCAGTTTCCACTACCGCTGGTCAGGGCGTCCAGAGCAAGGGCTCTCTGCCAGCCTGCGGCATTCAGGTCGGGATATTTGCCTGCATAGCCGAGATGGCCATTGGTCACATAGCGCCAGCAGGCGGAAAGCTTCTGGCTCTGGCTCATCGTGTCGTCTGTGATGGAACGAACAATTTCCATTGTCCGGATTTTCAGCTGGGAATTGGTGTCGGCCACTGCTGTGCCGTCTTCCCCAAAGGTAATTCCGTCGCGTGTCCCGGAGCATTTCAGAGTGCCGTCCGCTTCTGCGTAATAGAGCTTGCCATTCAGCACTTTCCAGCCGCTGGCTATTTCGCCGCCCGCGGTGACGTAGCAAAACGTGTTTTTAATTTTTACGATCGTATCCTCTGCCGGGGTGAAGCGTTCGTACCGGTAATATTTGCCGTTTCTTTCTACGATGACAGTCTCAGGCTCCGGTTCAGTCTCTGTCTCTGGTTCTGTTCCAGGTGCCTCCTGAGAGGTCCCCTGGGAAGAAGCAGCAGGAAGATGATCTACGATAATCCCAACCTTGGATATGTAACCTTCGCGCCCATCCTTCAGAGCGACCTTGTACCATTTTCCGGTCTCTCCGATGACAGAGACCGGAGTCCCCTTGTCAGCCACGGAAAGCTTGTCCGCATTCAGGTCCGCAGCGGAACGCACATAGACCGTGGTGGTAATTGTCATGGTTTGCGGCTGCTCGAATGTAATGTCGTCCCCCTCTTCAACCAGTCGTGCAGCTTTGCCGGTGCTGGAAGAAGTGTATTTGATCGAGAGGAAGCTCCCGTACATCAGGAGATAAGGAGTTCCGATGTCATTCTTATCAACTTCCAGGAACTGGTGCTGCGAGCCATCTGCATCTGTCAGCGTGAGCTGGCCATCGGCTGCCAGTGTGGCTTCGGTAAAAGCCAGCTCGGAGCGGTTGTCCAGAGTCAGGACACATTCCCCTTCCTCGGTGATCTCGATCTTGTCAGTCATCTGCGAGGGAGATTCGGTCTCAGCTTCAGATTTAACTGCAGTCTCCGACTCGGAATCAACGTCAGTTTCCAGAATAGAGTCAGACGAGGTCCCAGACTCAGTCTCTGTCTCGGAGTCAGCTTCTGGCATAGTCTCAGAATCCGTTTCGATCCCCGAAGCCGTTTCATTTTCAGCCTCAGAGTGTGCCCTGGCTGCAGCTTCAGATTCGGTCTCCGGGGCAGACTCAGCATCAACATCAGTCTCCGGCTCAGACTCAGCATCAGCATCTGTCTCCTGAGTTTTGACTTCGAAAGTGAGCTCGCAGGTTTCTTCAGTCTGGTATGTTGCGTCATAGAGCTCGAATTCCGTATCCAGCTTGTAATATTTCAAACTCTCGTCTGCGCCGTATTTGTCCAGATTGGGATCAAAGACGTACCATTTGTCGTCGATCTTGATCTCCGTCCATGCGTGCTTTTGCCAGGAGCCGGATTCGAAGCCATCCGTGGAGCCGATGCAAATCCGCACATCGTAGCCAGTCGCTTCCTTTGCCAGATATCCGTACAGGGCTGCGAAGTGATAGCAGCTCCCGGCTTCATCGGTAAGCATTTCCCGGGCATACTCCTCCGGCCATCCGTTGTAATTCTCGAAGCCGATGGTTCGGGCATAGCTGTAGGTCTTTTCCACATAGCGGAACAGATTCAGCAGTGCCAGAGAAGGGCTGGCCGCATTCGCATTTTTTTCGACGGCTTCTGCCACCATACTCCGAAGGTCTGAGTCATCCGAGACGGAATTCCGAAAATCAGAGTTGCCTGCATCCAAACTCTGAGGGTCAGATTCATCTACTGCCGTATTCTGAGAACCGGCTCCATCTGCTGCCGCGTTCTGAGAATCAGAATCTTCTACTGATGAATCCTGAAAATTAGATTTATCTGCTATAGTGTTCTGAGAGTTAGATTCATCTGATTCATTTGCCGTCAGACTCTGGGAGCCAGTTTGGTCGGATGCCGTATCCTGGAAACCAGTAGCTTCTGTCTCTGGTTCCAGAAGCTCAGCCTCTTCTACCCATGTCTGAGCCCCCATATAATAGGTAAGATCTTCGGTCTGGTAGACGTAGATGACGAAATGATCATAGTACCAGGCGCCATCTTCGCCGGATTCTTTGCCGCTCTCACCAAACCAGCAGCCCTGCCCGTAATATTCGGTCTCTTCCGGCTCTCCGATCAGCTCCAGCAGACCGGAGATGTCTTTCTCTTTTTGAGCCGCTTCCTGCAGCTCTTGTGATTTGGTTTCGTCGCAGACCCCATCAGGTGAGTAATAGAAAAATTTTCCATCGATGACCTGGATGCCTGTGATCATTTCCGCTTCTGAATCAGAGGCGCTGCCTGCTTCTGCTTTTGATTCTGAGAAATCGACGGCTTCTGCTGCTGCAAGAGGTGCTGTGGCCTGTGCTGCAAGCAAAAGAGCCGGGCAGAACAGCAGCGGCGCTTTTTTAAAATTCATGTTTCGTATCCTCCATATGTGCTTTTCCTGGATTATCTCTACTAATAGGATAATTTTACCACCGCGTTAGGGCGTGTCAACTTCTTTTTTTAAAAGATAAGGCATGGACAGTAACGATAAGGCGGAAGCAGTTATAAGGTTCTGCTTTTCATGTCGTTGACAAGGAATCTGATACCAGATAAAATAGACGGGAATGTAAACAAGTATCTCCGGGTATTTCGGAAGGACCGGACTGTCAGCCGGGAAATAGCATAGAAGTTTAAAAACAGAGGGAGGTCATAAATTATGGAAAAGATTCGGTTTGCGTGTGATTATGGAGAAGGGGCGCTGCCAGAGATTCTGGAGCGCCTGGTACAGACTAATCTGGAGCAGACACCAGGCTATAGTGAGGATGCATACAGTGAGCAGGCGCGCGCAAAGATCCGGGAACTCTGCGGGCAGAAGGATGCAGAGGTGCAGTTCCTGGTCGGAGGCACGCAGACGAACATGACAGTGATTGCTTCAATTTTGCGGCCGTATCAGGGCGTGATTTCGGCTTCGACCGGGCATATCAACGTGCATGAGACTGGTGCAATAGAAGCGACAGGACATAAGGTGCTTGCGGTGCCGGGACATGCGGGAAAGTTGTCTGCGGAGCAGGTGGAGCAGGTGTGCAGGGCGCATTTTGCAGATGTGGATCATGAGCATATTGTGCAGCCAGGGATGGTATATCTGTCTTTTCCGACGGAGTACGGCACACTCTATTCTGCCGAAGAACTGAGGGCGATCAGCCGGGTGTGCCGGGAATATGAGCTGCCGCTGTTTATCGATGGAGCGCGGCTGGGGTACGGATTGATGTCGGAGAAAAACGATGTCACTTTGAAGGAACTGGCGGAGCTTTGCGATGTCTTTTATATCGGAGGGACAAAGTGCGGTGCGCTGTTCGGGGAAGCGGTCGTGATCACGAATCCTGCGCTTGCAAAGGATTTCCGGTATATGATCAAGCAGCGCGGCGGAATGCTGGCGAAGGGCAGGCTGCTGGGGCTTCAGTTTGATACGCTGTTTACAGATGACCTGTATTTTCAGGCAGCAAAGCGTGCAAACCAGCTCGCGTTGAAGCTGCGGCGGGCGTTTGAGAAAAAGGGATATCCTATGCTGATGGATTCCTGGACCAATCAACAGTTTCCGGTGTTGCCGGAAGAGGAAATGGAGCGGCTTGCAGAGCGTTTTGTGTTTAGTTTCTGGGAGCGGGTGGACGAGCGGCACAGCGCGGTTCGGTTCTGCACAAGCTGGGCGACAACAGAGGAGCAGGTGGACGAGCTGATCGAAGCGTTGTAGGCGGAGAAGAGGGCTGGAGGAATGTCTATGAGGGCTGACATGGAAGCACCGTTGTATAAGGCGCTGCATGTGTACGAGCGGTCTGATTTTTATCCGCTGCATATGCCGGGACACAAGCGGCAGATGCGGCCGTTTTCGGACTTGTATGGGATTGATATTACGGAAATTGACGGATTTGATAACCTGCACCATGCGGAGGGAGTATTGCTTGAGGCGCAGCGGCGCGCTGCCCGCCTGTACCATGCGGAGGAGAGCTTTTTTCTGATAAATGGCAGTACGTGCGGGATTCTGGCAGCGGTATCTGCTGCAGTTCCACGCGGAGGGAAGCTTCTGATGGCGCGGAATTGCCATAAGGCCGCATATCACGCGGCGCTGCTGAACGGGCTGTCGGCGGTGTATCTGTATCCGCAGGCGGGAGATGCAGGCTGCATCCGTAAAGCAGAGGACCAGGAGCCGAGGGACAGGAGAGGCAAGGCAGATGTATCGGAGACAATGTGGTGGGATTATAAAGCAGAGCAGGGAGCCAGAATTGGCAGGGAACATGTGCCGGGCCTGATGTGCGGAATCTTCCAGGCGGAGATAGCGGGAACAGAGAACCGGAATTGCAGAGAAGGTGCACCAGAGCTTGCGGGCGGAATCTGCGGGGCGATCGATCCGGAGGCGGTGCGAAGGGCACTGGCGGAGGACCGGAGCATCCGCGCGGTCCTGATCACTTCGCCGACGTATGACGGTGTGACATCGGATGTGCGGCAGATCGCCGGGATTGCCCATGAGGCAGGTGCGGTGCTGATCGTGGACGAGGCACACGGGGCGCATTTTGGGATGCATCCGTATTTTCCGGAGCATTCGCTCGCCTGCGGCGCGGATCTGGTGATCAATAGTCTGCACAAGACACTTCCATCTCCGACACAGACAGCGCTGCTGCATGTTCAGGGACCGAGGGTTGACCGGGACCGTCTGCGGAATTACCTTGGGATCTATCAGACCAGCAGTCCGAGCTATGTGCTGATGGCGGGGATGGATGCATGCATAGGCTTGCTGCTGGAAAGAAAGGATGGGCTGTTTGGGATATTTGTGCAGCGTCTGAGGGCTCTGCGCAGCTCCCTGTCTGGTATGCGTGTACTGCATCTGGTGAATGGGCAGGAAAAAGGTCTGTACTGCTATGCATTTGACCGGTCCAAGGTGCTGGTGTCCACAGAAAGGACTGGGAGGGGCGGGCCCTGGCTGGCGGAAACACTGAGGCAGAGATATCACCTGGAGGTAGAAATGGAGGCCGCGCAGTATGTGACGGCAATCATGACAATTGCGGATACGGAAGAAGGATTTGCGCGATTGCAGAATGCGCTGCTTGAATTGGACGGTGAGCTGTGGGAAGAAAAAGAGCAGCAGGAGCAGGCTGAGGCAGTTACGGAAGCCGTGGAGAACCGTGCACAGAATAACAGCCCGAAGTCAACTGCAGAATCCGGGCAGACCAGACCAGAGGCTGTGATGAGCATTGCCAAGGCAGTCGACTGCTCGAAGGAGGAGGTCACGCTGGCCGGAAGCTGCGGCTGCATTTCCGGCGAGTTTGTGTATCTGTACCCTCCCGGTATCCCGATGCTGGTGCCGGGCGAGCGGATTTCCGGGGAGGTTCTGGAGGAACTGTTGACGTGCCGGCTGCGCGGGCAGAAGCTGCAGGGGCTGCGGGACTATCAGGGAGAAAACATTCTTGTGGTGCGGGAAAGTTAAGTATAGTAAAGCCGGGCGCAAATCGGCAAATTTCTGATCCCGGCTTGCATGGATCAGGCACTTATAAACGAAATCCTGCGCAAAATGGCAGAAGTTTAGTTCCGGTTTTCCGGGTCAGACACTTGTAGATGAAATCTTGTGCAAAAGGGCAAAATTTTGGTTCCACAGAGAAACTATGTAAGTGAAGAACACAGTACATAGACCAGGCTGAGTACTTCATGTACAGACAAGAAATTGGATATGTGATTTTGAGCTTGGAATAGCAGGAGAACGCCTGCGTTGGCAGGTTGTCTGCGGAGGGCTTTTAATAGTGATAGGAAAGGGTGCCGGATTATGGGCAAACTATTTTATATAATGGGAAAGAGTGCAACCGGAAAGGACACGATTTATGAGTATGTGCTTGCCCAGAGTGAGCTTGCGCTGAAGCCGCTGGTCATGTATACGACACGTCCGATCCGTGCGAATGAGACGGACGGAGTGCAGTATCACTTTGTCACAGAAGAGGAATATCATGCGATGGATGCGGAGAGCCGTGTCATTGAGATGCGGATGTATCATACTGTACATGGCCCATGGTACTATTTTACTGCAGATGGCAGTGCGATCGATCTGGATCGATACAACTATCTGGCACTTGGCACACTGGAATCTTTTCAAAAGGTAAGGGCTTACTATGGGGAGGAACGAGTTCTTCCGATTTATATCGAGGTGGAAGATGGAAACCGCCTGGAACGAGCCTTGAAACGGGAGAGAAAGCAGAACCATCCAAATTTTTCCGAGGTATGCAGACGGTATCTGGCGGATGAGGAGGATTTTTCAGAAGAAAAAATCCGGCAGGCAGGCATTTTGCGGCGTTTTGCGAACAATGCCGGGCGCGAGGACTGCATGGAAGAGGTCACGGCCTATATCCGGCAGGCTTTGGCTTTGGATGGTGTTTCCTGATCTGCCTGTTCAGAAAAGCATCTGCAGGATTGGCCTGGCTGCTTGACGAACAGTATATTCGCGTCAGGGGGAATGCAGATGGCATCAAGGCAAATGGGCGCAGGAATGGATTGTAAGAACTTATTGTCAGGATGCTTCCCTTCAACCCGGAGATGTGCTATACTGATAAAGTTCAAAGGGGGAGCAGGCCGGAGAGACGGTCATTCTATGAAAATCAGGCTTCACAGACCAGACAGGCAAAGGAGAAACTATGGCAGGTTTTAAAGACATGTTAGGGCGCAAACGGGAAATCGCACATCTGGAGAAGGCCATCCAGTCCCGGAAGGTAAGCCATGCATATATATTCAGCGGAGAAAAGGGTACGGGCAAGCTGACGCTTGCGGATGCATTTGCGATGGCGCTGCAGTGCGAGAATGAGGAGGAACGCCCTTGCGGAAAATGCCATTCCTGCCATCAGGCAGACAGCGGGAATCACCCGGATATCATTCATATTCGCCATGAGAAGCCAAACAGCATCGGCGTGGAGGATGTGCGGGAACAGCTGGTGGGGGATATCCAGATCCGTCCCTATAATGGAAAATACAAGATTTATATTATACCGGAGGCGGAGAAGCTGACGGTGCAGGCACAGAATGCGATTCTGAAGACGATCGAGGAGCCGCCGGAGTATGCGGTGATTCTTTTGCTGACGACGAATGAGCAGGTCTTTCTGGACACAATCCGTTCACGGTGCGTGCTGCTGCAGCTGAGACCGGTGCCGGATGAGCAGGTGAAGTCATACCTGATGAAGCATATCCAGATCCCGGATTACGAGGCGGATATCTGCGCGGCTTTCGCGCAGGGAAACATTGGCAAGGCGGAGCGTCTGGCCACTTCGGAGAATTTCAATGCCATCAAGGCTTCTGCGATGAAGCTGGTCCGCAGCGCAGGAACAATGGAGATCAATGAGATCATCGATTATGTGAAGGAAGTGCAGGACTACAAGATTGAGATTCAGGACTATCTGGATTTGCTGGCGTTGTGGTACCGGGATATGGTTTATTTTAAGGCGACGCGGGATATCAACGGGCTTATTTTCAAGGATGAGATCCGAACGATCCGTGAGACTGTCATGCGCTGTTCCTACGAGGGAGTGGAGGATGTAATGAAAGCAATCGAGACTGCAAAAACACGTCTCGCCGCGAATGTGAATTTTGATTTGACAATGGAACTTCTGTTCCTTGTTATTAAGGAGAATATTCATGCTTAGGATTATAGGAGTCAGATTTAGAAATGCGGGAAAGGTGTATTACTTTGACCCGAAAACTTATAAGATTCGGTCGGGAGATCATGTCATCGTGGAGACCGCGCGCGGTGTGGAGTATGGCACGGTGGTTGGCGGAATCCGGGAGATCGCTGAAGATAAAGTGGTCCAGCCGCTTAAGGCAGTACTCCGTGTGGCGACGCCGGAGGATGATGCCCGTGCGGAGCGGAACCGTGCAAGAGAGCGTGAGGCGCTCCGTATCTGCGGGGAGAAGATCCGCAAACGCAATCTTGATATGAAGCTGATCGACGCGGAGTATACCTTTGATAATAATAAGTTATTATTCTATTTTACAGCAGATGGAAGAATTGATTTCCGCGAGCTGGTCAAGGATCTCGCGGCAGTGTTCAAGATGCGGATTGAGCTGCGGCAGATCGGTGTGCGGGATGAGACGAAGATTCTGGGAGGGATCGGTATCTGCGGACGGGTGCTGTGCTGCAATTCGTATCTGTCGGATTTTATCCCGGTGTCAATCAAGATGGCGAAGGAACAGAATCTTTCGCTGAACCCGACAAAGATCTCCGGGGCGTGCGGCCGCCTGATGTGCTGCCTGAAAAACGAAGAGGACACCTATGAGTATCTGAACAGCAAGCTTCCTGGCATTGGTGATACGGTAACGACGCCGGACGGCAGTATTTCCGGAGAGGTGCAGAGCGTGAATGTCCTGCGGCAGCGCGTGAAGGTGCTTGTGGATGTTGGAGATGAGAAGGAGCTGCGGGAGTATCCGGTGGATGAGCTGAGTTTCCGGCCGCGCCGCCGGAAGGAGAAGACTGGAAAGGGAGACCGTGGCGAGAAAAGCGATCGTGCAGATAAGAGTGACCGGAGTGATCATGCGGAGAGAGGTGATCGCAGCGAGAAGAATGATCGCGCGGATAAGGGAGACCG
>DKWE01000101.1:1862-48218 GCA_002491565.1 Lachnospiraceae bacterium UBA7160 | reverse complement strand
AGCCATACGGAGACTCAGAGCAGAAACAGACGCATACCGTGACTGTTCCAGACAAGGTCATCAAAATGGATGGAGAGAATGGTACAGGAACAACCGTGACAGAGTCAACAGATGGAACATTAGTCTGGAAGGTGAAGGTCAATCTGAATAAGGATTATTCGGCATTGACAATTACGGATTTGCTTCCTAAAGATGTTGTTTTGACAGGTATTAGTATTGGAGAGGAAAAGACACAGACACAGTTGGAACTTGGCGCTGCAAGTGATGTAGATGGTAGCCGCGTGATTACAGCGCCAGCTGATTTTGGTCTTGATCTGACGGGAAGCGCTTATTACCAGAATGGTCAGATTTCTCTGAATCTTAAGACTCTTGGGGAGAACAGACCTGACTTCTTCCGCGGGCATCAGGCAGTGTGGGTGACATATACGTGCAAGATAAAGGAAGAGAAGCTTCCTGATCCTGGCACAGAAAATCCAGATCCGTATATTCTGACGAACCATGTGGATGTAACAGTATCAGATGGAGGAGAGCCTTTTGAATATGGAGAAAGTGATCAGACGCAGAAGCATACAGTAAAGCGTCCTCCGCGTGTAGTAAAAATGGATGGCAATAAAAATGCCAGTTCCTCTGCTTCATCCTCACAGGATGGTATTGTAACATGGAAAGTAAAAGTATTGCTGGAAGGAGATTATGAAAAGCTTACAGTAACAGATCATCTTCCGGTGATTGTGAATGGGACGAACGATACGAGTGTCCCAGCAGTTGAGCTTGTGAGTCTGACATTCGGAGGTGAGGACGTTCAGGAAACAGCAAAGATTGAGGCGGGCACACTCATAGCACAGGAGGGTTCTGCATTTAATCTTGAGGGTAGCGTGTATGATGCAGACACTGGAGAAATCACACTGGTTGCATCATTGATGAATCCGGAAAACCGGCCAGTATGCTTTAGCAAGGGGAATGAATTCTGGCTGACTTATACATGTAAGTTAAAGGAACTTCCTAAGATGGGTGCGAGTGCGAAGCACACGCTGAAAAATACTGTGGATGTCTGGAAAGACAATGATTCGAAGAAATATGGCACGGATGAACAGGAGCAGGAGCATACCGTGACAACCCCGCAGGCCAAGAAGGTTGATAAGTATGGAGAGTGGGTAAATGGTTCCCGTATTTTAGAGTACTCTGTAGATATCAACGAGGGCAGTCAGGATCTTTTGGAAGACAAGGATAGCCTGGAACTAAAAGATACATTGACGTATGTACCTGATGATTGCATTGGCGATGTATCACTACTGCCCAAGACAGTAACATTGTATTATGCGGAAAAGGATTCAGAAACAGGTGAATTGGTTCGTGACGAAGAGGGGCATCTGAAGCCGGGGGAAGTAGTTCCTCAGAGCCTTTGGAATTGGGTATTTGGAACTACAAGTGAAGGCGGCAAGATAAGCCATAGCATCACTGCACAGATTCCGGATGGTCAGGCATTGGTATTTAAATACACGTATTCGGTAAGTATACTGTTAAAAGATAATCCAGGTGATAAAAAGTTGGATATCAATAATAATGTATATCTTAACGGTGTGTCAGATGCGCAGGACAGTGAAAAGCGAGACGATAAATGGGAGAATGCAGGAACATCCGGTGATGTTTCATCAGATGGAAAATATGAATTCTATAAGGTAGATGCATCAAGCTATGCACAGCTGTTGGATGGGGCTGAGTTTACTTTATACGAATATCGAACGGATGAAACAGGAACGGGCGGGTATGTTTCGACTGGCTATCCTTATACAACAAAGCAAGGGAAATTTTCAGTCGAATACAACGCGAAAGATGGAATAGGAGATGGATATCAGCAGTTTAAGAAAAATACTGCCTATTATGTGGTGGAGACGAAAGCTCCGGCCGGATATCTTCTTCCCGATGAGCCAAAGAAGTTTTACTTCCACTTTTCGGATGACAGCGTGGAAACGTCTGCATATCCGGCTAATCTGGGAGAAAATGCTGCTGAGAAATTCACTGCTAGCGGTGCTATTGACTTGTCAAAGAGTTCGCATATGGAGTTTTGTGAAAACACAAAGAATGCGACAGAGATTACGGTCAATAAGAAGTGGCTCAATAACCAGGGCGTGGATGTCACACAAGACATGAAAACTGGATCGGTGACTGTGGACTTGTATAGAAAGGAGAGTGAAGATAAGCCTGAACCGACAACAGAATCAATGGATCAGGAAGTAGAGGTAAAAATTGATTCTAGTAGTAATAGATTGAAGTTTTGCGCCGACCAAACATCTCACAAAGGTAGAGTTGGAGATACTGTATTAGTGAAAGCTTCTTGGAAAGCAGAAGATGCAGGAAAATTCGAATATAATAAAGCACAAATTTTTGTGGATTATTACACAACGGAACATTGGACTAGAACGTCATTGGTAAGAGCATCTTATCAAGAAAATGCAGAAGAGCTCACAATAACGGCGGTATTAGAGATGAAACTCACATCCGAGATGGTGCAAACTGGTGTGACACTTGTAGATGGAAACCAAGCACAGTACGACTGGGTAGGAGAAGTGCAGATCGGTGATGGCAGTGTTCCACCCCCACCTGATGGAGGCATAAAACAGGAAGGGAAAAGTTATCCACTTACTGCGGATAATAATTGGTCGGTGCATATCAAGGACTTGCCGTTAGAAGGAGTAGATGAAAACAACAAGAAGGTATATTACACGTACTATGTGCTTGAATCCGCATCTACTATCGGTGGTTGTACCACTTGGTACTCTAATAAGGACGGTATCACATCTGGAACAATCACGGTAAACAACCAGTTGCCAGATACTCCGCCAGAGACAACTTCGGTGAAAGTGCAGAAGAAGTGGAAGCTAAAAGCTGATGGAACTGAATCGGGAGAAGATAGTTTTCTATCTGATCAGGAACAGAAGAAGTATCTTACTTCAGATGCCAAGGTGAGCCTCCATCTGTACAGAACCACAACCCAGCTGACTCTGGATGAGAATGGTAAAGTTCGTCAAGACGATATGGCTGCCCTGACAGATTGTGGTCAAGTTGAAGTATCTGCTGCAGACAACTGGGAGCATACCTGGACTTCTCTGCCAATGAAAGATGAGTCTAACTCTTCTCCGTATTATTATTACGTAATGGAGGAAGGGACAGAACAGTGTGTCAGCGTAACAGGAAATGGAACGACAGGCGCAGAGGACGTTACGTTAGGTTCAGATGCAGGGACGATTACTGTTGTAAATGAGCTTACGCCTACCTCGGTGACTGTGGATAAGAAGTGGTTTGTCGGTGAAACGGATATAACATCCAGCACGGTGGCAGCGGATCATCCGCAGACTCTGACGGTGACTTTATACCGGAAGAGGCCGGACAATACGTTTGAGCAGTATGGCGACCCTGTCGTTTTGAACAGCGAAGCGCATAAAGGATGGTCCTACACCTGGGAGAATCTGCCGCAGGGCGAGTATTACGTGCAGGAGGACACAGAGGGGGTAAAAGGATTCACCGCGCTGTATCAGGCCGAGAACGCTGGAACATCATCAGATGGCACCAAAGGCAAGACACAGCCTGCAGGGCAGAAAAGCGAGGACGGAACGCAGGTTGTCGTAACCGGAGGGACCATCACGATCAAGAACACGAAAGAAGTGACGGAGATCCGGGTGAAGAAGGTCTGGAAGGTTGGGGATGTTACGCTCAGCGAAAAAGAGGTAGAGGGGCTGGAAGCAAAAGTACAGCTTTACAGTTCTACAACGCCGCCAGAGTCTGAGACCGCTCCACCGCAACCTTCGGAAACACAGACGCAGATCACACTGCAGGTCACTGGCTGGGGAAAAGATGGCTCAGCGCCAACAGGCGGTGCATGGATTTGGACGAAGGTATTGCCATGCGATCAGAATGGAAACGTAGCAAATTACGATGATTCCTTTGCAGTAGGTCTGGGAAACCTGGAAACTGGAAATGCCTGGTTGCGTAAGTATTCATTGCCAGGTACTGTTACCACAAACGGTAATACCGAGGTAAACTATTATCGGATACAGTTTGGTGCAGGCGGTGATGGAAATGCCATAGCATCTGTCGAACTCACTGGTGAGGGTTTTGATAGAAAAGAAAATGGAGATATTGTTGTTGCAGGAAATAATGCAGAGATACAGTTGAATCTGGCAGCAACACTGGTTGAATCAGGAGGTGGTACTGGCGGAGATGGAACGCCGAAGAAAATTCGAGTGGAATATAAGGATTCAAGTAGCTATTCAGAGCAATATGCAGACGGGAACGTATTGGTTGAAGGAAATGTAGATACTGACCGAGCAATCATTCGAATAGCATTTGGTACTCAATGGGATCGTGATCATGATGGTGTAATACCTGTGTTGTTATGTCCCGATAATATAGGGGTTACTAAAAAATCAAAAGTTGATGCATCAGGGTGTTATTATCTTGATTATACAATAGAGGGATTATCTCAGGTTAATGGTGATTGTGTACTCTACTTTCAGACGAATGGGACATACCCCAGGACAGGATGGGAGGTGGGACATAGCGTAACAGCTGTAAGCTCTGTAAAAATAGCTAAGGCTTATGCAAATAATGTAAAAACTGCCTCGAAAATGACTGCATCAGCGGTTACGGATGCAGGGCTAATCCTTCCATCACCCCATACAGAAGTAGGGTCCGAGATAACATTAAAATCAGGTATGACAGGGGAAGGTTATTCCAGTGATGGCTGGGAATATATCTGGAGCAATCTTCCGAAGACCATGTCGGATGAAGCAGGTACGCCATTGTACTATTATGTGAAAGAGACAAGTACAAATGCAAGCTTTACAACTTCTTACACATATGAGTACATTGATAATAATCCGGCGAAGGGAATCCAAGTTACTATTACGAATAAGCTTCCGGAGATCCCACCGCCCCCTCCTGAACCAGTCGTAAAGACTACTGATCTTACAATACAGAAGATATGGGAGAAGAGTAATGGAGAGCCATTGGACGTGGCCGCTGGAACTGTGAAGTTCAAGCTTCAGAGAAGAAATATAGCAGTGGATGCAGAGGATGAGTCGTCAGAGAGTACTGATGGGAACGCGGAAAGTAATACTGGAGGTGTTTCTACAGAGGCTTCGGAGGAATCTCAATGGAAAGATTATGTTGAAGAATCAAATGAGGAAGGATATTACATAATCTCAAACCAGGGAGTGACAGATGTCTGGACGATGACATTAAAGGGATTACCGTGGTATGAAACAGATGCATCTGGCAAGGAACTTTACAGGTATGTTTATAGGGTAAAAGAAATCCTTGTGGATAGCAGGCAGTATGATGTGACCTACTCTGGCGGCTGTGACCAATCAGAAGGAGCGGGATCCTATACGCTTACGATTACCAATAAGAAGAAGCAATCCTACGTTCTCCCCGAAACCGGCGGCACCGGTACACAACCGTATACTTTAGGAGGGATCCTGCTGACATCCATGGCAGCCCTTCTAATTGGTATAAAAAATAAGCGAAGAAAGGAGGAGCAATGTTCTTCCTGAGACGCGAAGAAGAGAAAAAAGCAACATAAGAGCAATACCAAAGTTAAGCAATACGGTAACTAGAAATGTTACGGTTCGGCGATGTGGGCGCGGGTAGACACAACCCCGCGCGGCAAAGCCTGGAAGGTGCGGAATGCGCATAGTGCAAACAGCGGAGGAAAACAGTCACGGAGCACGCACAGCGCAGACAGTGCGGAAGCCAGATGCGAGGGATGTATAGCGCAGTTCTTGATCTGAAAAGAGCAGGATGTATAAAGATCTGCTGCAAAGTCTGCAAGGTGCAGGCGACAACTTGTTTACAGTCTGTACTGCATAGAAGCCCATCACGAGACATGCATAGTGTAGACAATGCATAAGTGCATTTGAGGTATGCATAGGCAGACAACGAAATAGCCGTCTAGGAATTGGGATAGCGTTCAGTGCGAGACTAGTCACAAGACAAATGCAGCGTGGATAGTGAGAGTATACCTACAGAACGAGTATCCGGTCTACACGGCTAGCCTTTCGTTCATTCAGCCGCTCGAACTCGTAACCAATATTAAAAAGCAAAATAGAAAGGAAAACAGCTATGAGGAAAATGAAGAAGATTATGGCATTGCTCATTACTATGGTGATGGTGATGGCTATGGCTACTACGGCGTTTGCAACTAGTGGTGATGGAGACGGAGGAACTACTCCAACAGAATCGACAACAAAGTCTATCACATTGGCAGGTGGTAAGGCAGGTCACACTTATACGCTGTATCAGATTTTTACTGGTACGGTAGAGGAGGGTGAACTGACCAATATACAGTGGGGTTCTGGCATTACCGATGACTTTAAGGAAACTAAAACTACTGCTGCTGCATATGCTAAGGAGATTGCTGAAGATAACGATGCCAGAGCAACAGCCCAGTCTCTCATTACGGCAGATGCTTTGTGTAGCGGGACACCGAATGAGTTGAATGCGGATGGAGATGTCGTTTTTAGCGGTCTTGCGGAAGGCTACTATATCATCACTGATACGAATGGCAACGGGGGGATTGTTGAAGGCGATTACTCTTCAGCCCTTATCGTTAATGTAGTAAAAGATGTGAAGGGTACACTTAAGGCAGATAAACCGACATCCCAAAAGAAGGTTGATGATAAGAACGACTCGAACACTAGTGAAGACGCAGTTGATTGGCAGGACTCCGCTGACTATGATATCGGGGATGCGGTTCCGTTCCAGCTTAAAGCCACAACTGCTAATAATGTTACCTCTTACAAGAAGTATCACATTACATTCGAAGATAAGCAGTCTGCGGGTTTGGATGCTCCGGAAAAATATACAATTACTGTGCTTGATACAAAATTAGAGCTTGATGCAAAGGTTGGGACGACAGTTACAGATTCAACTGAAAATACCAAGATAACAGCTGAGGTGGTAACAGCTGATTCTGGAAATACCTTTGCAATAAAAGTGACTTTTGAACCTGTGGAAGGAGCCACTACCTTGAGCGCAGAGTGCAATAGCACGGACATTCTGGTCGAGTACACATCAGTGCTTAACACAAGTGCGAAGATAGGTTCCGAGGGGAACCCAAATACTTCCTATATAAAGTATTCCAGCAATCCGGAAAGCTCTGATGATTCTGAAGAAGGAAAGACTCCCGAGGATAAGGTTATTGTATTCACTTATAAGACTGTGATCGACAAGATCGATAAGGAAGGCAAGGCGCTGGCAGGAGCAGGATTTACGCTTTATAAAGTAAAGGCTGATTATACACTTCCGGAAAAAGGGAGTGCAACTGAAAAGAATGCCGAAATTGCCGCTAATTCCGAATCGATTGTCGCAACATATACAATGACTGCTGACTCTACAAAGACTTCCTTTAGCTTTACCGGACTTGACGACGGCACTTATGTTCTTTGTGAGACTACGACCCCGGATGGCTTCAATACAATGGATCCGATTAAGGTGACTGTTGAAGCAACGCATGACAAAGAAAGTGAAGAACCGACGCTACTGGAGCTGAAGGTATCGGATCCGTTCTCAGCAGATAAAGATGCAGGTAATGTAACAAAAACAGACGGAACAGAGCACGCTAGAGTTTCCGGTGAGGCTTATGCTGAGATTGTAAATAATTCAGGCACAGAACTTCCTGAGACCGGTGGCATCGGTACCACGATCTTCTACGTAATCGGCGCAATCCTTGTTCTTGGCGCTGGCATCCTGCTGGTGACGAAGAAGCGCATGGGCGAGAAATAAGTAGCAGAAGTACATTACGTGAGTAAATAGCGGAAGTATGCTACGTAAGAAAGTAGTAGAGGCAAGCTATACAAGTGAGCAGCAGAAAGAAGCCGCGCAAGCAGGTAACGGAAGTATACCATGCAAGTAAGCAGTGGAAGTATGCTGTAAAACGAAGTAACAGATGTTTTACAAACCGTGCGACGGTTCGCAGCCGGCAGGGCTGCGGACGGCACGGAGCTAGAGTATGAGTATTGGGAGCTGTCTGCGCTGCCGCCTGGCGGCATGGACTGGCTCCCGGATACAACAGCAAGGAGAGTCTTATGAAACGGAAACGGATCAGCGTATCTACTATTATACTGGTGTTGATTTTTCTCGTAGGCCTCTCCTTACTGCTGTATCCTTCGGTCAGTGATTACTGGAATTCGTTTCATCAGTCGCGGGCGATCGCGTCGTATGCGGAGGCAGTGGCAGAGATCGATGACACGAAGTATGAAGAGATGTGGAAGGGAGCAGTAGCCTACAATAAAAAGCTCGCAAAGAGCGGCGCAATCTGGAATCCTTCTGAGGAGGAGCTGGAAGAGTACAATGAGGTACTGAATATCAGCGGCACGGGCATCATGGGTTATATTGAGATCCCATCGATCAAGGTGTCACTGCCGATCTACCACGGGGTAGACGAGGGCGTCCTGCAGGTGGCGATTGGCCACATCCCTGGGACGGCTCTGCCGGTTGGCGGTAAGGGGACGCACTGCGTCGTGTCGGGACACCGCGGGCTGCCGTCAGCGAAGCTTTTTACGAATCTGGACCAGCTGACAGAGGGGGACCTCTTCATCATGCGTGTGCTGGATGAGACGCTGACCTACGAGGTGGATCAGATCCTGATCGTAGAGCCGGAGGATGTTTCCGCCCTGGAATTTGAAAAGGGCAAAGATCTGTGTACGCTGGTGACTTGTACGCCGTATGGGATCAATTCACACCGGCTGCTGGTGCGGGGGCACCGGACTGAAAATCTGGAGGAGGCAGTCACGATCCGCGTGACCGCTGATGCGCAGCAGATCAAGCCGTCGTTTGTGGCTCCGGCAGTAGCCGCTCCGATGCTGATGATTATGCTGTTATGGGTGCTGCTGCATGACCGAAGGCGTAGAAAGTGAAAGTAAATAAGTGTGCTGTTGCGGTTATTTATATCTGCGGCAAATGCGAAGAGCTAGTCTGCGGCAGGTATGTGTGAAGGTAGCAGGAACAGTAACGAACAGGTTGGAAGGAACGGACGAAAGCGTATGACATCTGGATGCGTACGGTTTGTCTGAGAGAAAATAGTAGTACAGAGTGTTACGCTTCGCAGGGATGCGGGCTGCAGGGAAGAGAGGTAGAAGTGAGTGAAAGATAAGAGACGTTTGATCAGAAAACTATGCTTTTTACTTGTGTGTGCGCTGCTGTTTGCGCAGTGTCCGGGGATGACGATGGCGGCCTCCGCTCCGGAGCAGACGGGCTCGATCCGCCTGAAATTTCCGGAGGGGAAGGATCTTTCCGGGGTGCAGATGAAGCTTTATAAAGTGGCGGACTATACAGAGAATCAGAACTTTGTATGCAGCGGGGCATTTACAGACTGCGGTATTGATCTCATGTATCTGGAAGACGCGGAGGAGACAAAGCAGGTGGCGGAGCAGCTCTGGCAGCTTGCCGTGGAGGGTGGAGCCGGAGAAACGCTGTGCAGCACTGCGGCGGACGGGATGCTGTACACTGCCGGGCCAGACGGGGAGCTGTATTCCGCGGCGCGTGAGCCCGGCTATTATCTGCTTGTACAGTCGGATAGTGAGGATCGTGTGGTGATTCAGAAGATGCTGGTGCCGATCCCGTACCTGGCGGAGAATGGGATGTTGACGTATGATGTGGCGCTGACCCCGAAGTGTGAGACACCGGAGGAGGGCGCGCTGATCCTGAGAAAGACGGATGGAGAAAGTGCGCTGCTTCCCAATGCGAGATTTGAGCTGCGGCGGAAGGTGTATGTGAGTGCAAACGGAATCCTGCCGGATGGCGTGGAGCATGGCCAGGATGGGAACGGACGATTTGTCTGGGAGTCGTACCGTACCGGTCTGGAAACGAATGAGAACGGGCAGATCGCACTGGAGCACCTGCCATTCGGGACCTATTGTCTGGTGGAGACACAGGCTCCGGAGGGCTATCAGTTAGACCCGAAGCCAAATTATTTTAACATTGACAAGGATGGAACGGTCAAGCTGGAAAACGGACAGTACCGGGCGGATTCCGGTGAGGTGGCGGAGCTGGAAGTGACCAACCAAAAAGAGACGGAACCGGAGACCGAGAAGCCTACGGAAAAGCAGACGGAGCCGGAGACCGAGAAGCCTACGGAAAAGCAGACGGAACCGGAGACCGAGAAGCCTACGGAAAAGCAGACGGAGCCGGAAACCGAGAAAGAGACAGAACCGATAACCGAGAAGCCTACCGAGTCAGAAACCGAAACTGAGACCGAGACAGAATCGGAGTCCGAATCTGAGACAGAAACAGAATCGGAGAGTGAATCCGAATCAGAAACAGAATCTGAATCGGAAACCGAGACAGAGTCTGAGCCGCTGACTGAGACCGAATCAGAGACGGAGTCTGAGACCGAAACCGAGACTGAGACAGAGACGGAAACAGAAACGGAATCCGAACCGGAGACAGAGCCGGACGAGGACAGTCCGAGCGTGAAGGTGACGAAGCGCCTGATGGATCAGAATGGATTTACTCTGATGGCGGCTGACTGTGAGTTCTATGTAGCGCTGTTTGAGGATGAGGCGCGGACGAAGCGCGCGACCGGAGTGAAGAAGGTGCATTTCGCAGGCGGTGTGAGTGTGGATGTATCCTTTGCAGGACTGGATCCCAAGAAGACGTATTATCTTGGTGAGACGGACGCAAGCGGTGCGCTGCTGGAGAGTGCGGCGGTAAATGGTATGGCTTGCATCCCGGAGTATACAGGCGGATACACGGTGAAACCACAGGAGGGCAACCAGGAGAATCTCAGCCTTGTGAATACTTTTTATGATCTTCCGCCTGGATTCTACTATGGCGGCGAGCTGACGGTGACGAAGCGGACGCTGCGCGGCGGGAGTGATTATAACACGGATGAGGTCTTTTATGCGGCATTGTTCAACGATCCGGGTCTGACGGACCGTTATGGGGATGTGATTGAGCTTTCGATGAGCGGCGGAAGCGAGTCGAGTGTGACAGTGCCTGTCACCATTGGTCTCGATGCCAATGGAAGTGCAACCTACTATGTGGCAGAGACGGATGCAAACGGAAATGTCATTCGTGCTTCCGATGCGCTTGGTTTTACCGTGACAGTCGATCAGGCGTCGCTGACCTTCTCACCGCAGAACTCCGAGCAGACTGTGGTGATCACGAATGACTTCTACGAGGAGCAGACGTGGATACAGACGGAGGAGGAGACATCCGGAGAAGATGGAGACACGCCTTCTGGCGGCAATCCGAATGTACGGACCGGCGACGAGACACCGATTGCACTGTATGTGGCATTGTTGGTACTCTCAGCGGCTGCGGCAGCGGGCATTCATTGGAGCAGAAAGAAGAGGAGTTAGAGAGCGCTGAGGAATTGATAAAATTGATAAAGACAGACAGAAAAATCCGGCTGACTGGCCGGGTTTTTCTATGGCTGTCAGAAACAATTGACAAATGTTTTGTGTTGGATTAGAATGGGGATTAATCGTTGAGACTAAGCATGGAGGAATCTTACATGAGACACGAGTTTAAGAAAATTGAGCCCAAGTGGCAGAAGAGATGGGCCGAGAAGGAGATTTTTAAGGCGGAGGACGGCGGCGGGAAGCCGAAGTTCTATGGCCTGGTGGAGTTCCCGTATCCGAGCGGAGCGGGCATGCACGTCGGCCATATCAAGGCGTATTCGAGTATTGAGGTCGTGGCGCGCAAGCGGCGGATGGAGGGCTACAATGTCCTGTTTCCGATTGGCTTCGATGCGTTTGGCCTGCCGACGGAGAATTATGCGATCAAGACTTCGACGCATCCGCGCATCATCACAGATAAGAATATCCACAAGTTTTCCGAGCAGCTGAAGAGCGTCGGCTTCTCGTTTGACTGGAGCCGTGTGATCGACACGACGGATGAAGATTATTATAAATGGACCCAGTGGATTTTCCTGAAGATGTTTGAGAACGGACTGGTGTTCCGGGACAAGACGCTCGTCAATTACTGCCCGTCCTGCAAGGTTGTTCTGTCCAATGAGGACAGCCAGGGAGGCAAGTGCGACATCTGCCACAGCGATGTCATCCAGAAGTCAAAGGACGTCTGGTATCTGCGCATTACCGCGTATGCGGACAAGCTGCTGGAGGGTCTTGAGGATGTGGAGTATCCGGCGAATGTGAAGCAGCAGCAGGTGAACTGGATCGGAAAGTCGACCGGAGCGTTTGTGAATTTTACGGTGGACGGGATTGAAGAGCAGCTGCGTATTTATACGACGCGTCCGGATACGCTGTTCGGTGTGACCTTCATGGTTATCGCGCCGGAGCATCCGCTGATCGACCAGTACAAGGACCGCATTGCGAACTACGATGCACTGGTGGCTTACCGCAGTGAGTGTGCGAAGAAAACCGAGTTTGAGCGGACGCAGCTTGTGAAGGATAAGACGGGTGTACGGATCGAGGGCCTCGAGGCAGTCAATCCGGTGAATGGCAAGAAGATCCCGATCTACATTGCGGACTATGTGATGATGGGCTATGGCACCGGTGCGATCATGGCGGTACCGGCTCATGATCAGAGAGACTATGACTTTGCGAAAAAGTTTGGTATTGATATTATCCAGGTCATCAAGGGCGGTGACATCTCAAAGGAGGCCTATGCAGGCGACGGTGAGATGATCAATTCCGATTACCTGAACGGCTATACGAATAAGAAGGATTCCATCCACAGGATGCTGGAGGAGATTGAGAAGAAGGGCATCGGCGAGGCTGGTGTACAGTACAAGATGAAGGACTGGGCGTTCAACCGCCAGAGATACTGGGGTGAGCCGATTCCGATCATCCATTGCCCGAAGTGCGGCGATGTCGCGGTGCCGTTTGAAGAGCTTCCGCTGCGTCTGCCGGATATCGAGGATTTCCAGCCTGGTGAGGACGGAGAATCACCGCTTGCGAAGATTGATTCCTATGTGAACTGCAAGTGCCCGAAGTGCGGCGGCGACGCGAAGCGTGAGACCGATACGATGCCGCAGTGGGCAGGGTCTTCGTGGTATTTCCTGCGCTACATTGATCCGCACAATGATAATGAGCTTGCGGCGATGGACAAGCTGAAGTACTGGATGCCGGTCGACTGGTACAATGGCGGCATGGAGCACGTCACCAGGCATATGATTTACTCACGGTTCTGGCACCGTTTCCTCTACGACATCGGCGTAGTGAATACGAAGGAGCCGTATGCGAAACGTTCCATCCAGGGCCTGATCCTTGGACCGGACGGCGAGAAGATGAGTAAGTCCAAGGGGAATGTGGTTGATCCGCTTGACATCGTGAAGGAGTACGGCGCGGACGCGCTGCGCACCTACGTGCTGTTCATGGGCGACTACGGCGCGGCGGCTCCGTGGAATGACAGCTCCGTGAAGGGCTGTAAGCGCTTCCTGGAGAGAGTCGCGGGTCTGACAGATCTTGTGAAGGACGGACCGGCAGATCCGGATATGGAAGTAAAGTTCCACAAGGCGATGAAGAAAGTCAGCTCCGACATCGAGGCGACGAAGTTTAACACAGCGATTGCCTGCCTGATGACGCTGATCAACGACATCTACGCGGCCGGGACGATCAGCCGTGATGATCTTGTGATCTTCATCAAGCTGCTCTGCCCGTTTGCTCCGCATCTGTGTGAGGAGATTTGGGAGAGTATCGGAGGAGAAGACTTCCTGTCGTTGGCGAAGTGGCCGGAGTACGATGAGTCGAAGACGATCGAGTCGAAGCTCGAGATCGGCGTGCAGGTAAACGGCAAACTCCGCGCGACCATCGTGATCCCGACAGGATGCTCCAAGGAGGAGGCGCTCGCTGCAGCGAAAGCTGATAAGAAGGTAGCATCGCTTATGGAAGGGAAGAACGTTGTCAAAGAGATCTATGTGCCGAACAAGATCGTGAATATCGTAGTGAAGTAGAAACTGGCTGAGCAGTTATGTGAGCCAGGCTACTGGCTAAAGATAGAAAATCGGACTACCTGGATGGCAGTCCGATTTTTTCAATTCATATCTTCAAAATAAAACGCACAGTCCTTCCCACACTTTTTACTCTGGTACAGCGCCTGGTCAGCCTGTTTGAGATACTCTGCATAGTTGGAATCCTCTCCGCGTATGAATGTAATCCCAACGCTGCAAGTCAGCGGTATCCCTTTCGTTCGCCGAAGCGTCTGGCGCAGCTCCTCTACGCGGCGGTCGAGGATCTCGCGGCTTGTCACGTCCTTGATGAAAGCAAGAAATTCGTCGCCGCCGAGCCTTCCCACGATATCTCTCTGCCGGAAGGTGGACTGCAGCACCTCTGTGACCCGCAGCAGCGCTGAGTCTCCCTCGAGGTGGCCATAACGGTCATTGATGGACTTGAAATCATCGATATCCAGCATCAGGAGCGCTCCACTATGCGTTCCGTGCTTCCGCTCAAGAAAACGTGTGACCTCGGACTCAAACACCCTGCGGTTATAGACCCCGGTGAGCGGATCTGTGTTCGCAGCAGAGACCTGGGCGATTTCTTTCTTTTTCTCGACATCGATGTCCTTTAGATACAGCAGTGCATAGGTGCTCTTTGTGAAATGCTCCTGGAACAGGTGGATAACCAGTTCCACCCAGCGCGGCTCTCCGTCTACAAAGCGGCGGAAGCAGTGCTTCTGTGTGGAGCTTCCCGCCTGGAACAGCTTCTGCAGAGAGTTTTCATTGAAATACTGGAGACACTGCTTCGCATCCTCGGGGGACACCGTCTCTGCAATGTGACTGACAATCACATCAAACAGGGGTCGGCTCCACTGGCGGCATTCGTCCTCGTAGGAGAGCCAGAGCCCGCCGGTGGTCAGCGGCTGGCCGGTTTCAATGTCGATCTCTGCATAGGCGATGGTCTCAGAGAGCATTGCCTCGTAAAAATCACTTTTCCGCATCAGATCCAGGATGTAGGTCTGATTCATCGGATCTAAAAGCTCGCGCATCAGCGGATATTCAAGCTCCGGGACCGTTTCCGCAGACGAACTGCCTGTGCCCTCCGTCTCTGTGAGTACCCGGTAGTGGCTTTCCTTTTCCAGACGCTTGCGGAATTCGGCAGATCCGGAATTGATGTAAAGCTCTTCAAAATCATTTTGCGGATAGGGAACCGCGAACAGGTAGCCCTGCAGGGTATCCGGCATGAGCTCTTTCAGAACCAGGAGTTCATCCTCTGTCTCAACTCCCTCGCAGCAGACGCGGATCCGGGTCGTTCGCGCGAGGTCAATCGTATTATTCAGCAGCTGATAGCTGTAAGCGCTGTTCTGGATACCGCGCACGAAACAGCGATCAATCTTGACCTCGTCGATCTCCATGCTCTTGAGATAGCCGAGGCTGGAATAGCCTGTGCCAAAATCATCGATGGCAATCGAGATGCCCTCCTGCTCCCACTGGAAAAAGATCTGATTGAAATATTCATAATCCTCCAGCTGCATGCTCTCAGTGACCTCGAGCGTCAGCGCGGACCCTGGAAGTCCGGATGCATGGAGATCGTCGAGGACCATCTGTGCAATATTCTTCTGACGAAGCTGGATATAGGAAATATTCACGCTCATGTGAAGGTCAGGGATTGTCTGGCGCCATTTGAGGCACATCGCAAGCGCAGTCCGGAGTACCCAGCGTCCGACCTGACAGATCAGCTCACTCTGTTCCAGCAGGGGGATAAACTCTGTCGGTCCGACAAGACCGCGTGTGGGCGATTCGTAGCGCAGCAGCGCTTCCGCGCCAAAGAGACGGCAGGTGTCTGTACAGACCTGCGGCTGATAACACAGGAAAAAGCCGTGAAAATTGTCCTGAATACTTGCACGCATCTCCGTGAGCAGCTCTACTGTACTCTTTCGTTCTTCATACTCATCGGGTGAGAAAAAGACCAGCATGTTCTTTCCCTGTCTCTTGGCACGGTCAAGCGCGGTCTCCGCATACTGGAAGAGTGTCTCGCCGTCTGCCGCCATTTCGCTGTGATACAGAACGGCTCCGGCGGAGAGAGTGCAGTAGGCAGGGACATCTTTCTGGATGGCAGTATAGACCTGCTCCACGGTCTCCTTGCTGTTAGAAATCAGGTTGACGCCGAAATGATCGCCATCAAGGCGATAAAGCAGATGAACGGGGCTGATGATCTTTTCCAGCGTCTGGGCGACTGTTTTCAGCAGATGGTTGCCGAACATGCGGCCATATTTGATGTTGATGTCCTTGAAATTGTCAAGTCCGAGGACGAGCAGACAGCCGTCTGCCTTTTGGGCAATGGCAGTCTGGATGTCTTCTACATACTTCCGCCCGTTCAAAAGTCCGGTCAGGGAGTCTGTCTTGGAGCCGAGAACCGTGTCGGAGACACGTCCCAGCATAAAAAGCGGTTTCCCGGCTGCGTCGCAGAACACCTCGCCCCGGCAGCTGATCCAGGTCCGGTTCCCATTGTGGTCGATCAGGCGGTATTCCATGTTGTGCGTAGTCTTTGCGCCGCTCAGGATTTTCTGCAAATCCTCGGCGACGGCCAGAGAGTCACGCGGGTAAATTGTACGCGACCACTCGTCCACCTGAATCCCCTCGTCTCCGCAGGGCGGGACATTGTATTTCAGGTGGATGTCGTTGGTAAAGTAGGCACGGTGGGTATCGAGGTCCATCAGATATAAATAGTCATCTGTACTCTTGCTCAGATCACGAATCGTTTCCAGGTAAGTCTCAATCGTTTCCCTGCGCTTCGTCGGATCAGCCAAGGCTTTATTCATGTCAAAATTCTCCTATCTATCCGTCGGCCAGGAGCCTGTGGCTTGTCCGGCATGCACATGCGTGTCATGCAAGCCGCCTGCTGCGAGGAACCGCTTTATATTTCCTGTTCATGGATTTGCCTGTGGACAGCACAGGGTCCAGGCGCCGGCAGGATGAATTGGATATACTGCCGCTGCGAGATCGTGAACAGTGCTTCGATATTACACATCATATCATTTATTTGAAAGAAAGGCAAGAAAATACTGGCAATCGACATATATTTTTGTGACCAGAAAGAAAACATAACAACTACTGTAAAATAAGGGTTTGCGAAGAAAGCGAGATGGCAGAATAAGAGGACTTGTTACCAGTGTGCGGGAGTTTATTCTGATGCAGCCAGTCAGAACCAGGCTCGGTCTTTCTCTGCGGCAATACAGGAAACGGTCAGGCGCATAGCGGCTGTTCAGCCGCCAGTCACCTGGTACAGAACCCGGAATTCGGTGGGGGTGCAGTGGTTCAGTTGTTTGAACATCCGCAGGAAAGCGGACAGGCTGGAGAACCCGGAGGCCAGCGCGACCTCAATGACGGACAGATTCGGGTCAAGCAGGAGCGTCTTCGCGTGCTCGATCCGCTTTTGGTTCAGGTATTTATAGAACGAGGTGTCTGCGTACTGTTTGAATAGCCGGGTAAAATGGTACTTGCTGAATCCGGCAAGCGATGCGACTTGCTCCAGTGTCAGATTCTCTGTAAAATGCTCCCCGATGTAGTTCGTGATGAACAGGAATTTCTCCATGTACTCCTTCTGCTTGGCATCTCTTGCGCCGAACTGTTCCTGGCGGGAATGGGCGCAGTTCCGGCCTACCAGAACCAGAATCTCAAGGAAATGGGAGTAGATGGACAGCTCTGCGTAGGGAGGGTTGTCAAGGTATTCTCTTTTAATTTCCAGCATCAGCGCATGGATTCGCGCATGGATTTCAGGGCTGGTCTCTGGCGTAACAACAGCAGCGGGCGTGAGCATTGGAATCAGCAGCTGCAGCTCCTGAATACCGGCCTGGGGGAGCAGCGGCTGAAAAATGATGCGTTCGCCGTCCTCCGGGGCGAGCAGCTCATGAATGGCGCCAGGGCAGATAATGATAATATCACGCTCTTTGAGTACATAGACCTGGTCGCCGCATTTGACCTGATAACCGTTTCGGGTCGGCATAATGACCTCAAAAGGGGTATGCCAGTGGGGCGGAAAATTTTCCGGCTCTGTATTATAGTGGAGCCGCAGCTGTGTATTTTGGCGGTAATTAACCGTTTCATGAATTCCACTCAGATTCTCTATCATAGGTAAATCCTTTCAGGCAGCGGTGCGTTCAGCAGGTTTGCTGCACCGCTAGTATAGCACAGATTGCAGCGTTTGGCGACCCAGAAGCGCACAAAGTGCGAATTAAGAAGCAATAATTATACAGATTTATATTCGGCGCGGTGCTATAATAGTTGTACAATTTCAGACACTTGTGGGCAAAGTTTTACGTAAAAGGCATATTGATTGGATGATCATTGGATCAGACAGGAGGAAGACATGGACAGAAAAGAGGCAAGGAAAAAGGCGGAGGCGCTGGTGGCGCAGATGACACTGGAAGAGAAGGCAGCGCAGCTGAAGTATGGCGCGCCTGCGATCAAGAGACTTGGGATCCCGGCGTACAACTGGTGGAATGAGGGGCTGCACGGCGTGGCGCGCGCGGGGCAGGCGACTGTATTTCCGCAGGCAATTGGCATGGCTGCCACATTTGATACGGAGCTTGTGAAAGAAGAAGCGGATGTCATTGCAACGGAGGGCCGCGCGAAGTACAATGCATATGCGGGAAAAGGCGACCGTGATATTTACAAGGGGCTGACCTTCTGGTCTCCGAATGTGAATATTTTCCGTGATCCGCGTTGGGGGCGCGGTCATGAGACGTTTGGCGAGGATCCGTATCTGACCAGCAGGCTCGGCGTTGCGTTCGTCGAGGGACTGCAGGGCGACGGGGAAACGATGAAGGCAGCGGCGTGTGCGAAGCATTTTGCGGTGCACTCCGGGCCGGAGGCGATCCGCCATGAGTTTGATGCGCAGGCGAGCGAGAAGGATATGGGGGAAACGTATCTTCCGGCGTTCCAGGCTCTGGTGCAGGAGGCTGGCGTCGAGGCGGTCATGGGCGCATACAACCGTACGAATGGTGAGCCGTGCTGCGGAAGCACACGCCTGCAGGAGATCCTGCGCGGCGAGTGGGGGTTTGAGGGACATTTTGTTTCCGACTGCTGGGCGATCGCTGATTTCCATATGCATCATATGGTGACGAACAATGCGCGTGAGTCGGCGGCGATGGCGATAAACCGGGGTTGCGATCTGAACTGCGGCAATACATATCTGCACATCCTCGGCGCGCTTCAGGATGGTCTTGTGACGGAGGAGACGATCACGGAGGCAGCGGTACGCCTGTTCACGACACGCTATCTGCTTGGCTTATTTGACGGAAGCGAGTATGATGCGATTCCGTATACGGAGGTGGAGTCGCCGGAGCATCTTGCACTGTCGGAGAAGGCAGCGCGGGAGAGCTTTGTACTTTTGAAGAACGACGGCATTCTGCCTCTGGACCGTTCGAAGCTGCACACGGTTGGTGTGATCGGGCCGAATGCGGACAGCCGCAGTGCGCTGATTGGAAATTACCACGGGACAGCATCCAGGTATGTGACGGTGCTGGAAGGGCTTCAGGATTATCTGGGTGAGGACGTGCGTGTGCTGACATCAGTCGGATGTGAGCTGTGGAAGGACCGCTCGGAGGGACTTGCATTTGCCGGGGACCGTCTGGCGGAGGCGAAGATCGTGGCGGATAACAGTGATGTGGTGCTTCTGGTGGTGGGCCTTGATGAGACGCTGGAGGGCGAAGAAGGAGATACCGGAAATCAGGCGGCCTCCGGAGACAAGGTGGATCTGCTGCTGCCGAAGGTGCAGCGGGATCTGATGGAGGCGGTTGCAGAGACTGGCAAGCCGGTCGTGCTCCTTCTGATGTCAGGAAGTGATATCGATATGAGCTATGCGGCGGAGCATTTCAATGCAGTGATGCAGCTCTGGTATCCGGGCGCACAGGGCGGCAGAGCGGCAGCGCAGGTACTGTTTGGCGAGACCTCCCCGTCCGGAAAACTGCCGGTGACATTTTATCAGTCGCTGGAAGAGCTGCCGGAATTTACGGACTACCGGATGGAGGGCCGTACCTACCGCTACATGGATGGCCCGGCACAGTATCCGTTCGGCTATGGACTGACGTATGGGGATGTGTATGTGACAGAGGCGCGTGTGGCGGAGGATGGCTGCAGTGCATCGTGCGCAGGCGATGGCGGAAATGCGGAGCAGACAGATTCCGGATGCGGTGTGAAGTGTGGTATAGAGCCTGGAAGCGCGGAAGATTCTGCGCGTGTGGTGCTCGAGGCGGAGATGGAAAACCGCGGCGCGCGCGCGACGGATGAGGTGCTGCAGGTGTATGTAAAGAATCACGATTCTGCAGATGCAATTAAGAATCCGTTCCTCTGTGCCTTCAGAAGAATTCATCTGGAGGCGGGTGAGCATAAGAGCGTTCAGATTCCGGTATCACCACTGGCATTTACCGTGGTTGGTGAGGATGGCAAGCGGCGCGTGGACGGGAAGAAGTTCACCTTCTACGTCGGAACAAGCCAGCCGGATGCCCGCAGCCGCGAGCTGACCGGGAAAGCTCCGGCAGAGGTACAGTATATAAGAAAATAGATTCCGGGCATACGGAACAGAAGCATCTGCCAGGCGCGAACCGGATAGATGCTTTCTGCTTCGCATCTTTACGGAATTATGATATAGAAAAGGGCTCCTTACTGTCAGGAAGGGGTCCTTTTCTATGATCATTTTTTTGCATTCATTCCTATGGCCCTGACTGCTTGTCTATTTGGAGAAGCTATGGTACACTGGGGGAAAAGACTCTGGAGGGGAACTGTATGAGAGAATGTGTGTTGTATTATGCCCCGGCGCAGGCGCCGCAGACGGCAAAGCTGAAGGGGATTCTGGTGCGGATGGGCATCCGGATCCGGACCGTTGCGCCGGAGCAGACAGGAGAGAGGATTGGCGCGCTGGCGGGGATGGACGGATATGAGACTGGGAAGGGTGCGGATGAATCCGCAGGAGCTCTTGAGGCTGAGAAGATTTCGGACGAAGTACTTGTGATGTGCCTGTCCTCAGAGCGGAGGCTGGAGGAGCTGCTTGCCGCACTTCGCAAGGGCGGCATCCGGATACCGCTCAAGGCAGTTGTCACAAAGAGCAACTGTGACTGGACCTTCTGCGAATTGTATGAGGAGCTGAAGCGCGAACACGAGGCGATGGCATCGCAGGCTACCGTTTAGCCTGCATGCGGAGGTATGATGTTAGAAAACGGAGACAGTAAAATGCGGATGCTTCGAACAGTATTTTATAAGGTGGGGAAGGAACATCAAGACCAGATGGCGCAGCTGGCGGGTGAGCTGGCACAGGAAGGTGTGATCTGCAGGCAATGTGGGATGCAGCAGCTGGAGAAAATTTTTTTGTATGGAAATCCAGGGCATCAGGAGTCTGGCTGGCAGAAACATATTCTTGTGCTTACGGATGATATATCACTTTCGCAGTGTGCTGCGGCACATGGGATTGCGTGCATTGGTGTGGGCGGTTCTTCACAGAAAGCAGCTTTAGAGGAGCAGCCGCCTTTGGGAAGAGCAGAGCGGAGACAGGAAGCAGGGCAGCAGCTTTGTAGCAGGGCGGAGGCTTCTTTCTTTGAGGGAGCAGGGCTTGTTGTGCTGGATCTGGAAGGGCTGGATTTGCAATTCCTGGAAGCGTATTTGCTGCGCGTCCTCGGGCTGCCCGTGACGATTGCAAGAACGAGGAGGCTGATCCTGCGTGACATCACACCGGAGGATCTTGATACATTATACCGGATCAGCTGTCAGGAAGGAATGCAGTATGCGGTACTTGGCGAGAATGGAGAGAACTGCTTTGAGCCGGAGCGGATGGCAGCTTATATACAGCACCAGTACCGGCTGTATGGGTATGGACTCTGGAGCGTCGTGCTTGCGGAAGACTGTGAGGAACCGGGGCAGGATGAATACGTCGATGAATGTGAGGCATACGGTCCGGTGATCGGCTGCTGCGGGTTCGCGCTGCCGGAAAAGCTTCTGGGAGGCGCCAGGCCGCTTGTGCTGAAATTGGATCTGGGCGGCGGCAGGGACAGCCGGAACACAGAGCCGCTCTTCTGTCTGGAAATGGAGTATATGCTGGACGAAGCGTACCGCGGGCAGGGACTTGGAATAGATATGTGCCAGGCGGCCATCGCATATGCGCGGGATAGTCTGGCGGCAGACCGGCTGCTTGTGCAGGTGCATCCTGCGAATCTGCGCGCGCTGGCGTTCGCGCAGCGGCTTGGATTTTTGCCGGCGGCTCCCGATCCCTTCTGGCATACGGGAGCCTGCCCAGTTCTTATTTAGGAACCTTCCAAAGCTGCTTATAAAGGCTGTAGAGCAGTTCTTTGGGGCTTTAAATTTGCAGGTATTCGTTATGCACCTTCAAACGTTGTTGTTTACGCCTCCAGCACAACCGCCTGCCATCCGGCAAGTGTGATCGCATTGCCGTCTGTTTCCAGTTCAGGCAGATTGTTGATCAGAATGCGTTTCCAGCCCCCTGGCACGGTAACACGCTGTGCCTCATTCTGGAAGTTTCCGATTACCAGCAGCGACTTTTCCGCAGATCTGCGGTAATAGGCCATCAGATTTTTCTGGTCCTCCCATACCGGGATCAAATCTCCATATACTACAGTATCTGCATAATCTGTATTTTTCCGCAGTGCGATCAGTCTCCGGTAAAACTGATAAACAGAATCGGCATTCTTTCGCTGTGCTTCCAGGTTGATCCGCACATAATTCGGGTTGACTCGCAGCCAGGGAGTTCCCGTCGTGAAACCAGCATGCGTTCCGGCCGTCCACTGGAACGGCGTGCGTGCGTTGTCCCGGCTGAAGCGTGCCACTGCGTTCAGAGCATCCTCCGGAGAAAGTCCGGCTGCAAGCGCCACCTGGTACTCGTCCTGCGTGGAGATATCGTCTGCCTCTTCAATCGAGTGGAACGGTATATTTTCCATGCCGATTTCCTGTCCCTGATAGAGGAACGGGAGTCCCTTCAGCATAAAATTCATTGTCGCGAGCAGCTTTTTGCCTGCATCGTGGCAGCCTTCCGCCGGAAGATAGCGGCTGACCCCGCGCGGCTCGTCGTGATTCTCAATGATGTTGCAGAGAAATCCGATATCGCCGATTTTCCGCTGGCTCTCAAAACAGCAGCGGCGGTAATCGTCCGGAGTGACCGGCCTTGCGTCATACCAGCCCTTTGGGCTGCCGCCGCAGATGGTTTCGTTAAAATCAAACATAGTGGAGAAGTAGCCATGATCCCCGATGAAATTCGGCAGATCTCCCGGCTTTTCATTGAAGACTTCCCCTGCAGTAAACGCTTCGTGCGGTTCGAAGGTGCGGTCACGCATTTCCCCGAGAAATTCACCGACACCAACGGCATCCGCAAGCATATGTTGGACGCTGCACAGGCCGTCTTCGCGGTCTGCCGGATAGTCCTTCCATGGGAGCGCCTTTTTGATGTTGATGATCGCGTCGATACGGAAGCCGGCGAGCCCCTTGTCAAGCCACCAGTTGATCATCTTGTAAACTTCCTCGCGGAGCTTCGGATTTTCCCAGTTCAGATCCGGCTGTTTTTTGTGAAACAGGTGCAGATAACATTTGTCCGGATGACCGGGAAGCGGCTCCCATACGGATCCGCCGAAGTAGGACCGCCAGTTACATGGCAGCTTTCCATCTTTCAAATCTTCGATGTAAAAATATTTGCCGTATTCCCCATCCGGATCCTCGCAGGCTTTGCGGAACCACGCGTGCTCGTCGGAGCAGTGGTTGACCACGAGGTCCATCAGGATATACATATCACGTTTTTTTGCCTCCGCGATCAGCTCGTCCATGTCCTCCATCGTTCCGAAGCGCGGGTCGATGCGGTAATAATCTGAAATATCGTAGCCCTGGTCCGCGAGCGGAGAGCAGTAAATTGGCGAGAGCCAGACGATATCGATGCCGAGCTCCTTCAGGTAATCGAGTCTGTTGATGATACCGCGAAGATCGCCGATTCCGTCTCCGTTGGAATCCTGAAAGCTCTTCGGGTAGATTTGATAGGCAACCTTTCCGTGCCACCATTTTTTTTGCATAATGAAAATTCCTCCATAGTCTGAAACCCCTGGTCCTATGGATGACGCAGAGACTGCCAGGGGTGTTGTTCACACATTCTGTGCGCATCGCATACAGGTTGTTCTGGTTGTTCCATAGGAGTGACAGAGACTTCCTTCCAGTGCAGGCCATGTCAGTAGTCAGACAGGCGCAGCTGGTAAGTCATACTGTTTGTAAGCAGGCTACCGCAGTGCACTGCCGCTCTGCTTCCGGAACTGGAGCGGTGAAAGCTGTGTACTTTTCTTGAATTCGCTCATAAAGTGTCCGAGATTGGAAAATCCGCATTCCAGCGCAACGTCAGTCACAGGAAGGTCCGTGGCGCCAAGCAGCTTTGCCGCATGCCGGATACGGCAGTCGTTGATGTAGGCAACCGGCGTTTTTCCGATGGCCTTTTTGAAAAAGCGGCAAAAATACTGTTCATTCAGCCCTGCAAGCTGCGCAAGATCCGAGATATAGATTTTTCCCTGAAAATGCTCCTGGATATAGGTAAGCACCTTTTTTAGCGATTCGATGCGCGGATTGTGGGCAGGCGCGGCAGCGGCAAGGAGTCCATGCTCGCCAAGGGATGCCAGCAGATTCAGCAGGCTCGCCTTGACGCGCAGCTGGGAAACCGCGGTGCGCACGGTCAGCTGTTCCGGAAAATTTGGATTTTCCCGGTAAAAGGCGGACCGGATTTTCAGAAATTCCTCTTGCACCTCCGGAAACGCCGGATGCTCTTCCGGCAGGAAGTCCGGCAGAGCCAGCCGGTGTGCGCCGAGCGGTTCGAGAAACTGCTCCTGTGCCAGATCGGGCGAGTCAGCGCGCAGAATATCCGGAGAAAAGACGATCGCCTGCTCCTGATACGTCGGCGAGCAGGTCAACAGATGATGCAGCTCTCCGCCGTTCACAAAGCAGAAGCAGGGCCGGTCCACCCGGCGGGTCTGCATATTGACTTCAATCTGGTAGGCCCCCTGCTCGCAGTAGATGATCTCCGGCTCCTCATGCCAGTGATGCTTCACGACAAAAGGGGTGTCTGCCGGATAGCGGGTGCAGTCTCCACGATAGAACGCACAGGGAAACGTAAACGTCCCGTGTTTCCGGCTCTCCTTTAAGGCAGATGGTTTCGGCTCTGCTGGCATAGACATCCCTTCTTTCTGACAGCAAATTAGTGTGCTGTTTCAATCCTGTGCATAGAACTTTGCCTGATTTCCCATCGGACTGCGCCCACTTCAATCGGCTATGCCACCGCAACGCCTCACTTGGCCGACTTGCCGATGAAAACATGCTGCCAGGTTTGTCAGGTAGGAATGATACAATATATCAGACAGCTTCCGTTCATCTGGCAAGGCGCTGCGGTTGGGGCTTCACAGGACTGGATATTTATTTGTGCAGCAGTACGCGAGCTTCGTACGGCTGTAATTTTCCAACAAGATGCGTCGGATAATTCGAAATCAGTTCCTCGCCCTCAATGCCGTCGAAGAGCGTGCATTCCTGCTCCTGGTCGGTGAAATTGCAGGCGACGGTCAGTGTCTCACCGTCCAGCGTGCGCTCATAGGCGTAGATGGACGCGCTGTCCTCCAGAAGTCCGTGGAAAACACCGTATACGATGATCGGGCGCGTATGGCGCAGCGCAATCAGCTTCTGATAATAGTAGAAGGTCGAATCCGGGTCGGCAAGCGCAGCCTCTGCATTGATGGCCGTGTAGTTCGGATTGACGCGGATCCATGGTGTGCCGTCACTGAAGCCGGCATTCTTCCCGGAGGTCCACTGCATCGGTGTCCGCGCATTGTCGCGGCTGATCTCCTTGAGGTAGCGCATCATATCCTCACTGCTGACCAGTCCGCTGTTTACATACTGTTCATACGAATGGATGCTCTCGATATCGCGGTAATCTTCCAGCTTGTCAAAATAGACATTCGTCATTCCGAGCTCTTCACCCTGGTAAATGTAGGGAGTTCCCTTCATCATATGCAGGCAGGTCGCGAGCATCTTCGCGGAGCGGACACGGTACTCTTCTGAATCGTTGCCGAAGCGGGAAACGACGCGTGGCTGGTCATGGTTGTCCCAGAACAGGCTGTTCCACGCCTTGCCCTCCAGCTCCGTCTGCCACCGGTTCAGCACAGGGCGCAGATTGACAAGCTGCGGCTTTTCGTCTGTCCATTTGCCGATCTTGCCCGGGACGAGCTCAACATGTTCGAACTGAAAGACCATATTCAGCTCAGTGCCGTTGCTGTTCGCGTATTTCTTTGCTTCCTCGACCGTCACACCTGCAGTTTCGCCAACTGTCAGCAGATCATAGTGCGACAGTACGCGTGTATTCATTTCCTGCAGGAATTCGTGCACCCGCGGTCCGTTGCAGACAAATGGACCAAAGCTGCCATAGAGTCCGTCCGAGACGGGACCATCCGGATACGCCTGATCCTTGGAAATCATGCTGATGACGTCCATGCGGAAGCCGTCGATGCCCTTCTCGCACCACCAGGTCATCATGTCAAACACCTCATCGCGGACCTTCGGATTCTCCCAGTTCAGATCCGGCTGCTTTTTAGAAAAGCAGTGCAGATAATACATATCGGTCGTTTTATCATACTCCCACGCCGAGCCGCCGAAGCAGGCGCCCCAGTTGGTCGGCTCGCGGCCGTCCTTTGCGTCCTTCCAGATGTAGTAGTCGCGGTACGGGTTGTCCTTCGAGGCACGGCTCTCGACAAACCACTGGTGCTCATCCGAGGTATGATTGACCACGAGATCCATCACAATTTTCAGGTGATGGCGGTGTGCCTCAGCCAGCATCCGGTCGAAATCCTCCATCGTGCCGAACTCCTTCATGATCGCCCGGTAATCCGAGATATCATAGCCGTTGTCGTCGTTCGGAGACTGATACACCGGCGAAAGCCAGAGCACATCGACTCCGAGCTTTTCCAGATAGGGAAGATGCTCCGTGATCCCGTTCAGATCACCGATGCCATCCCCGTTTGAATCCGCAAAGCTGCGCGGATAAATCTGATAAATTACCGCTTCCTTCCACCATGCGCGGCGTTCCTTTGGCATGTCCATAAAAAAGTCCTCCTGTCAATATCCGATTTTGCAGATCATTCCATAATGCGCGTTATTGCCCGCGACCAGAATGGCAATGAACCGTAACCATTTTTTTACAGTATAATTTCAAAACAGGAAAAAGTCTACCAGAAATCTGACTTAAACTTACATAATTTTGACTTTACACATGATCGATAGCAGATCCTGCAGAACCAGTATAATTTTATCACAGCTCCCGGCAGTGGTTGGAATGTATTCTTTAGATGAATTTCTCTGTTGACTTTTCCTTTTATTCCATGCAGGTTATCTGGTGTGCGGGTAATGCTGCACGCATTATCGCATTGAAAATCATGGAACAGATAGGAGGTGAGGATCTATCACGGGAAGCATCTATGGATATATTCGAGTCAGCACGAAGGGGCAGAAGGAGGACCGACAGTTGGTTACTCTGAGAGAAGCAGGGGTGCCGGAAAAAAATATTTTTTTGGACCGACAATCAGGAAAGGATTTTGAACGCCCTCAGTATAAGAGGCTGATTCGGAAAATAAAAAAGGACGATCTGCTTTACATAAAGAGCATAGATCGCTTAGGCAGAAACTATGAAGAGATTTTGCATCAGTGGCGCGTGCTCACGAAGGAAAAGGGGGCAGATATCGTAGTTCTGGACATGCCTCTGCTGGACACTCGCCGTGGAAAAGACCTGATGGGGACTTTTCTCAGCGATGTTGTACTCCAGGTATTATCCTTTGTAGCAGAAAACGAGCGTGCCAATATCCGCCAGCGTCAGGCAGAGGGGATTGCCGCGGCGAAGGCGAAGGGGATCCGGTTCGGGCGGCCACCCAGATCATTGCCGGGAAATTTTTCTCCGGTATACCGACAGTGGAAAGCCGGTGAAATAACCGGGGCAGAAGCTGCAAGAAAGTGCAATATGCCGCTGTCTACTTTCCGGTACCGGGCAGAAATCTATAAAAAAAACAGGGAATGCTGATGACCCTGCTTACCAAAAAGTGTACATTTCTGCATTTTTCGCAGAACTGAGATACGAACTGATTTTAGCACAAAGTGTTAATAATTTCTACAAAAATTTTCAAAAATTTTCAATTTCCTTCTAATTTTTTGCTGCCATATGATGGCCCTGTTCAGTAATCAAAGCCGGAATCAGGAAATTGCAGCCGGAAACCAGAATAGGGTATTAACTTTCCGGCTTTTCAGTATGCTCCCTGGCAGGTGGATGCCGCATGCGAAAATGTACACATTTTTATAAAAGGGAGGAAGAAGAAAGTTATGGCAAAGCAGACGAAATCTCTTACCTGTCATCCGAGTGCTGAAAGTGACATAATTGAAATCTGGCAGGCATTTGGCTGGGAACTGTTTAATACACAAGAGGTGTTCTCGAAGGATACTCATTTCGAGGAAGGGTGGACTTCCGGTTCAATCAATAGTGTGACAGAAACAACACATTACGTGAAGCTGACCTTCCAGCGCGATCCGGCGAATGTTCCGCATTATGCGGAGCTCAAGAAGCTGGAGGATGAGTTTAACAGTGTTCCGGATCCGGGACCAATGCCGGAGGGGGCGAGCATCTTCCACATTTTCATCGGGTTTATGCTGTGTACAATTCCGGGAGTTTACCTGCTGATTAAGACGATTTCCGCAAAAGCCGCAAAACCTAAGTGGGAGCAGGCCTACGCAGAGTTTATTCAGAAACGGCAGGAGATCTATGAAAAGGCACTGGCGGTTGCAAATTCATAACCTGACGGATGGCATCGGCAGAGCCGGTAATTCTGAGTGCCTGAAGCGGGGGCTGCTATGGGTAATCCTGGGACTGGGGTATTATATGCTGATTTGTCTGACCGGCTATTCTCTGGATTGCCCGTTCCGTGAGCTGACCGGATATCTTTGTCCGGGCTGCGGGACCACGCGCATGGTGCTTCTGCTTGGCAGAGGGTGTCTGAGGGAGGCGTTTTTCTGCAATCCGGTGGTATTCTGCACGTTGCCGGGAGCGGCAGTATTTTATCTGGCAAAGGCTGTGGAACAGGCCCGTGGGAGGGCGCACAGCTTTGCCGGATATGAGAAATGGATTCAGAAAGGATATCTACTGCTGCTGGTGTTGTATGGGATATTGAGGAACGGGAGATTTGCGGGATGAGTCTGGTAAAAAAACTGGTGAAGGATTACCTGTATCAAATGATCTGCGCGGTATTGTTGGCTGTGCTGCTTCTTTTTTTCCATTCTTATATTCAGACAGACGAGGGAAAGATTGTGTTTAACCATTTTCTTGGCACATTTCCCTTTATAAAATTTATTGTAGATACGGTGCGTGAAATTACAGGGATACAGGGAGGGCTCGAGGATATCACTATCAACTCGCAGATCATGGATTTCACAAAGCTCCTGGTATCCACACTGTTTAAGGCAGCTTTGTTCCGAATCGGCTCCCGAATTTTTTTGAGGCTTCCTTTTTACGCACGCAATCAGATTCTTGGTCCGCGCACAGTATGGATTAATGAAGCAGAAGAGATTATGAAAAGCCCCTGGTACAAGGTGAAGAAATGCATAGTATCCTTAGCTTCTGTACTGCTTGGGACGTTTCTTGTGAATCTGATCATCAATCCGCTCTCTTCCTGGGTTAATGGTCTTTCCAGTAGATTTGAGGGGACAATTTTCAGCATTTTGGCGTTTGTGATCGTTTATTTGATATGCAGCCTGATCTTTGCGCTCATAAGCGGCTATTCCTTTGGCTTTTCCCTGATAAAAACGCTGATATTTAACATACTGCCGGAGATACTGAGTGTATTTGGCACGAATATGCTGTGCGTAGCGGTTTATCTGTCTTGGGAGAATACCGGTTTCCACACCCAGACGCTTACATATTGCATCCTGCTGCTGGTCTGGTGCATTGTGTCTGAAATCTTCACGGAATGGCTTCAGAAACTCCTGTGCCGCAGCAGCTTTGGTTCATTCAGCATAGGCGGACTGATCCAGAATGTGTTTCTGCTGATGGCTTCGCTCGACTCGGTGCTATTGTTCTATGTGATGGTGTGTACGAATACGAACAGTAGCGACAATCTGCTAACGCAGAATATAGACAAGTTTCCATTTGTCGGTCAGCTAAAGGCCGGGATGACGGTCTGGGAGAGCATCACAATGCCGGATGGCGCAGTGAATCTGCTCGGTCTGCTCTTTCTGTGCCTGCTGATGACGGCGCTTAGTATGACGATGCGTCCGGTACAGGCGAATATCCTGGTCAACCTGTTTGTGTGGTCTCTGATGCAGGGAATTATGTTCACGATTATTCTCATTGCATATGCGGGGGTCAGCTGGCTGTGGGGGCTGGGCGCTCTGTGGCCAACGACAATAGTCGCTGTGGCAGTGATCATTCTTTTCTTACTTCTGATGTTTGCCGCGTCGCTGCTCCTGACTGGCGTGTGTACGGCGATTCTGTCTGTGATTGGCCTGATGGCCCTTCAGATGTCGGGAGCCTGGTCCGGGAACGCAGGGATGGAGAGTGTGTTGATTGCGAGCATGGTGCTGGTGGCTACAGGTTTTCTCATACATGGGCTGAGGTATCTGCTTTTCTGACGTGGCTGCAGGAGACCGTATAGACAGACAGCAAAGGCGTATGCCCTGTTGTGGTGATGTGGATAGTGGGGATGCGTGTCATTACCGTGGCGGTGCGGACAGGAATCCGGGAAGGATTCTGCCTGACATTGAGCGAGAAGAATGGAAAGGGGTATATTTTATGGTTATTTATGACTGCAATACAGTTGGAAAGCTCTGGGTCTCGCCGTATACGCAGATACAGGAGGAAGAAAAAGGGCTGCTGATGCGCCAGAGCGTTTTCCGGACAGAGCTTTGTCTGGAGGCGGATCTTATGTGGTGCAGGGGACTTTGCAAGCTGCTTGGCGGCGGAGCCACGATGCAGGAACTGCAGGCGTACCTTCAGACACTGCTTTCCGAGTCAGACGCACAGGAGCTTACGCGTATTCTCATCAGAAAGGGGATGATAGAATGAAGGTTTTACCTCCGTTGTATGTGGATGGACTGGAGGTTCCCGGGCTGTATCTGTTTGAGGGGGCGAAGACATGCTTTTTACTAAACAGAGAGTCTGGGACAGGAATGATGCTTGACAGAGAGCTGGCGGAGCAGATGGAGGCAGGAGTTCCAAGCGGCGAACTTCTCGGCAAGCTTGTGTCGCGCGGTATGACAAATGCCGGGCCGGCGGCAGCCTGCGACAGAGGGGTCAGACCGGATTTCTTTTTGATCGATATGACGCAAGCCTGTAATTTTGCGTGCTGCTACTGTCTGCGCAATCCGGAATCTGAAGGAAAAAGGATTTCCAGTGAGATGCTGGAACACATTCTGGATAAGATGATCGCCTACTGTAAGGCGCATGGCGTTACGCATATTTCAATTCAGCCCTGGGGCGGGGAGCCGTTGCTTGAGCTGGACAAGGTATTGTATATAAGGGAGAAGATGAACCGGGACGCGCCGTGGCTTGATGTAAATATCAGCATCGAGACAAATGGCTCGCGTATCACAGCGGATGCAGCGAAACGGCTGCGCGATGCAAACATCGGTATCGGCGTCAGCATTGACGGACCACGGGAAATTCATGACAGCCAGCGCCGGGATGTCGGGGATCATGCTACCTTTGACCAGGTGATGGAAGGAATCCAGCGTTTGCGGGAAAATGGCGTGAAGCATATCGGCTCGATCAGTGTCATCACAAAGCCGGGGCTGGAGCATATCGATGAGATTCTGGACTTTTTTGCGGAGGAGCTGCCGGATCTGAGCGTGAAAATAAATCCGATGCATTCCCCGGGGCGCAGGGAAGCGCTGTCTCTGGCGGTGGGAGCGGAGGATATTTCAGTTTTGGTGGAAAAAACAGCCGGTAAGCTCAAAAAACTGTGGCTGCAGGGCAGGAAGGTGAAGGAGGGGAATTTTACCTCTGCGCTGCAAAACCTGCTGGCCCGCTCGGATGCGAATATCTGTAAATCGCATGGCTGCATGGGTGGACGCCGGATGCTGATTTTTGACCAGAACGGGGATATGTTTCCCTGTGAGATCGTGGATTACCCGTCTGAGAAGCTTGGCAATGCAGAGGACGGTGTGGATATTATGGACAGTGTGCAGACCGGAATTGGGAAAAAGGAATACTTTAAGGAGAAGCACAAAGCAGAGTGTGACTGCTGTCCGTGGTGGTATTACTGCCAGGGAGGGTGCACATCCGCAATTCTGTATGAGCGTGGCTGTGTTGAGGGCGTGGATGAGTGTGGCTGCGCCTCGGCAAAGGCATTGTATGAGCAGGCTATCCGGCTGATCACCGACGCTCCGGAGCTGGCAGCGGAAATGGCGGGAATCCGACAGTACGCAGGACTGACTGTTGAGCCAGGTGCTGCAAGAAAGGGGAAGCAATGAAGCATCTGTATTACGTATTGACGGCGAGGTGCAATCAGAGATGCCAGATCTGTCCGAGATCTGAAGAGGAGCGGGTCAAGGACAGAGATTACGAGGAAAACCTGAGGAAGCTGGAACGAACCATCTTGGAGAATCAGATTACGGATATCACGGTGTCGGGCGGAGAGCCGACGGTGTACGGTGATCTGGCGAGGGTGCTTGGCCTACTGGACCGCCTGAAGGTTCAGGTTTCGATTTTGTCGAATTCTATGCGCCTGGAGAATTGGGGTTATGCAGAACAGGTATTCGGAGGTATTGTCCACAAAGAAAATTTTCAGCTCGTGACGGCGGTCCACAGTCTGAACCCGGCAATCCATGACCAGCTTACGGGAGTGGCTGCCAGCCAGGAGCGCTCCGTGCGCGGTCTGCGCAAAGTCTGCGAGATGGGGCTGCCAGTCACTGTAAAATGTGTAATCGGACGGCATAATGTCTCAGAGCTTGCCGGATATCCGGCCTGGGTGCGGGAGCACGTTTCTGCGGACGCGGATCTGCTGTTCTGTTCCATGGATTATGTGGGGATGACGCGGGAACAAGTCGAGCGGTACCGCATTGATTTTTCTGAGGTCAAGAAGCAGCTGGAGGCGGCTCTTGACGTGGTTCCGGCGTCTGGTCTAAAGGGGCAGGTGAGACTTGCGGAGATACCGCTCTGCGCGGTGGATCCCTATTACTGGAGCTTTTGTATAGGACCTGTGCGGAAAGATGGAGTCTATGACGACGCACACTGGGAACGATCCGCCGTCAGTGTTCCGGATATTGCGCCGATGGCAGAAAAGTGTAAGGGCTGTGTGGCAAAAAAATATTGCTACGGGATCTGGCGAAAACAGTATGAGGAGTACGGGGAGGCTGCGGTCACGCCTTATCTTCCGGCAGAGCCGGAGACTTCACTGTAAAGGAGGCAAACCAGTCTGCCTATGCAGGCTGGTTTACCCATAACAGGATACAAGCGCCAAAAGGTTATGCGATGTACTTGCATGGAAAAGCATGGTCTTGGGGCGTATGTATTATAATATTTTGAGGAAGGAGGAGACGAGAATGGATCTGATGGAGAAGCTGCAGGTTTTTTCTGAAAAGCTGGGTATGCAGACCACTGTATCTGTAGGAAATGGCACGATGCTCTGCACAGAAGGCGCGTCCGCGATGCGGGCTGCTAGCAGTCTGTGGAAGGAAGGATACTGGGATAATGGTCGGAGCTGGGACCATAATGCCTGGGATCATCACTGGTAAAATGATGTATGGCGCACCGGAGAGGCAGACGATGTCTCTCTGGTGTTTTGCTATGACAGGGAATGCATTAGAGGGAGCTTTGTGCACGGCGCAGTCTGCGCAGGCAGGTATGCAGGTTTGTAATGGGAGGGCAGGATGGAATTTGGGTTGGCTCAGATCGGGGCGGTCACATTTGAGGGATACTGGGAGGATGACATTTTTATGAGGATCAGGCAGAGCGGTCGCTTCTTTGAACAGGAAATTCTGGAGCGGTGGGAGCCGTGGTACCGGGAGGCAGAGGTGATACTGGATGCAGGCGCCAATTTGGGGAATCACAGCATCTACTGGGCTGTGCATACTAGCGCCGGGAAAATTGTCGCCTTTGAGCCGTATGAGGCAAATTTTGAGTTGTTAAAAAGAAATATTGCCAGGAATACAGCCGGTCAGGTGGTCTGCGAGCAGAAAGCAGCGGGGAGCCGGAGCGGCCAGGTGCGTCTGGCAGCGCCGGTGGAGAGGAGCAGTCTGGGGAATGCTTCTTTTTGTTATTGTGAAAATGAGGAAATGACGGAGGATGCTGTGGCAGAGGCAGTTTCCCTGGATGATTATGTAAGAGAAGCAGGGCTTGGGCAGGTGGACTTCGTGAAAATAGATACCGAGGGATTTGAACTCGAGGTGCTGCGCGGCATGGATTCTTTGCTGTACCAGTTTTCCCCGGCAGTGTGGGTTGAGACAGAGGAGTCTCATGCGGCAGAGACCGTGCGGTACATGGAACGGCACGGCTATTTTCTGGCTGATGTGCAGCGCATGAACTGCCTGTTTTTACATCCAAGGAAATTTCCGGATGCGAGACCGATGGAAACGGGGAAGATGCTCGCGGCACTGTTGGAGGCGTCGGAGCGTGCAGTCATAAATGAGATCCGATACGAGGAGCTGAAGCACAGGCGCCTGTTATAAATATAGGATGACTGTGGGGAAGGGGGAGAATGGGTATGCCGAAGCTGATACTGAATGTGAGTGACGGGAGAATGGACCGACCGGCAGAACGTTTGCTTATTGTGAGGCTGCCTTGGCCGAACACCGTGGTAAGCGGAGTCCGGATCGGCAGCGAGACGTGCAGTCGGCTGCTGGATTTCATACAGCCCGAGCAGGCTGCATGGCAGGTTAGGCAGATCAAAGCGGCAGGGCTGCAGGCATGGTTTGCATTTCCAAATATCAGCGAGAGCCAGTGGCCGAAAGCGGTAAGCTTGCTGGAGTGCTGCACACAAGCCGGAGCGGACGGCATTGTGGTCAACGATTTTGGAATGCTGGATGAGGCGCGGAAGGCTGGGCAAACCGTGATACTGGGACGGCTGTTTGATAAGCGGATGCGCGATGCGAGAACCGGTACGGCATGGGAGCAGGAGAGGGTGCTGGAGGAACCAGGACTATTTACTTTGGAATGGAGGAGGCTGTGTGAGCGGGAAAAAGTGTATGCAGCAGAGATGGAATGCTTTGGCAGCTTGGCAGGAGCGCCTAAATCGCTGCGGCTTTGGATTCACGCTCCGTATATTCTTTTGAGCTGCGGCAGGCTCTGCGAGTTTGGCGGAATCGGGGCAAAGCAGGAAAACCGTTACCGTATTGGACAGTGCCGCAGGCAGTGCGCCCGCGTGAGAAGCACTGCTTCTGCGGGTTTTTTGCAAGGAAGAATTGATCACTGGCAGAACGGCCTGTACATGATGGGGAAAAAGGCATTCCTGGAAGAAGCGCTGTCTGTGAATCCGGAGCTGACGGTTCTCTATTGTGAAAATCAGGCAGGGATTTTTAAGGAGGACGGCAATGATTCGGATTATGTCACCACTGAATGAAAGCTGCGATGTAGCTTTGCTCAGCCAGTATGTTGATGAGTTTTATGCGGGGATTGCGGATCAGGAATGGTACCGCGCGACAAACGACACAGTCTATTATAATACGAGAGGAAACAGCAGGGGAATCGCGAATTTTCATTCCTGGGAGGCATTTGGACGCAGTATAGCGTGTGCGGGGCAGGCAGGACGCCCAGTATACCTGACTGTAAACAGTCACAACCTGGATGAGAGGAACCTGAACATTGCCCGGCGGATTATACATGATTTTGCGGGACTCGGCGGTAGCGGTGTGATCTGTTCAGAGCTGAACTGCCTGGAGTATGCAAAGGAGGAGCACCTGAGAGCGATCCTCAGCACCAATATGGCACTTTATAATCTGAAGAGCATACAGTACCTTTTGAGACAGTATGAGGTTGACCGTGTTATTTTGTCGCGTGACATGACGCTACGGGAAATCCGTGTGCTGCGGGAGAATCTGGATACGGAGCTGGAGGTATTCGGGATGAATTTCGGATGCAGATTTTCAAATGGACTGTGTATGGGCACTCACAGCCACGAGACTGGCGGGCTTTGCGGTGCAGTTCAGCTGATGAAGTGGGATTATCAGAGCGCGTATGGGCAGTCGCTGGATTTAGACTGGCGGTATCAAAGCGAACTGAATGGCTGGAATTATGCGAATTATTTTCTGAATCACGCATGCGGGCTGTGTGCGCTGTATGAGCTGTGCGGGATGGGCGTCGACAGCTTCAAGATCGTCGGCCGTGAACTCACCGGGGAGCGGATTTTACAGTGCGCAAAGGAGGTCAGCGAGGCCCGTACCCTGGCCGATTGTAGCCGGTCAGAGCAGGAATTTCTGAACCGGGTGCGGGCAAGACGGCAGGCAGGCGAGAACTACGGCTGTAAGTGGGGATATCAGTGTTACTATCCGGAAAAGTATGTATCTTTTTAAAGAACTATGATGCAGCTCAAAGACAAATAAGAAAAAGCTTTCGAAATATTATTGTACGTGAGATGGTTGGAAATGCAGATCAGCTTGGTTCTGGATTTGAATGGATGCTTGACATGCTTTTTTTCATAAGATATACTGGGAAAGATTACGTGACACGTAGTAGTTTCGCAATTCTGGCCGGTGTTTGCAGATGGCATTTTCGCAGGAGGCGGGGGCTGTTTTGCTGTGCGGGTCAGCGTTTCTGACGGGCTTTTACAGCGTGCTGAGAAGATGGGAATCAGCAGAGGGAGGATCATATGAAGCTTGTATGTCTGGATCTGGAGGGAGTATTGGTACCGGAAATCTGGGTGGAGTTTGCCAAGGCGAGCGGCATCCCGGAGCTTACGCGGACGACGCGCGATGAGCCGGACTATGATAAACTGATGAACTGGCGGCTTGAAATCTTAAAAGAACATCATTATGGGCTGAAGGAGATTCAGGCGACGATTGAGACGATTGATCCGCTGCCCGGCGCACGGGAGTTTCTGGATGAGCTGCGCGCGATGACGCAGGTCATCATTATCAGTGACACGTTCACACAGTTTGCCGCTCCGCTGATGAAGAAGCTCGGCTGGCCGACCATTTTCTGCAATACCTTACAGGTGGCGCCGGACGGTGAGATCACCGGCTATCGGATGCGCGTGCAGGACACGAAGCTGACGACGGTGCGTGCGCTGCAGTCGATCGGGTACGAGACGGTTGCGAGCGGGGACAGCTACAATGATCTGAAGATGATCCAGGCAGGAAAGCACGGCTTCCTGTTCCGCACAACCGAGCAGATCCGTGCGCAGTATCCGGACATTCCGGCGTATGAGGAATACGGGGAGCTGCTGGCAGCGTTTAAGGAGGCGCTGGCGGAGGAGTGATGTGACAAGAGCAGTCGGGTGCCCAGGTGCGCGCAATGGGCTGGAAGCGTAAGCTTTCGGATGGTTATGATAAAGTTGGGCTGGCTGCGGGGCTCCAGGATGACTGGACCGGAACGGGAGGATATGCAGAAGTGGGAATTATCAAGGGCAGGAAGCTGTCATATGATTATCAGAAATTCGACGAGGAGGGCAATCCGGAGTCGACGGTGCGGGCTGTGGATGCGGTGGATCTTGACGTGGAGACCGGGGATTTTGTGGCAATCCTTGGCCACAATGGCTCCGGCAAGTCGACGCTTGCGAAGCATATCAATGCGATTCTGCTGCCTACGGAGGGAACTCTGTATGTAGACGGAAAGGACACACAGGACGAGTCAAAGCTATGGGAAATCCGCCAGACGGCCGGGATGGTCTTTCAGAATCCGGATAATCAGATCATCGGCACAATCGTGGATGAAGATGTCGGATTCGGCCCGGAGAATCTGGGTGTGCCGTGTGACGAGATCTGGAAGCGCGTGGAGGAGAGTCTGAAGGCGGTCGGGATGTGGGAGTACCGTGCCCATTCGCCAAATAAGCTGTCCGGCGGTCAGAAGCAGCGCGTGGCGATTGCTGGCGTGGTCGCGATGCGCCCAAAGTGTATTGTGTTGGATGAGCCGACTGCCATGCTGGATCCGAACGGGCGCAAGGAGGTCATCTGCACGGTGCGCGAGCTGAACCGCAGAGCGCATGTGACGGTGCTGCTGATTACACATTACATGGAAGAAGTCATCGAGGCGGACAAGGTTCTCGTGATGGATCAGGGAAAAGTAGTGATGCAGGGGACGCCGAAGGAGATCTTCTCCCATGTGGAGGAGCTGAAGTCCTACCGCCTTGATGTTCCGCAGGCAACGCTGGTCGCCTATGAGCTGCAGAAGAAGGGTGTGGGGCTTCCGGACGGGATTCTTTCGATGAAGGAGCTTGCAGAGGAGCTTGAAAAGCTGCGCTCCTGAGCGGGCAGGCAGTAAGTCCATAATGACATCCAACCACGTTCCATTTTTGGGACTATAGGGTGGAATAATATTTAGTTGTGTATGAGATGCTGCTGTGGTCAAATGCCAGATGGCGGCAAGAGAAAAGACAGGAGAGGAATCGTCCATGTCAATCAAAATAGAGCATTTGAATTACGTCTACAGTGAGGGGACTGCGTTCGAGCGCCACGCGCTGCGGGATGTAAACCTGGAGCTGCCGGACGGACAGTTCATCGGGGTAATCGGTCACACCGGTTCCGGCAAGTCCACGCTGATTCAGCATCTGAATGGCTTGCTGAGAGGGACGAGCGGGGCGGTCTATTATAATGGAAGAAATATTTATGAAGAAGGGTATCCCATGCGTGAGCTGCGCAGCAAGGTCGGGCTGGTCTTTCAGTATCCGGAGCACCAGCTTTTTGAGGTGGATGTTTTTACCGATGTTTGCTTCGGCCCGAAGAATCTCGGTCTCTCGCCCGAGGAAGTGGAGCGCCGCGCGTACGAAGCGCTCCGGCAGGTCGGATTGAAGGAAAAGCACTACAAAAAGTCTCCGTTTGAGCTGTCCGGCGGGCAGAAGCGGCGTGTGGCGATTGCAGGGATACTGGCGATGGAGCCGGAGGTACTGGTGCTGGATGAGCCGACTGCGGGCCTGGACCCGCGGGGACGCGATGACATCCTGGATCAGGTGGCGAAACTGCATGCTGAGCGGCACATTACAGTGATCCTGGTCTCACACAGTATGGAGGACATCGCGCGGTATGTAGAGCGGATCATTGTCATGAATAAGGGCGAGGTCCGCTATGACGGCGCACCGCGCGAAGTCTTCCAGCACTACCAGGAGCTGGAGCAGATCGGGCTTGCCGCGCCGCAGGTGACGTATCTGATGCATGACCTGGCGGGGCAGGGATGGCCGGTAGATACCGATGCCACGACTGTGGAGGAGGCAGCGGATTCCATCTATGCGGCGCTTGCAAAGAAGTGCTGAGTCCGCAGTCAGCGTTTTTGACTTTAGGGTTTTCTTCGTGGCGGAATGGGAATATTGGATTTAGAAATCAAGGCAAGAGCTACGGAGGTGATTTGTAAATGGATTCAGTTTTACGTGAAAAGTGGTCGCTTCACATATTTTATGATATATGCCGCTATACAAGCGGCGGAAGGAGAATACCATGAACAGAAAACAGACCATGCTTCCGCGCATTCTGAGATATACCGCAGTTGCGGCAGGGGTGCTTGCTGCAGTCGTTTTGCCGGCAGCTGCCGCAGGCAGCCATGCGAAGGCTGCAGCCGAAGAAAAGCAGCTGGCGGTGCCGTCTGTGTGTGGAAAGCTTCATGTAGAGGGCGCACAGCTTGTCGGCCAGACGGGCGCTCCGGTGCAGCTGAAGGGGATCAGTACGCACGGAATTGCCTGGTACCCGCAGTTTATCAATGAGGACTGCTTCCAGATGTTCCGGAAGCAGTGGAATGCAAACCTGATCCGGCTTGCCATGTATACGGCAGAGCCGGGCGGCTACTGCACGGACGGTGATCCGGAGGCGCTGAAGCAGCTGATTCGGGACGGCGTAGCGTATGCGTCTGCAGCAGATCTCTATGTGATTGTTGACTGGCACATTCTTTCTGACGGAGATCCGAATCTCCACAAGGAAGAGGCAAAGGCATTCTGGCGGCAGATGTCAAAGGAACTTTCCGGCTATGATAATGTGATCTATGAGATCTGCAACGAGCCGAACGGCAGCACAACCTGGGCGGATGTGAAAGCGTATGCGGCAGAGATTCTTCCGATCATCCGTGAAAACGATCCGGACCGCGTTGTACTCGTTGGGAATCCGGTCTGGTCTCAGTGTGTCGACCAGGCTGCGGCGGATCCGATCACAGAATATGACAATATCATGTACACACTGCACTTTTATGCAGGCACCCATAAGCAGGAGCTGCGCGACCGCCTGGAGACAGTTGTAAAGGGCGGGCTTCCGGTATTCGTTTCGGAGTACGGCATCTGCGATGCGAGTGGAAATGGCAATCTGAATCTGGAAGAGGCGAAAGCCTGGATGGAGCTGCTGGACCGGTATCAGATCAGCAGTGCGGCCTGGAATCTTTCGAATTGTGACGAGTCCTCTGCGATCGTGCGCCCGGAATGCAGTAAGACGGCGGATTTTACAATGGAGGATCTTTCTAATTCCGGCAGATGGCTGTATCAGATGCTGACTGGAAATCGCTAAGGATTGGAAGAAACCATGATCAGAGATATTACATTAGGACAATTTTATCCTGCGGATTCGGTGATTCATAAGCTGGATCCGCGGGTGAAGCTTGCGGGGACGATGGTGTTTATCGTATCCCTGTTTGCATTTCGCGCGCCGGAAGCCTATGTTGTGGCCACCCTCGCGCTTGCCGCGGTCATTCGGCTTTCAAAGGTTCCGCTGAAGTTTATGCTGAAGGGGCTGAAGTCGATTCTCATGATCCTCATGATTACCGTCGTGTTCAACCTGTTTCTGATTCCCGGCACTCCGGTGCTCCGCATCTGGAAGCTGACCATCACGCAGGAGGGCATCGAGACTGCGGTATTCATGGCGATCCGGCTCGTGTATCTGATTGTCGGTTCGTCTGTGATGACGCTGACGACGACCCCGAACAGCCTGACCGACGGTCTGGAGAAGGCGCTTCGCCCTCTGAAAAAAATTCATGTCCCGGTGCATGAGATTTCGATGATAATGTCGATTGCACTGCGGTTTATCCCGATTTTGCTGGAGGAGACGGACAAAATCATGAAGGCGCAGATGGCGCGAGGGGCGGATTTCGATTCCGGAAACATCATTCAGAAAGCGAAAAATATGGTGCCGCTTCTGGTGCCACTCTTCATCTCGGCATTCCGCCGCGCCAACGATCTGGCGATGGCGATGGAGGCGCGCGGCTACCACGGCGGCGAGGGACGGACAAAAATGAAGCCGCTTATCTATGCAAAACGTGATAAGCTTGCGTATCTGTCTATGCTTTGCTACCTGGTTGTCATGTTTCTTGCCAGTCGGAGCGGGCTTGTGGAGCGGCTGCTTGGGCTATAGCGGCGGGGAGAACATGTTATGAAGCGAGTGAAACTGATTGTCGCCTATGACGGCACAAATTACTGCGGCTGGCAGGTACAGCCGAATGGCCTCACGGTTGTGGAGGTGCTGAATCGCCACTTATCAGAGCTGCTTGGCGAGGAAATCCATGTCATCGGCGCGAGCCGGACGGATTCCGGCGTCCATGCGGATGGAAATGTGGCAGTATTTGATACGTCTGCGCGGATGCCCGCCGGGCGTATTTCCTATGCGCTCAATACAAGGCTTCCGGAGGATATCCGCATCCAGGATTCCTGCGAGGTGCCGGCTGACTTTCATCCGCGTTTTCAGCGAACCGTGAAGACCTATGAATACCGGATCTGTAACCGGCATTTTCCTGACCCGTGTGAGCGGCTGTATTCTCTGTTTTACTATTGGGATCTGGACGTGGAAAAAATGCAGCAGGCGGCGGAATATCTCGTCGGGGAGCATGATTTTACGAGCTTCTGCACGCGGAAAGAGGATGTGACGAACTGTGTCCGCACGATTTATGAGCTGACAGTGACGCGGGATGGGGATCGGATCACGATTCGGATCCGCGGAAATGGATTCCTTTATAATATGGTGCGGATCATTGCAGGAACTCTGCTGCGCGTGGGAGGCGGGCTGCTCGCGCCGGAGTGCATACCGGAAATTCTGGCAGCCAGGGACCGCAGCCGCGCCGCTGAGACCGCACCCGCACATGGCCTGCATCTGATCCGGATAGAGTATCCGGACTTCCGTTAATCCGCCGGTTGTCCTTCGTAATCTTCGATATATTTCTGCAGTTTCGGGAAACCGCCACGGTAGATCAGAGAGAGAAGCTTGTCCAGGCGGCGCAGCGCGAGCTGCATCTGCTCCTGCGTGATCATGCCGTCGCGGAGTGCATCTGCAAGCTCATCGAGATCGACGACGCGCACAAAGCCGTCCGGCATGATGATGACATCCGCGAGCAGATCGGTAAAGATGTAGGTCTCAGTCGCGGGGTCGTAGGTATGGGAAATGATGTCGCAGTACCAGCTGATGAGTTTGCCCTCGTGGTCATAAAACTTGCTGACCTTGAAGCCGCGCTCCATGAAGTAGCAGGAATAGCCGTGGTGCAGGGTCTTTTTCGGGTGGATCGTATTCCACTTGGTGATAATGACTTCCGGGTCGCGGTACAGAATCACATCCTGGTCAAGGAGGATGCATTCCTCCGGGATAATCCGTTTTCGATATAATTTTATTTCACTCATCACTTTTCCCCCTTAGTTGGCCCGCTGGGCGGGCGTGCCTGTTGCCGTATGAGAAATTTAGTAAAAGAATAGCAGAAATCATGTAAAATGTCTATATTATGACTGTTTTTTTCTTAGATATTTTGGTATGATAGAGTTACAGTTTGGCCGCCACTGCCAGTGGAATAATGTCTGGACATCTGAGAACTCTCAGAAATATTTTTGACCGGACCGGCGGAACTGTAGCATGATAGAGATTGTCCACAGCAACCGACAGAAGCTGTGCAGGAAGCGGCACGCGCAAGATGGTTGTCATCCTGTGCAGTGGCACACGCAGAACCCTGCCGGGGGAGGCAGCGGAGATACCTGTTGGCGTTTCGAAAGCAGAGCCGGAATGGTCTGCGAATAGTCTATCCGCTTTTGCTTTGAGACTGGACTTATATAGGAAATAAAGGAGGACATGGGTATGATTCAGGAGAATATTATGAAGCTTGTCCAATATGGCATTGAGACGGGCCTGATCGAGAGGGAGGATGCGCTGTATACGGCAAACCGCCTGCTGGAGCATTTGAAGCTGGATGTGCTTGATGAACAGGCGGAGGCGCAGATCATTCGCTATGAGCCGGGCGATGGGAAGATGGTCGGAGAGCTGGAGTCCGTGCTTGGCGCGATCTGTGACTACGCGTATGAGCAGGGACTTCTGGAAGAGAACACAGTGGGTTATCGCGATTTGTTTGACACACAGGTTATGGCGCTTCTGGTAGACCGTCCTTCGAACATCGTCCGAAAGTTCCGGGCTTTGTACCAGGAGGATCCGAAAAAGGCGACAGATTTTTATTACAAATTGAGCCAGGATACGGACTATATTCGCCGTTACCGCATCTGCAAGGACCGCAAGTGGGTGACACAGACGGAATATGGAGACCTTGACATCACGATCAATCTTTCCAAGCCGGAGAAGGACCCGAAGGCGATTGCGGCGGCGAAGCTTGCGAAGCAGACGGCATACCCGAAGTGTCTGCTCTGCCGTGAAAATGAAGGCTATGCGGGCCGTCTGAATCATCCGGCGCGCGGCAATCACCGAATTATCCCGGTAGTCATCAACGACAGCCCATGGTATTTCCAGTATTCGCCGTATGTATATTACAATGAGCATTGCATCGTATTTAATTCCGAGCACAAGCCGATGAAAATTGAGCGTGCGACGTTTGCAAAGTTGCTGGACTTCGTGTCGCAGTTCCCTCACTACTTCGTCGGTTCAAATGCAGATTTGCCGATTGTCGGCGGTTCGATTCTGAGCCACGACCATTTCCAGGGCGGCTGCTATGAGTTTGCGATGGCGAAGGCTCCGGTGGAGAAGGAGGTATCTTTCGCAGGCTATGAGGACATTGAGGCAGGCATCGTGAAATGGCCGATGTCTGTGATCCGCATCCGTCACGAGGATCCGAAGCGTCTCGTAGACCTGGCGGATCGCATTCTGCTTGCATGGCGCGGCTATACGGATGAGGCGGCTTTCATTTTTGCAGAGACGGACGGTGAACCGCACAATACGATTACTCCGATTGCACGCAAGCGCAGCGGCAAGTATGAGCTCGACCTCGTGCTGCGGAACAATATCACGACCAGCGAACATCCGCTTGGCGTTTTTCATCCGCATGCGGAGCTGCACCACATCAAGAAGGAAAATATCGGGCTGATCGAGGTCATGGGCCTTGCAGTTCTTCCGGCACGTCTGAAGGGAGAGCTGGAGCGCCTGAAGGAAGCACTCGTGGCAGGAAGCGACCTCCGCGCGGACGAAGAGCTCGCGAAGCACGCGGACTGGGCCGACGAGTTGAAAGAAAAGTACGGCTCCTTCCACGCTGATACGGTCGATAAGCTCATCGAGGACGAAGTTGGTCTTGTATTCAGCAAGGTACTGGAGCATGCCGGTGTCTACAAGCGCACTCCGGAGGGGCGGGCAGCCTTTGTACGCTTCGTTGAGAGCGTAAAATAATATATAAAAAGTATTTGACAGCCGCCCAAAACTGTGTTAGAGTAACAAAGGTTGTAATTGACAGGAAAGCAGAGTATCCACTCTCACCATGGCACAAGGAAGTATCGTGACCATTGGTTCATATCGGGAGCAATTCACATGCTGTTTCGGACAGTGTGTTTTGTGTGAGGATTTGAAGTGGATGACGATGTGATCCACTTCTTTTTTATATCAATGTGTGGAGGTGCAGAACCATTAGCGAATTAATGATCAACGAACAAATCCGGGACCGTGAAGTCCGCCTGATCGGTGAGAACGGAGAGCAGCTTGGAATTATGTCCGCGCGGGACGCGATGAAGCTTGCGAGAGAGGCAGAGCTTGATCTGGTGAAGATTGCTCCGGGGGCGAAGCCGCCGGTATGTAAGATCATCGATTACGGCAAGTATCGTTACGAGCTGGCGAGAAAAGAAAAGGAAGCCAAAAAGAAGCAGAAAACGATCGAGATAAAGGAAGTTCGGCTGTCACCTAATATTGATGTAAACGACCTGAATACGAAGGTTTCCAGCGCGAGAAAGTTTCTGACGAAGGGAAATAAGGTAAAGGTCAGCCTGCGCTTCCGTGGGCGCGAGATGGCGCATATGCAGGCAAGCCGCCATATTCTTGAAGATTTTGCAAAGTCTCTGGAGGATGTGGCTGTGATTGATAAGCCAATCAAGCAGGAGGGCAGAAGTCTTACCCTGTTTTTGATGGAAAAGCGTTCATAGCGTTATTCAGATATTTTAACTACAAGGAGGAATTATACAATGCCAAAAATGAAGACAAGCAGAGCAGCTGCTAAACGTTTTAAGAAAACGGGAACCGGATTGCTGAAGAGAAATAAAGCTTACAAGAGCCATATCTTAACAAAGAAGTCCACCAAGAGAAAGAGAAATCTGAGAAAAGCGACGATTACCGATTCGACGAATGCTCAGAACATGAAGAAGATCCTGCCGTACCTGTAAGCTCATGAAAGCCGGATTTTGCGTGAGACAGCAAAATTTCTGGCTCCGGTTTATCCGGGTTTGAAATAGAAGAGCACAGGAGAGAGCAGTGGACTGCCCGGCGCGTGATGTGCGGCCGAGGACAGATATACAACCAGAAATCGAAGGAGGAAATAAGACATGGCAAGAATTAAAGGCGGTTTGAACGCCAGAAAGAAACATAATCGGGTATTAAAGCTGGCAAAGGGTTACAGAGGAGCAAGATCGAAGCAGTACCGGATTGCGAAGCAGTCTGTGATGCGTGCGCTGACCAGTGCTTATGCTGGAAGAAAGCAGAAGAAGCGTCAGTACAGACAGCTCTGGATTGCCCGGATCAATGCAGGTGCGCGTCTGAACGGTCTTTCCTACAGCAAGTTCATGTATGGACTGAAGCTGGCAGGCGTTGAACTGAACCGCAAGGTACTCGCAGATATGGCAGTGAATGATGCTGAGGGCTTCGCTACGCTGGTAGAGCTGGCTAAGACGAAGGTTGCGTAAGCGCTTTTGCGTTCGCAGCAGATTCGGGAGAGATTTGTCTCCTACAAATTGAGAGAGCTATTATGTATGAGTGCCAGGGATGGATATTGCTTTGGCACTCATATTGTCACTGTTCACGGCCATCTCATAGTTATTTGCCAGTATTACTGAAAAATATTTTTGTTGACAGGCAGGGATTTGCCTGCTATAATATAAAAGTCGCGCGGAAGTGTCGGAACTGGCAGA
>DKWE01000101.1:0-1539 GCA_002491565.1 Lachnospiraceae bacterium UBA7160 | reverse complement strand
CGAGCAAGACTAAGGATCTTGTGAGCATTGCGCTCGTGTGGGTTCAAGTCCCATCTTCCGCATGGATAGATTAGGCTGAAGTACCGATACAGGTAATTCAGCCTTTCTGCTGTCTTGGAGTTCTGGCTTTCTGTTTGCACCTGAATGCTGCGCATGAATCCGCGCGTGCACAGGAGGCAGCTCTTCAGCGCTCATTAATTGCATGGCAAACGGCACTGAAACATGTGCTGCAGGAGTTAATATAAGTTTTTGGACACATTTAGTTAATTACATTACAGAGAAGCTTATACTACAGGAAACAGCTGCGCCGGTTTGAAGCGCAAGCTTTTGCTGCGGCAAGGGAGGAACTTATATGGATCGAGAAAGCTTTCAGCGTGGTATCCGTGACGGGATTCCGATTGGCCTTGGATATTTTGCAGTATCCTTTACCTTTGGCATGATGGCCGTCTCTGCGGGAATCGGGGTGTGGCCGGCGGTGCTGATTTCCTTAACGAACCTGACCTCCGCAGGGCAATTTGCGGGTCTGGATATTATCGCCGCAGCGGGCTCCCTCTGGGAGATGGCGCTGACACAGCTCGTCATCAATCTCCGGTATTGTCTGATGTCCTTTTCTCTTTCCCAGAAGCTGCCGGGAAACGCAGCAAGGATTCACCGCTACCTGGTAGCCTTTGGAATTACAGATGAGATCTTTGGCGTAAGCGCAAGCCAGCCGGGAAAGATCAGCCCCTGGTACAGCTATGGAGCTATGTGTGTCGCAATCCCGGGCTGGACACTGGGGACGCTGGTCGGTGCGGTCTCCGGAAATCTGCTGCCAGCCTTTCTGATGAGCGCGCTTGGCGTAGCCATCTACGGGATGTTTCTCGCTGTCATTATCCCACCCGCAAAAAAGAACCGGGCAGTGCTTGGCGTTGTACTCGGTGCGATGGCAGTCAGCACTCTCTTTGCAGTTGTACCGGTTCTGAGGCAGATTTCATCCGGCTTCGTGATTATCATTACGACGTTGCTTGTGGCTGGCATTGCAGCATTCGTCTGCCCCGTCAAGGAAGAGGAGGGAGATAACAAATGAAAACAAATATCTATCTCTACATCATAGTAATGGCAGGCGTAACCTACCTGATCCGGATGCTTCCTATGGCGCTGGTAAAGAAGGAAATCACCAGCCCATACATCAAATCGTTATTGTACTATGTCCCGTATGCCTGCCTGGCAGCAATGACCTTTCCGGCTATCCTGTCCGCGACCGACAGCACGATCTCCGCTGCCGCGGGCTTTCTGACCGCGCTCGTTGCCGCTTACAAGGAGAAAAGCCTGGTGACAGTAGCCCTTGTGGCATGCTGTGCCGTATTTGTGGTGGAACGGCTGATGCTGATTCTATAAAAGGTAATTATGACCTTAATTTTTGAGAGAAAACGGCAGGTGAGTACCCAAAAACGCGAAAGTCAACCTGAATAACTTGTATAAAAGGACAAAAAATTCCCAGTGGTAAAATACTTTTACCACTGGGAATTTTATCTGATGCGGAAGATGGGACTTGAACCC
>DKWE01000081.1:6579-20049 GCA_002491565.1 Lachnospiraceae bacterium UBA7160 | reverse complement strand
GGCTATCCAGATTGCTGGTGGGTTCGTCCAACAGCAAGAAGGGTGCATTATGGAGAAACGCCCGTGCGAGACCCAACCGCTGCCGTTCCCCGCCGGACAGAGTATCTCCAAGCTCGCCCACGGGCGTGTCATAGCCTTGGGGCAGCGTCATGATAAAATCATGAATGGATGCCTTCTTGCAGGCGGCAATGATCTCCTCGTCGGTGGCGTCCAGCCTGGCAATGCAGAGATTGTTCCGGATGCTGTCATGGAACAGGTGGGTTTCCTGGGTCACAAAGCTTTCCATGTTTCTCAGATTGACCGTGTTAATGGAGGAGATATCCCGGCCGGAAATATTGACACAGCCCTTCTGCACCTCCCAAAACCGCATGAATAGCTTCAGAAGGGTAGACTTTCCGCTGCCGCTCCTGCCAACAATACCGATGATTTTCTGCTTAGGAACCGCAATGGACAGGTGATCCAGAATGGTTTCATTTCCATAGGAGAAGGTGACCTGTTCCGCCGCCGCACCCTGGAAAGTGATTGGCACCTGCCCGGCCACTTCCTCCACCACCGGGCTTTCTTCCAAAATATCCAGCACCCGGTTCCCGGCGGCAAAAGTATTTTGCAAGGTGCTGCCCAAAGCCGCCAGAGCCGAAACCGGCCCAAAGGAGGAAAACAGCGCCAGCGTGGGAATCAGCACGCCGTCAAAGCCAACAGCGCCCTTCCCATACAGCCCCGCCGATGTAAACAGCATGGCAAGGTCAAACAGGAGGATAATCATGCCGGTGACAGCAGAGTTCCTTCCGGAAATTCGCTTCATCCGCTCCTCATCCCCGGAAAGGGCGTCGGTCTGATCGTTCAGAGCTGCCAGACGCTTTTCTCCCTGCCCATATTGCAGCAGCTCCGGCAGTCCTCGCAGGGAGTCCAGCAGGAAGGCGGACAGTTCCCCTGACTTAGTGCGAAACCGCAGACCGTCGTCCCTGCTGGCCTTGGAAACCACCAGTGGCACGGCGATCCCCACTACGAGATACGCCGCCAATGCCAGAAGTCCCAGTGACCAATGATAGCGGCCGATAAACAGGCACATCAAAATCGTAAACACAAATGCAATGACCGCCGGGGAAATGGTGTGGGCATAGAACACCTCCAACAGTTCAATATCCGAGGTAATGACGCTGATCAAGTCCCCCTTGTCCCGGCCCTCCAGCTTGGCAGGGCACAGCCGCCGCAGGGCAAGGAACACCTTGTCCCGGATCAGCGCCAGCAGCTTGAAGGCGATGAAATGGTTACAGGCCTGTTCCCCGTAGCGAAGTCCCGCCAGCAGCAGGGCAAACGCCAGCACGCAGGCGAATACCGCCCCCAGGGAAAGGGGTCCGTCCAGCCCCAGAAGATTCAAAACCGCAAAGCCGCCGAAAATTGTAATGAAAGAGGCGCATAGATGTCCGATCAGGCCCATCAAAATCGCCAACACCATGAAGCCAGCCAATGGCCACACTAACCCGATCAACCGTGCCATAACGGTAAAACCACTCCGTTTTTTCATTGTACGTCACTGTCCTTTCCGAAGTTTTCCAACGTCTGCTGGGCATTCCACAGCTTTTCATATACGCCGTGATTGTTTCGCAGCACTTCATGGCTGCCGCTTTCCGCGATACACCCCTGCTCCATCACATAAATCTGGTCCGCTGCTGTTACATTTGCCAGACGGTGAGAAATGAGGATCACGGTTTTCTCCTTTGCCAGAGCGTGGATCCGCTCCATAATGTCGTTTTCACTCTCCACATCGATGTTAGAGGTGGCTTCATCAAAGATATAGACCGGGCTGTCATGGAGCAGCGCCCGGGCCAGCGCCAGCCGCTGGCATTGACCGCCGGAGAGATTGCCGCCTTTTTCCGTCAGTCGGGTATCCAGTCCCTGCTCATTTCTCAGGAAGTCTGCCAGACGAACCTGCTCCAGCGCTGTCCACATTGCTGCATCATCCGCATCCGGCTTGCCCATTTGCAGATTGTCCCGCACGCTTCCTTTGAACAGATAGCTTTGATGACCAATGTAAGTCATTTCCCGCATCAGGCTGCTTTCATCGATCTCCCGCAGCTGCCTGCCGCCGATAGTCACGGAACCGGTATAGCCCTTGTTCCGCCCCATTAGGATAGAGGCTACTGTGGATTTTCCGCAACCGGACTCTCCCACGATAGCGGTAAAGCTTCCAACGGGGAAGCGCAGGTCGATTCCGTGGAGGATCTCCCGCTCCGGCTCATAGGAATAGGAGAGGTTTTCGCACACAATGTCCCCATGAGGACAGGCAAGACTTTTCTTTTCCGGCACCGGCAGATCCAGCAGCCGGAAAATCTTATCGCTGGCCGCCATGCCGTTCATAGCGATATGGAAGAAGGAGCCAAGCTGCCGCATGGGCAGGAAGAAATCCGCCGCAAGAAGAATAATCAGCAGACAACCCGTCAGGCCCACTCCGCCCGCCCGATATTGAGTCGCCGCCAGAATGATTCCCAGGGCCGCGCCGCCGTAGGCGATGAAATCCATAATGGTGATGGAATTGAGCTGCATGGTCAGCACCTTCATGGTGATCTTCCGGAACTTCTCCGCTTCGGCGTTCATCTCCTTGTGCTTGAATGCGTCCGCCTGATAGATTTTCAAGGTGGTGAGACCCTGCAAGTTTTCCAGGAAGGTATCTCCCAAAGCGGTGTACTGCCCCCAATATTTGCCCAGCAGCTTTTTCGCCCAGGTCTGCACCGCCGCGATGGCAATCGGAATCAGCGGCACGCAGATAAGAAGTACGATGGCAGAGGGCAGATTCACAAAGCTCAGATAGGCAAACAGTGTCAGCGGCGCCAGCATGGCATAGAAGAACTGGGGAAGGTAGGCCCCGAAGTAGGTTTCCAGCTGATCCACCCCTTCCACAGCTACCTGGATCACCTCCGAGGTTTTCACATTTTCCTGGTAAGCATTGCCTAACTCCAGGAGTTTAAAAAAGATCTTTTCCCGCAGCGTTTTTTTCACCGCCTTGGAGGAAAGATACCCCATTCGGGACGCCCCCAGCGTACAGGCAAAGCGCACCCCGAGACAAAGCGCCGCCACGGCTCCCGTCATTGCCAACTGTCTGGAATCGACCTTTCCGGAAAACAAAGCCGCCAGCAGGGAGGCAATGCCTGTCATCAGCACCATATTAGCCGCCAGGGAGCACCATTGCAGCGCCACATTCCCGGCAATATATTTTTTACTCTCGCTGACCGTACCGATCAGCCGCTTGTTGATCATCATTTCATTCGTCTCCTTTACCCCAGCGCTACATCCAGCGCCAGCATCGTTGTCTTTTTTGTGGAGCTCTCGGCTCCTCTCCGGCAAAGCTGGTCAGCCCCCGCTGTACCAAGGGATTAAGGTTTTTTCATGAACAGGGCGCAGGCCACACCCAGGGGCGTACCCAAAAACGGCAGCAGTACACCCTGCAAAACTGCAAATGACATCGCTTTTTCACCTGTCCGGCCGGTTATTTCCGAAAGCCGAACAATCCTTTCTTCTTGTAATTTTCTTTATTGACTGCCAATACACGATATCCGGTTGGCTCAATGGCTGTGCGAAGCTGCTGCTTTGAAATATCTGTCTCTGCCAGGATCATAGTCTCTCCTTTGCTGTGGGATGATGTGACCTTTTTCACCGGAAAGGCTTTACGCACCGCGTCGTTGACATGGCTCTCGCACATGCCGCACATCACTCCGTCAATTTTCAGTGTAATTTTCAGCATTTTTCTTCCTCCTACTCATTAGTTACTACTAACCTATATTTCTGAAAAAGGCCGCTCCGCAGAAGTGAGCGGCTTTTCCAATTTCAATTTCTATTCCCGCAGCGTAAACCAAATGCCCCGTTGCTTGCAGTGGGGTATTTGACTTATTCCGGGAACAATCGCTGGCAAGCTCCATATACCAGGGCCTCTAAAACCTGCGGATACAGCGGTCCAATGTGATCCCTGTGAGAAACTGTCAGGAACAGGCCCCGCACTGTTGCGGCCGCCAGTTCCATGCTGCCTTCAGGCATCAGACCAGCATTTTCCAGAAGTTCCTTGATATGAACCTCGTCTCCATGATAATGTTCCTCCAGCACCTCCGCCGGGATCCTGCGAAGTAAAAACGGAACATCCTGCTCCAGAAAGTCCATCATTCCAGACTTCCCCATAAGCTTGCAAGCCTCAAGTACCGTCTCTGCAGTTCTCTGATATGCCGGCTTCCCCTGATTTTGCACTAAGACATCCGCACATGCCTCATAGATTTCACTGTGAAGCTCCTCCAGAAGTTCAAAAAACAGCATCTCCTTAGTGGGATAGAACTTGTAAAAAGCACCCTTGGATATACCCGCTTCCTTTGCAAGCTCCTCTACCGTAATCTTACGCATCCCGCAGGAAACTGCGTACTTCCGGGCAGACGCCTTCAGATCTTTCAGAATCAAATCCGTTTCCTTTTGCGAAAATGCTTTTGCCATAGCTGTCACCACCGTTTGACCGTTTTTCCATTTCAGTCATATTGTATCAAATGAGTCGCCTGCTGTCAAGACATCTTACATTTTCTTATAGATTAACATCTAAAATTGTCACTATTCCCACTCTCTGCCTTTGCTTTTACAACACTGGGGGCTCCGTGATACAATGAAAGCCTCCAGTGTATCACGGAGCCCCCAGGAAATAATCTTTCTTGAATATGGAGCCATAATACTAATCAGATACATAAAACCCTCAAATGCATGTAATATCAGATACTTAAACGTCATTTGAACTATCAGGATTATATCCTGCAGAAACTGGCTGTCGCTATGGGTATTCTGTTCATACTGGTAATTCGTTACAACAGAACCATTTTTATATTCCGAATTCCTCAGATTTCTTTGTCATAGTTATAAGACACTCCGTTTCGTGTATATACACATATTACAACCCCAGCATATTCTCAATAAAAATCCCATACCCTTTTGTGGAATCCTGTACGAATACGTGCGTCACGGCGCCGATCAGTTTGCCGTTCTGGATGATTGGGCTGCCGGACATCCCCTGAACAATCCCCCCGGTCAGTTCCAGAAGCTCCGGGTCCGTAACGCGCAGGATCATGCCTTTGTTGATATCGCTGCCGTTCAGGCGGACTTCTTCGATTTCAACCTGGTATTCTCTGGTCCGGCCGTCGATCGAGCAGAGAATGCTGGCAGGACCTTTTTCTACTGACTGGCGGTAGGCGACCTTATAGCGCTGCAGCTGGTCCGCCAGGAGCGGGAAGCCAGAGACCGTTCCATAAATACCGTTTGCGGAATTTTCCTCAATCGTCCCGATTTTGTAGCCCTCGTTGTAATGGATGAGTCCGGCCAGCTCTCCTGGAATGCCCTGCTTTCCTTTTACTATCGATATCACTTCTGCACTGTAAAGTGTACCGCCGGAAATTTCCATCCGTTCCCCTGTATCGATATCGCTGATGCCATGGCCCAGAGCTCCGAAACGGCCTTCCTCATCAACGAAGGTCAGAGTCCCGATGCCCTGTGTGTCATTTCGCGCCCAGATGCCGGCACGGTAGGTGCCGGTTTCATCCAGGACCGGAGAAATCTTCAGCTTAATCTCTTCTCCATCCCGTTCGATGTCCAGCACCAGATTGGCTCCCGCGCTTTGACTCACACAGGCAACCAGATCTTCCTTTGTGGACAGCACTCTGCCATTTACTGCTTTGATGTAGTCGCCGGATTTTACGATTCTGTCTGCCGGACAGCAGAGGCTTCCGTCCAGTCCCCGGATCTCTCCTGTCCCCACGACAAGCACGCCATTGGTACGCAGATAGATTCCAATCGGAATGCCGCCTGCGTAGACTTCCGGCGGGTCTGCGACCTGCGCGCTGACAGTCTTTAGCGGGATTTTCCCGAACAGTGTGTATTCCACGGTCCTGGAACTGGAAGCAGGAACGTTTCCCTTCTCCTGCAAAAGCACGTCGGCTTCCAACACAGCCTCCGACTCAGGATTGATTCTTTTCCGCTCCTTTTGCTGTACCGCCGATCCTGCGTGTGAACTTCCTTCCCCATCGCCTTTTTCTGACACGAAATGCTCTTCTACCAACAAACTAAGGGGGTATGGCAACACCTCCGGCGCCGCATCTCCCTCCTCAAGAAACAGCGTATCTGGTATCTGTGCTTTCAATGCCTCGATACTCACAAATCCCAGCCCTGCCAGGCTTACAAAAAGCAGAGCACAGATTAAAAAACGGTATTTTTTCCTTCGGTTCATCTTTTGCACCTCACAGTCTGAAATCTAAAGAATACCAGGTACAAGAGGTCCAAATCCAATCTGTGCATGCACATAAGCGGATGAGTGATCCTTATACCCCGTAAATTCAAAGAATGCAGAGCGGTCGTTGCTCTGCATTCAGTATGTGGAATTTATGCGATTTCAAACATGGAGAATAAGCCCAGTCTCCACGTTCGGGCAGATCAGGGTGCCACAATGAGAGACACTTTCCCGCAGACACCTCGCCCGGAATGAGATGGGATGGAAGCAAAAAACTTTCTAAGCCAAACAAAGAAATGCATGGCTGGCAGACTAAAGACGGATTGCCTGTTTTTTACTCCGGGCAAGCGCTTTCATCTCCCTCGCACTCTCGAGCACTGTCTCCGTAATGCGCGCGCCGCCCAGAATGCGCGCCAGCTCGCTGACACTTTCTTCCTCAGAGAGCCGGCCGATGTTCGTCACCGTCTTGCTGTTCGCTGGCTTCTTTTCAATAATATAGTGAAAATCTGCCATCGCCGCGATCTGGGCGAGATGTGTAATGCACAGCAGCTGATGGCTGTGCGCGATCAGCGCCATCTTCTCCGACACCTTCTGTGCCGTCCGGCCGCTGATTCCGGTATCAATTTCATCAAAAATAAGCGTTCCTACCGCATCCTTATCCGCCATCACTGCCTTAATCGCAAGCATGATACGGGAAAGCTCACCACCGGACGCGACGCTGGCAAGCGGCCGCAGCGGAAGTCCGGGATTCGTTGAAATCAGGAAACAGATTTCATCCTTTCCGTTCTCATTCGGTTCCTGCAGCTCCTGAAACTCGATCTCGAAACGCACATCCAGGAAATTCAGATCCACCAGCGCAAGACGAATCTGTTCCGCGAGATCAGCAGCGCATTCTTTCCGAATTTTAGAAATTTCATCGGCGGTCTTCAGAAATTCCACGCGGCTTTTCTCATAGTCTCTCCGAAGCCCTGCAATATAATCCTCGTAATTCATCAGTACTTCAATGCGCTTTGCTTTTTCCTGTGCGAACTCCAGAATTTCCTCAATGGTATTTCCATATTTTGTTTTAAAACGGTTGATCAGATCCAGACGTTCTTCTGTCTCGCGCATCTCCTGTTCATCAAAAGAAAAAACATCCATATACTCCGAGAGACTTCTGTTGAAATCATTCAGCAGATCCTCTACTTCCGCAAGTGATCCTGCCAGCTCGCCAAGCTGCCCGTCATAGGACTGGACAGTGCCAAGCGCACGGACTGCGCGGCTGATCTCATCGCTGGCTCCTGCACATCCGTTCGCCCCCGTGAGACTCCCGGTTTCCGCAAGCGCCTCCAGAATCCTCTGCCCATTTGCCATCAGTCGATAGCTGTTCTCCAGCTCCTCGTCTTCGCCCACGCGAAGCTGCGCCGCCTCAATCTCCTGCAATTCAAACTGCAAAAAATCCAGTTCCTTTGCGCGCTGTGCCTCATCCGAAAACGCATCCTGCCACCGTTTCCGTGCTTTCAGATACCTGCGATGCTGCTCCCTGCAGCGCGCAAGCCGTCCTTCCAGCCTGTCGTGCGCGAACTCGTCCAGAATGGTAAGGTGATTCTTTTCATACAAAAGCGACTGATGCTCATGCTGCCCATGGATATCAATCAGCTCCTGCGCCAGCTCCCGCACAAAGGAAACCGACACCGTCTCGCCGTTGATCTTGCTGGAGGACCGGCCGCTCCGGTAACGGCGCGTCACGATAATCTGCCCGTCCTCAAATGGCAGCTCCTGTGCCAGCATCATCTGCCGCACGCGGGGGCTGTCTGTCACAAACACCAGCTCGACCAGCGCGTAATCAGCGTCCTCCGGCACATAGTCCCGGAAATTCCCAGTGCCAAGCGCTATATTGACCGCGCCGATGACAATTGACTTTCCCGCACCAGTCTCGCCGGTCATGATATTCAGACCTTCTCCAAACTCAACCTCGACCTCCCGGATCAGGGCCATATTTTTCACATGTAAGCTCACTAACATTTCTTTTTCCTGCGCTCTCTCCTCGCAGCGCAACTTGACCGCTGCCTTTTTCCTTCTACAATTGTCTGCCGCTGCCGCTCCCAAAAGCAGCCGCAAACACTCCCCTACGCACTGACTATCTGGCTGATCTTGGCCATCACACGCACCGTATCTTCCGTGCTGCGGACTGCGCACATAATCGTATCGTCGCCAGCGATACAGCCCGCGACCTCCGACCAGTGCATCGCATCAACGGCGGCGGCCACAGCCATCGCCATGCCGGAAACCGTCTTGATCACGAGAATATTCTGTGCCATATCCATGGACACAAAGCCATCCCGCAAAACCCGGAGAAATTTCTCATTCAGCACAGATTCCTTCGGCTGCATCAGCGTATACTTCTGTCTCCCATCCTCCGTCGCAACCTTCGTCAGCTTCAGTTCCCGGATATCGCGGGAGACAGTCGCCTGTGTCACGCGGTACCCCTCCTGCTGCAGATAATCCGCCAGCTCCTCCTGTGTCTCAATGTCATGCTTTGCGATTAAATCCACAATTTTGGCATGTCTGCCAATTTTCATTTCCGACCTCCTCCATTCTCAGCTCCGGCTCATCTTTTCTCTCAGCCTCTCCAAAAAGCTCGTATTTTTCGTCTTCACCAGCTGTGCCTGCCGGTCAGACTTTGTGATCAGAATCCGGTCCCCCGCATTTAGCTTAACCGAGGTGTCGCCGTCAAAGGTTGCCTCCGCTCCGTCCACCCCGGTTTCATGACTGGTTCCGATCTCAATCGCAATCTCTACCGCGTCCGGAAGAACGATTGGCCGCGAATTCAGGGTATGCGGGGCAATCGCAGTCAGCAGCATCAGCGAAGCCTCCGGTGCTACAATCGGACCTCCTGCGGAGAGATTGTAGCCCGTTGAGCCCGTCGGCGTAGAAATGATGATCCCGTCCGCTGTAAACGAGCTTAAGAATTCCCCGTCCACATAAACATTGAAATCCACAACCCTGAGGCGCCCATTCCGGGTAATCACGATATCGTTCAGCGCAATATCCCCAAGCAGTCTCCGGTTCTGGTGATATGCCTGCCCATACAGCATCATCCGCCGCTCTGCGGTGTACTCATCCGCCATCAACCGGTCGAGCGCCGGGCGTATACCCTTGCAGTCCACCTCCGCCAGATACCCTAAGGTTCCCATATTGATACCAAACAGCGGAATTTCCCGGTCTACCAGATCCCGGGCTGCCTGCAGAAGTGTCCCGTCGCCGCCAAGTACAAGCACACACTCTACATCCTCCGGTATCTGCTGCGCATCTGTGTATTTATATGTGAAGGGCAGCCCTGCCTCCCGCACAGCTGCTCCGCTGTTTTTCTGCGCCTGAATATAGCAACGCCGCCCTTTTCCCTCGAGATATTGCTGAATCGCGTGCGCCGTCTCAAGCTCCGGATCCTTGCTCCAGTTCGTAATAATATAAAACGTATCCATCTGGTTCTCTAAGCCTCATACATCCAGTGTCTCGTGTGCCTGCGCCACGACGGCCTCCGCGTCACCGGAAAATGGTTCCGCTATCTGCCCGTCCGGCAGCTTTTGCAGGTGCGCCAGGTACTCGATATTTCCCTCCGGTCCCTTGATCGGAGAAAACTCCAGCTCACGGCAGGAAAGTCCAATCGAAGCGGCATATCCGATGACTTTCTCGATCACCTCCAGGTGCACCTTAGGATCCCGGACAACGCCCTTTTTCCCGACCTTTTCCCGGCCTGCCTCAAACTGAGGCTTGATCAGACAGACCAGCTCCCCGTCCCCGGTCATCAGCGCCCGCACCGGAAGCAGGACCTTTGTCAGAGAAATAAAGGATACGTCAATCGACACGAAAGCAGGCGGCTCCTCGATATCCTCCGGAACCACATACCGGATATTTGTCTTTTCCATACAGACGACACGCGGATCATTCCGCAGCTTCCAGTCCAGCTGCCCGTGCCCGACATCCACCGCATAGACCTTCACCGCGCCGTTTTGCAGCATGCAGTCCGTAAAACCGCCGGTCGACGCGCCGACATCCATACACACCTTGCCCTCCAGAGAAAGGGAAAAATGACTCATCGCCTTTTCCAGCTTCAGCCCGCCCCTGCTTACGTACTTCAGCGGGCGGCTTTTCACAGTAAGCACGGATTTTACATCAATCATCGTCCCTGCCTTATCTTCCCGCTGCCCGTTTACCAGCACCTCCCCGGCCATAATCATAGCCTTCGCTTTCTCTCTCGATGCGGCATAGCCCTGCCCGACCAGCAGGACATCCAATCGTTCTTTCATTTCCTTGCTCCTATCTGCTTCATACCCTTCCACGCTGCACCGCAGTTCTGCCGCTTTAGCAGGAAGGCAACGCAGAGGGCTGTAATTCACATATCGCTATGGCCGGTACCGCACGACAATCTGCTTGAAAACCGACTGCGCATCGATACATGCCTCCTGCTTCAGCACGTCTACATTCCCATGCTCAATGTAATCATCCGGCAGCGCGACCTGCATCACCTGTACCTCTGCACCTGTCTCATTGTAATACTCCAGCACTCTCTCGCCAAACCCGCCACTTTTGACATTTTCTTCCATGGTCACTACCAGCGTGTGGTCTTTTGCCAGGTCGTCCAGCAGTTCCTCATCCAACGGCTTTATAAAACGCGCATTCACAACTGTACAGCTGTAGCCGACGTTCTTCAGCAGCTCCCGCACCTCGATCGCAGTCTTCACCATGCTGCCGGCCGCCACAAGGGCAAGCCCATACTCGTCATACAGCACCTCACTCTTCCCATACACAACCGGAGCACGGAATTCCGCAAGTCCGTCATACGCCTCTCCGCGCGGATAACGCAGCGCGATCGGCCCCTCATACGCAATCGCATACTTCAGCATATCAGCCAGCTCCCATTTATTTTTCGGAGCCATCACGCACATATTCGGGATACTGGATAAATAGGAAAGGTCAAAGATCCCCTGATGGGTCTCTCCGTCGCTCCCGACCAGTCCCGCACGGTCAATAGCAAACACAACCGGAAGTCCCTGAATACAGACGTCATGGATCAGCTGGTCATACGCCCGCTGCAAAAAGGAGGAGTAGACCGCAACCACCGGCTTCATGCCGCCGGCAGCCAGACCGGCTGCAAACGTCACCGCATGCCCCTCCGCAATCCCGACATCAAAGAACCGGTCACGGTACATATTCCGGAACCGTTTCAGTCCGGTACCATCCGGCATAGCGGCGGTAACTGCGACCAGCTTTGGCTCCCGCGCGCCCATCTTACACATCACCGTAGAAAAGACATCTGTGTACGATGCCTTTTTCTTACGCGCACACGGAAGTCCCGTCTCCGGATCAAACGGCTCCGCACCGTGAAACCGGGACGGCATCCGCTCGGCAGGACCAAAGCCCTTCCCCTTTTTCGTCACGACATGGACAAGCACCGCGCCGTTTACACGCTTCGCGTCGCGCAGGACACGCACCATCTGTCCAATGTTATGCCCGTCCACCGGTCCAAGATACGTGATCCCCATCTCCTCAAAAAACATACCAGGCACCAGTATCTGCTTCAACCCCTGCTTCGTATTGCGCAGCCCGCGCACGAGCTTATCTCCGTACACCGGAATCTTATTCAGTGTATTTTCCAGGCCCTGTTTCAGATCCGTATAGGAATCCGCTGTCCGGATATTACTCAGATAAGCGGAAATGCCCCCGACATTTTCTGAAATCGACATATTGTTGTCGTTCAGCACAATGATAAAATTGGTCTTCAGCTGAGAAGCGTTGTTCAGTGCCTCGTAGGCCATTCCTCCAGTCAAAGCTCCGTCCCCGATCACCGAGACAACGGTATAGGACTCTCCCAGCAGATCCCGCGCTTCGACATAGCCAAGCCCTGCCGAGATAGAAGTGGAGCTATGTCCTGTGTCAAATGCATCACAGTCACTTTCCTTGCGCTTTGGAAACCCGCTCATCCCGCCATACTTGCGCAGCTGATCAAAGCCATTCTTGCGCCCGGTCAGAATCTTATGTGTGTATGACTGGTGTCCGACATCCCAGATCAGCTTATCCTCCGGAAAATCCAGCAGCAGATGCAAGGCAATGGTCAGCTCCACCACACCAAGATTTGAGGCAAGATGTCCGCCGCTCTTGCTGATTTTTTCAATCAGAAAATCCCGGATTTCCTGCGCCAGCGCAGGAAGGTCTTCCCTCTCAATCTGCTTGATATCATTTGCTTTTTCAATCCGCTCTAACAGTATGTTCACCGCCCTTCGTCCTATGCTTCGCCCTATGCTTCTTCCGTATGCGTTATGCTTTCCGGTGAATCAGGTGCAGAATCAGCTCGCGGAGAAACTCATTTTCATAGGGCAGACTATCCAGAAGCCGCACTGCCTCGTTCGAATACTGCTCTACATCCCTTTGCGCCTGTTCCAGGCCCATAACCGCCACATAGGTTGTCTTGTGATTCTTCTCATCACTCTTCGTCGCCTTTCCGAGCTCATCGGCATCACCAATCACATCCAGGATATCATCCTGAATCTGAAATGCCATTCCGACGTTGGCTGCAATCTGCGAAACAGTCTCCACTTCCTCCTGCGAAGCGCCCGCCAGCACCGCGCCAATCATCATGGACGCTTCGATCAGCGCTCCTGTTTTCAGCCGATAAATAAAGCCAAGCTGCTCTGCATTCAATGTCCGTCCTTCACACTCCACATCCACAGACTGGCCGCCGATCATCCCATCCAGCCCGGTCTTCGCCGCCAGAATCTGAAAGGCCCGGCCCACCGCCGGATTGCCCGGCTCCAGATCAAATGCCTTCGCCGCTGTCTCATAGGCAAGATTCAGAAGCGCATCGCCTGCCAGGATTGCCATCGCCTCCCCATAGACGACATGCGTGGTCTTCTTTCCTCGCCGATACTCATCGTTGTCCATCGCCGGCAGATCATCATGGATCAGCGAGTGCGTGTGAATCATCTCAATCGCTGCCAAAAACGGACGGATCACCGGACGATTCCCGCCGAACATCACATAGGTCTGCTGCATCAAAAGCGGACGGAGCTTTTTTCCGCCCACAAGCATACTATAATTTACCGCCTCCAGCAAGGTGCGCTGGAACCCTTCTTCCTGCGGAAGACATCCCGCGATGACACCCTTGACTTCTGTGACGCGTTTTTTCATTTCTTCTTCAAAATTCATCAAATCCGCCATCTCCATTCATGACCAGAACCTTTTTCTCTACC
>DKWE01000081.1:679-6341 GCA_002491565.1 Lachnospiraceae bacterium UBA7160 | reverse complement strand
TGACCAGAACCTTTTTCTCTACCAGGTCTATCTTCTCATTACAGCGCTTGAGCAGCTGCATCCCCTGCTGATATTTCAAAAAGGCTTCCTCAAGCGGAAGCGCATCCTGCTCCAGCGCCTCTACAATCTCCTCCAGCCTGGAAAATGACTCCTCCAGAGACAAAGCTTCCTCTGATTCTTCCGGACTGTCTGGCTTTCTGTTTTCTGTTTCCATACACTCTGCCTCCTTTTACCACGCTTTGATCTCTGAAACCGTCGCCTCCAGGCGCCCGTCCGCCAGGTAGATCTGCAGGGTGTCTCCAGGTGCCGCCTGTCCCACAGATACCATGCGTCTCCCGTCCGGACCTACTACATAGCCATAGCCGCCGGACAGCTTCTCCCTGGGGGAAAGCCGTTTCAGCTTCTCCCCTGCAAGCTCCATGCGGTGTCTGCGTTCACGGAGCTGCTCGCCCATCGCACGGCGCAGTGCATCCTCCAGCCTCGACAAATACTGCCGCTGCTCCAGAAGCCGCTGCCGCGGACTCGCATACCTGAGCTGAAGACGGTAACGCTCCAGACGGCTGCGCTTCTCCTCCAGCATTCGCTCCATCAGCCGCGCAAGCTGCAGCTGTGCCACCCGGTTCCGCTCTTCTTCTATCTGCCTGCGCATCCGGCGCTCCATCCGGCTTCGGCTTAGCATAAGCTGGGACAGCAGCGCCCGCACATCACATACGGCAAGCTCCGCTGCCGCGGAGGGAGTCGGTGCGCGCAGATCTGCCGCGAAGTCTGCAATGGTCGTATCCGTCTCATGCCCGACCGCCGAAATCACCGGCGTATTGCATTCAAACAGGGCGCGCGCCACGATTTCCTCATTAAATGCCCACAGCTCTTCGATTGACCCGCCTCCGCGCCCGACGATCAGCACATCCAACCCCAGCGCATCCAGCGCCACAATTCCGGCCGCCACGCTCTTAGCAGCCCCCTCTCCCTGAACTTTCGCCGGGTACAGAATGATCCGGATACCCGGATTGCGCCTGGTGGAAATCTGAATGATGTCATGGACCGCTGCCCCGGTCGGTGCAGTGACGATCCCCAGGCTGTGCGCAAACGCAGGAATCGGCTTCTTGTACTCCGGAGCAAACATCCCCATCTCTTCCAGTTCTTCCTTGAGGGCAAGATAGCGCTCATACAGCGCGCCTGCCCCCTCCTGCCGGACGCTTTTCACATAGAGCTGATATTTCCCGTCTCTCGCAAAAATATCCACATGGCCGCTGGCAATCACCTGCTGCCCCTCCCGCAGGCGGAACTTCAGCCCGCTCCGGGCACTCGCAAACAGGACACAGGCAATTCTTCCCGCCTCATCCTTGAGGGAAAAATAGACATGTCCGGAGGTATGGTACGTGACATTCGATACCTCTCCCCGTATACTGACGCTGCCAAGAATAAAATCCTGCCGGAGCACCTGGCTGATATACTGATTGATCTGACCGACTGAATAAACCTTCTGCATCTTTCCTCCATGTGTTTGCTCCCAGCAGTACCGGCGCGTTCCAAATTCAAACGATCTTTGCAAGTATTCCGTTCACAAACGCCGGCGAGTCCGTCCCGCCATACCTCTTGGCAAGCTCGACCGCCTCGTTGATCGCTACCTTCTCCGGAATATCCTCATCATATTTCATTTCGTAGACCGCAAGGCGCAGGATCGCAAGCTCCGCCTTTCCCATACGGTCTGTCTTCCAGCCTTTCGCAACTGCGTTGATCCTGCCGTCCAGCTCCTCCGCCAGCGCGCAGATCTTCTCCGCTTTCTGCTGAATGTACTGCTTTTCCGTCTCAGATGCCTGTGGCAGCTCGCCTTCCTCCCGGTCTGGTTTTTGTCCTGCTTCCTTCGGAGGCTCCCAGAAATAGGCTTCCAGCTGCCCCGGCAGCTCGTCCGGCGTATGGAAGCTTCCTGCAAACGTCAGCCGGAACACATGCTCTCTTATCTCACTTCGTTTCATTCTCCGCTACCTTCCCTGTTGGTTTTCTCTTACCCAAAATGCCCTGGCGCAAACTGCGTCCTCCGCATCCGGCCAGAAACGCTGGTATCTCATCGCATCAGCAAAATGCCTGCGAAACAGATTTCATCCTGATGAAAAGAAGCTGCCTGGCATGCACAACCGGTCCGGCCGTATTGATGCCTCCTGGCAGCCTCTCCGTCTTACTTTTCCTTTTCCATCGTCACATTGACGATCTTGACATTCACTTCCGCAACGGTAAGGCCCGTCATCGTCTCGATGGCCGTCTTTACCTTGTCCTGAATCTGCGTACAGGTCGTCGGGACATTGTATCCATAGCGAATATTAATCGCCAGAGCGACGCGAACCGTCTCCTCGTCCATCGTGATTTTCACACCCTTTGAAAGGCTCTTCATTCCGAGCTTCTCAATCAGGTCCCGTGTCACATTTCCTGCCATGGAGGCTACCCCCTCCACTTCAGAGGCCGCCAGGCCGGCAATGATTGCCACTACCTCATCTGCAATGCGGACCTCGCCAAACTTCTCTTCTGTCTCTATTTTATGTGTGTGAACTTCTGCATTTTCCATAGAATAACCTCCATCTCTGCCCTGTGCGCATGACAATACCGACAGCTAACCTGTCTCATTATAACAAGAACACAAAGCATTTGCAAACTCTTTTTCCGCTCCTAATTTTTTCCAAATTCCGACAATACCAGCCCTTTATTGCGGTCGAGCACCATGCCGACCGACCAGCTGTTGATAAAGAGTAACAGCGGACGGCCTTTCAGATCCTTGATTTTCTTCATATCGGAGGTGCCAACCAGCTTGTTCAGATCAATCTCCTCGTTTTCGATCCAGCGGATATACTCGTAAGGGAGCTCCTCCAGGCGGATATCCACCTTGTACTCATTTTCCAGGCGGTATTTCAACACGTCAAACTGCAGGACACCGACCACTCCTACGATGATTTCCTCCATACCGGTATTGTACTCCTGAAAAATCTGGATTGCACCTTCCTGCGCGATCTCGCTGATCCCCTTGATAAACTGCTTCCGCTTCATCGTGTCAAGCTGACGCACGCGCGCAAAATGCTCCGGCGCAAAGGTCGGAATGCCCTCATACTGAAACTTCTTCCCCGGCATGCAGATCGTGTCTCCGATGGAGAAAATGCCGGGATCGAATACGCCGATGATATCACCTGCATACGCTTCCTGGATGACCTGGCGTTCCGAAGCCATCATCTGCTGCGGCTGGGAAAGCCGCTGCTTCCGTTCTCCCTGGACATGGTAAACCTCCATCCCTGCATCAAACCGGCCGGAACAGATCCGCATGAACGCGATCCGGTCGCGGTGCGCCTTATTCATATTTGCCTGGATTTTAAATACGAATGCAGAAAAATCCGTCTCTACCGGATCGATGACTCCGCAGTCTGCCGTGCGCGGAAGCGGCGGCATCGTCATCGCAAGGAAATGCTTCAGGAAAATCTCCACGCCAAAATTGGTCAGAGCCGACCCGAAAAAGACCGGGGAGAGTTCTCCCTTGCTGACGAGCTCCTGGTCAAATTCCGCAGAAGCGCCATCCAGCAGCTCGATCTCATCCAGCAGCTTCTCTTTATTTTCCTTTCCAATAAACGCTTCCAGTTCCGGCGCGTGTACATCAATCTCGGTCGCGACTCCCATCTTTGTACCCTTCATCGTGTCGGTATAGGTCGTCACCAGCCCTGTCCCGCGATTGTAGACACCCTTGAAATTTTTACCAGAGCCGATCGGCCAGTTAATCGGACAGGTTGCAATGCCAAGCTCCTTCTCGATGTCATCCAGCAGCTCAAATGTATCATTCGCATCGCGGTCCAGCTTATTGATAAATGTAAAGATTGGAATATGGCGCATCACACAGACTTTAAAAAGCTTGCGCGTCTGCGCTTCCACGCCCTTGGACGCATCGATCACCATCACCGCTGAATCCGCTGCCATCAGTGTGCGGTACGTATCCTCGGAGAAATCCTGATGCCCTGGCGTATCCAGAATATTGATGCAATATCCGCCATAATTAAACTGCAAAACAGAGGATGTGACAGAGATACCACGTTCCTTCTCGATTTCCATCCAGTCTGACACTGCGTGGCGCGCAGTCGCCTTTCCCTTTACGGATCCGGCGAGGTTGATTGCTCCTCCGTAGAGCAAAAACTTCTCCGTCAGTGTCGTCTTTCCCGCGTCCGGATGCGAAATAATCGCGAAGGTCCGCCGCTTCTCAATTTCCTCTCGTAACTGATTCCCCACTTTTTCTTCCTGCTTTCTATCTGAAATTTCCAAGGAAAGGCCCGTCTCCATGAAAGCCAGCAAAACCGCCTGCGGATCATTCTGGCCAGACAGGACCGACGATTCCTCATACAAAAATCTTACTGTTCACGGTCTTTCCGGCCGCGAACAATGACACGCTTCGCGATGCGTGAACAGTAACCAAAAATCTTCTGAGTTTCAACTTTATATTTCTGTATAGTATGATACAAGCGTTGAAAGGTCATGCGCTTCATTCCTGCGCGAATTACCCCAATATCCTTCCGCTAACAGCATCCGAACGCATCCGATACCTTGTCCCCTGTAGGTCCTTCCTCAGCGCACTCTGAGCTGGATGATGCTGGCTGACGAATTGGCATGATGGTCCTGGTCTACAGGTCACAGCTGTCCATCTGGCCCATCGCCTCCATCGCAGGAGAACCATCCAGACTCTGCGTATTCAGTGTCTTGCGCCGCAGACGCTCTTCTTCCGACTGCCGGAGAATGTAGTCCTTGATCGTTCTCGCATTCCGGATATGCTGCAGCCTCAGGTCTGGATTCGTCACGTCCCCGCTGAAGCAGTGCACCGTCCCAAGCCCGAAGATTCGCTCCATCAGACTGCTCTCCAGCCGCACGTCGACTACTTTGTACAGGTAGCAGTCATTCTCTACCCGGTTCAGAAAACCGGACTTCACAGTAATAATCTCATCTGTGACAGTATACTCCGTGAACGTCCACGGCAGACCCAAAAAAGCCCATCTCTTTTTTTCTTTATATGTCATAGTTTCCTCCCTTGCAGGAACCGCTGCTGCAGAGCCAGCGCCAGAGTGTCAGCTGTTCCCTGGTTTTATGTCCCGACCGGCTCATCAGAATCTCTGAATCCTGGCAGCGGACCGTTGCCTTTGACCATTATAGCGAATATCTTCCAAGGATTCAATTCATTTTTACACTTTTCAAATTTTCTTCTTGAATTTCTGCCGAGGATAGGATAAGATTAGGAGAATGCATAATGATTCATGCTAAAGGAGGATACTATGAGACATTTGATGAGTCCATTGGATTTTTCTGTGGAAGAGCTTGATCAGCTTCTTGATCTCGCGTCGGACATTCAGTCCCACCCCGCAAAGTACGCACATGCCTGCGAAGGGAAAAAAATCGCTACCCTGTTTTATGAACCAAGTACCCGCACCCGCCTCAGTTTCGAAGCAGCAATGCTGAATCTCGGCGGGAGTGTACTTGGTTTTTCTTCGGCTGATTCCAGCTCCGCTGCAAAAGGGGAAAGCGTTTCTGATACGATCCGCATCGTTTCCTGCTATGCAGACATTTGCGCGATGCGCCACCCCAAGGAGGGCGCCCCGCTCGTTGCATCCCTTCACTCCTCTATCCCGGTCATCAACGCCGGGGACGGCGG
>DKWE01000081.1:0-383 GCA_002491565.1 Lachnospiraceae bacterium UBA7160 | reverse complement strand
GGTCATCAACGCCGGGGACGGCGGACATCAGCACCCAACCCAGACCCTCACAGACCTTCTGACCATCCGCCAGGAAAAGGGCCGTCTCGGAAATTTCACAATCGGCCTGTGCGGAGATTTAAAGTTTGGCCGGACGGTCCACTCTCTGATCAAAGCGCTGATCCGCTACCCGAATGTGCGCTTCATCCTGATTTCTCCGGAAGAGCTGCGGCTCCCGGATTATATCCGCGATGATGTTCTGCGCAAGAACAATCAGGAATTCAAGGAAGTAATCCGGCTTGAGGATGCGCTTCCGGAGCTTGATCTGCTCTATATGACCCGCGTACAGAAAGAGCGCTTCTTCAATGAAGAAGACTATATCCGCATGAAGGATTTCTATATTC
>DKWE01000010.1 GCA_002491565.1 Lachnospiraceae bacterium UBA7160 | reverse complement strand
CTGCGAAGCAGGCATGTTAGTTAGTCTATAATGCAAGTATTACATTCCTGATCCTGCGTGTCAGCGGTATCGTCCCGGCATCCCGTTTCTGCATCATCATCACGATAGTCATATTCTCCTTCGGAAGATTCGCAAAATAACATCCAAGCCAGCCGTCCCAGCCATATTCTCCCTGGCTGCCAAGGATCGCCGCGGAACCCGGATCATTCATAATCCGCATCAGATGCGCGTAGGTGAATCCCTCAAGTCCAACCCAGCTGCGGAAGTCCTTCTGCTGTACCGGTGTCAGTGTCCCGGATGTCAAAAACTGCACCGTGCGCTCTTTCATGACACGGATCCCGTCCAGCTCTCCGCCATTCAAAAGCATCTGCCCAAACTTCATATAATCAGTCAGAGTCGATACGAGGCCCGCTCCTCCGGACTCAAAGGCTGGCGGCTGCTCCATCGTATTGGAAACAGCAAGATTATCGCCGGTATACAGCCGCATCGACTCTCCCGGCACGGTCTCGTATGCGTTTGCAAGCCTGCTCTGTTTTTCCGCCGGCACCCAGAAAGCCGTATCTTGCATCCGGAGGGGATCAAAGATATTTTTCTTCAAAAATTCGCCAAAGCTCATACCGGACGCCACCTCAATCACCGCGCCGAGAACGTCCGCAGACAGGCCATAACGCCACGAAGTATCCGGAACGAACGACAGCGGAAGTGTCCCAAGATGATTTGCCAGCTCCACCGTCGTGACCGGCTGCGGCGAATGCAGCCGCGCACAGCATTCCTCAATATAGGAGGCCGTCATCCGCTCCGCGCGCGTCTCCACCCCGCCGTAGGTCAGGCCCGACGTCATATTCAAAAGATTCAGCACCGTAACCGGCGTCTGGATCCGCTCCAGCCTTCCATCCCGCTCTACTGTCAGTTCCCGGAAGCCCGGCAGAAAATCCGCCACCGGCTGCGCCAGATCCAGTACGCCCCGCTCCATCAAAATCATTGCCGCTGCCGCAGTCACCGGCTTGGACATCGAATACAGGCGGAAAATCGTATCGCGCTCAATCGGCTTTTTGGCCTCAATATCGGCGTATCCTCTTGCGTCATATAAAATTTCCTCGCCATCCTGCCGTACGCTGATGCTCGCTCCAGCCGTCACGCCGTCCCGGACCGCCTCATCCAATAACTCTCTGACTCTTACTTTCGCCTCTGCTGTCATAGTAAATTCCTCCTCATGTATCCGCCACGCAGTCGTCCCTGTTCTGAATAAAAATAACCTCCACGTCTCCCCGCGGCAGCTATGCTGCCTCTTCTCTACTGACACCATACCCTTAAATCAAAGCGCCTGATTAAGCCTGCAGTGCAGTCTGCCCTCCGCTTCAGCAGATGGCTGTCATTCATCCGATGCCAGCTAACCGTGAATCGCATTTATTCTACCACAATTTCCCTTCACGGGAAATACCCCGCAACATTTTTTCTTAATCTTTCCCGAAACACTTTACTTCCCTCAAGTATTTTTGTAAAATGACATAAATAGCCCCAGACAGAACGCGACGGGGCGAATTTATCTATGCAAAGGAGGATCTTGTTTTGTACATCCGAAGAACCATCTCTGTCCTCGGTGCGGCGCTCTCGGTCGGAGTCTGCGTAGCGATTACTTACGTCAGCCGTGACGCTGGCAACAGCACCATTTTATTCAATCTCGGCTTTCTCGCAGTCATGCTGCTGATGATCGCCGCATCCTATCTCGTCGGCCTCCGCAAACTGATTCAGGCAGAAACAGCACTCGCACGCGGAGTCAATGCAGTCAATAAGGCTTCTGGTGATGGCGCAAAGCTTTCCGAGTCCGAAGCTTTCCCGCTTTTCCAGAATCCGTTCCTGGACAATTGCTATCAGCTCTACTGCCGCATGGTCAAACGCAATCCGAACGGCGGCTGTGATATCCAGAACTACATCAATGAGGATGCAATCGATACCTATGTTCACAGGGGGATCCTGGAGACGATTCCGGACATTCTGACCAGCCTCGGTATCCTCGGCACCTTTGTCGGCCTGGTCATGGGTCTTCGTGAATTCGACCCGTCCGGCTACGAACAGATGGCCGGGTCTGTGACACCCCTGATCAACGGTATCAAGGTCGCATTTATTACCTCCATTTATGGAATTGCACTGTCTCTTTCCTTTTCTTTCAATCTCCGCAGTGAATTCAGCAACCTCTCTGCGAAGCTGGACGAATTTCTGGACGCCTACTATCTGAATGTCCGCCCGCCATACGAGGTCAGTTCCCTGTCGCAGCTTCTGGAACACCAGAAGGATCAGGAGTCGATCGTAAATGATCTCACCGGCATCTTTGTCGAGCAGATGGGCAAGAGCTTTGAGCAGGCTATCATCCCGGCATTCGGGCGTATGACCGATGGCTTCCAGCAGGTCACAGACGCCTTCACTGCCAGCCAGGAAGAACTTCTGACAAATGTCTGCCAGGCTGTCACGCGCCAGATGCGTACTGAGCTGATGTCTGATTTCAAGCAGATCACACGGACTGTGGAAGAGCTTACCAAGTCACAGTCCAGCTATACGGAATTCATGGACCGCACTATCGGGCGGATGCAGCAGACACTCACCTCTCTGCAGGACACTGTGACCCAGACACTCGCCTCCCTGCAGGACACCACCTCGCAGACAAAAGCCTATCTGTCTGACTCGATCAGCAGCCTGTCTGCCGCGCAGAAGGATGCGCAGCAGATCAATCAGGAGCAGAAGGATGCTTATCAGGATTACATCCGCTTTATGTACCAGTCGATCGAAAAATTCTCTGACATCTGGGAGAAAAACAGCGAGGAGCTGCGCGGTTACTCGGATCAGATCGCAAAAATGGGGCCGGTTCAGTCAAACCTTGAGATGCGGAACCAGCTGACGCGCCTCTCCAATCAGATGCAGGAGGTACTTAAGAGACTGCAGGCTGCGGATTCCAGTACAGCAGACGGCTCTCCGTCTGAAAGCGAAGAGACACTGGAACTGCTTCACCAGACAATACAGAAGCTGAATGAGCTTTCTGAACAGGTGAGCCGCCCGCGCCTCTTTGGCAGAAGAAAATAAGGAAGGGATCTCATGCAATCAAGACGACATAAGAAAACGTACGAACGCCACAATATCTGGCGCTCCTATTCAGATATGATGGCCGGTCTGCTCCTCCTCTTCGTCCTGGTAATGTGCATCTCCTTTATGGAAGCGCAGAAAAACTACCAGGAAAAGCTGCTGGAGGAACAGGCACACAAAAAAACTCAGACCCAGCTGGAACTGGAGCTTTCCCAGCGGGAAAGTGAAATCGACGCGGCTCAGCTCGCACTGGATGACAAGGAAGCGCTGCTGGCGCAGAAGCAGGCAGAGCTGGATAAGCAGGTATCGCTCGTTCTCTCCCAGCAGGAGCAGCTGGATGACGCCTCCGCGGCACTTGCCGCCTCACAAAAAGAGCTCGAGGATCAGAATGCGCTGATGCTGCAGCAACAAGCAGCTCTGGAAGAGCAGGAGTCCCTGATGGCTGCGCAGCAAAAGAAACTGGAGCAGATCATTGGAGTCAAAGCCGATCTGATTGCCGCGCTCAAAAATGAATTTGACCAGCACAATCTGAACGTCATCATCGACGAATCCACCGGCTCCATCGCATTGGATTCCAACGTGCTCTTCGGGTACAATGAGAGTGAACTGACAGAGGAAGGTATCGCTATGCTTGGAGAGGTGCTCCCGATCTACTGCAAGGTGCTGATGGCAAACCAGTATCAGGATTATCTCGCAGAGCTGAGTATCGACGGCTACACCGACACGAAGGGAGAGTATCTGTACAATCTGCAGCTCTCGCAGAGCCGCGCTATGGCTGTTGCGGATTACCTCTTCGCCGGCGCAGAGGAATTCCTCTCAGAAGAAGAACTGAACAATCTGAAGCAGAAGCTGACCTCGAACGGCCACTCGATGAGTAATCCGGTCTATAAAGCAAATGGAGAAATTGACATGGATGCCTCCCGGCGCGTGGAAGTGCGTTTCCGCCTGAAAGATGAGGAAATGATCAACGAGATGAAGCAGATACTGGATAACAGTGCGCTCGCGACATCCGGAGAATAAAAAAAGAGCAGGTGATGGGAATCGAACCCACGTATTCAGCTTGGAAGGCTGATGTTCTACCATTGAACCACACCTGCATGAAACTTATTTATCTGACTTTGCTATCATATAACCAGAAACAGAATTTGTCAAGAGAAAATTTAGGAGGGTGTTGCAAAATACTCCAAGGCTACAAACTCTGGTAGTTTAACCAAGTGGTTGTATACCATAGAATGTAGATTCCGGCAGTTTTGCAACACCCTCTTACAGTCCAGCGGTTACTAAGCCATACCTATCACAGGAATCTCAAATGTAGAATTTCCTTCTGTATTGACAGGCAGGTATTTCTCAGCGCCGTTCCTTTACCTGATCAGCGGCTGCCTGTGCATGCTGTACATACAGCTGCTGAATTGCCTCGTTCTCACCGAGGCCGCGCACCAGGCACTCTACCTCATAGCCTGCATCCTCAAAGGTCTTCTTCCATGCACCGTCCCCGTCGCCTGCCATGTCATTATTCGCATGGTCGCCTGCAACGACCATCAGCGGCTCCAGTACCACCCTCTTATACTCGCCTTTGCCAACCGCCGCCAGCACGTCGTCCAGAGACGGAGTCGCCTCTACCGTGCCGACAAAGTAATTCGCAAAACCACCCTCAGCCAGAACATCCTGCATTTTCTGGTAAACCTGATTTGACTCTGCCTCTGTGCCGTGACCCATGAAAACAATCGCGGTCTCGCCGTCGTCATAATCCTTTGTCCAGTCGGTAATTGCAGTCGCAACCGCGGTGAAATCCTCGCCGGTCGTCAGCAGCGGTTCGCCAAGTACCACCTTCTCAAAGGAGTCCGCATACGCTGCAAGCTCATTCTTCAGATCCGCATACTCCAGACCGTTCATCAGGTGTGTTGGCTGCACCACCAGCGTCTTGACGCCATTGGCTACCGCACGGTCCAGCGCCTCCGTCACATTGTCGATCTTGACGCCGTCACGTCTGTTTACATGGTCAATGATAATCTGGCTTGTGAAGCCTCTTCTCACAGAATACTCCGGGAACGCAACCTCAATTGCATTCTCAATCGCGCCGACCGTCAGTCTGCGGTTGTCATTAAAGCTTGTACCAAAGCTGACAACAAGCAGCTCTTTCTCGCCAATCTCATCCTGATTTCTTACATTATCCATCGATGCATCCCCCGTATAAACCTCGGTCTCCTCTTCTGCTTCTTCCGCCTCTGTCACCGCTTTGGTCACTTTCTCCGTAACAGCAGACAGCGTGCCCATCAGCAGCATTGCGGCCATTGTCCCGCCCACTGCCATTGCCTTACCATTTTGTTTTTCATGTTTCGTATTCAAAAATCCATATAAAAAAATCCTCTGCCTGGGGCAAAGGAACGCACAGGAAAAAACTTCCTCCGGTACGACCAATTCCTCGTGATCTGAAACCTCTCCGGCTGCATAGCCCGCTTCCGCATTCGCCGCGCGCCACAGCCAGCTTACGTTTCTGTACCAATAACAGGCAGGTCTCCTGACTCTCAGCTTCCCGCAAAAACCGCCTTCCCAGTCTCCCAGTGGCTTATCTGCTTTCCGCAGTGGCTTTTGCATACTGATCACAGTGACGAGATCGTACAGGACTTGCACCTGTTTCCCTTTTCACCGATGCCCCAGACGGCACCGACACCTGTTACCATGTCGTTACTATAGCACACGTCTTGTCGAAAAGCAATCCTTTTTCTAAAAAGCCTGCGCTAAAAAGTTTTACTTCTGTTACTGCTCTGTCAGTTACTCCCCAGAGAAGTATGCCCGAACGGTTACAAGCCCGTAAAATAAGTCTTTACAAGTTCCTGGCTCCAAGAGACCGGAGCAGCTGTAAAAAGGGTGTTGTTTGAGCAGTTTAACGATTTATTTATTCCCATTTATTTTCTCTGCCAGATCATTCAGGTAGACCCACCGCTCCATTTTTTCCTCCAGCTCTGCTTCCGCCTGCCCCCGCTGCACTGTCAGCTCATTCAGCTTCCCGGAATTGGTCGCATTTGCCAGAATATCCGCATCCAGCGCGGCCACCTTCTGCTCCAGACGCGCGATCTCCTCATCAATCGTCTCGTACTCGCGCTGCTCCTTATACGAAAACTTCAGCTTTGCAGGACGGTTCTGCTTCCATGCTTTTCCCTGGCCTTTATTCCCTGCAGCATCTGCCTCCGGCGTCTGGGCTGTATTTGCAGTCTTCCCCTTTCCTGCTGCTCTCTGCTCTCCCGTCCGGGACAGAAGCCCGGCGCGTGCGTGCTTTGCCTCCAGATAGTCTGTATAGCCGCCCTCATACTGCTGCAGATGCCCGTCCCCGTCAAATTCAAAAATCCGATCCACAATATTGTCCAGAAAATAGCGGTCATGGGATACCGCAATGATGATTCCGGAAAACGATGTCAGATAATCCTCCAGAATCGTCATCGTTGGGATATCGATATCATTCGTCACCTCATCCAGCACCAGCACATTCGGCGCCTGCATCAGCACGCTCAAAAGATACAGCCGCTTTTTCTCTCCTCCGGACAGCTTCGACACCGGAGCGTACTGCATATCCGGCGTAAACAGAAAACGCTCCAGCATCTGAGACGCTGTAATCCGCCCCTCTTTTGTCGGCACATACTCCGCAATGTCGCGGATATAATCAATCACCCGGCAATCCGATTCCATATCCGGCACTTCCTGCGCAAAATACCCCATGCGCACTGTCTCACCGATCTCTACCTCTCCGCCGTCCGGCTGATCCAGCCCGGCGATGATCTTCAGCAGCGTTGACTTTCCGCACCCGTTCGGCCCGATGATGCCGAGCCTCTGATTTTTCAGCACGATATAGTCAAAATCTCTGATCAGTGTCCTGTCCCCATAGCGCTTGCTGATATGATGCAGCTCTACGGTCTTCCTGCCCATCCGTGTCTCCACGGAATCCAGCTCTACCACCGCGTCCGTGACCGGCGCCGTCCCATTCTTCAGCGCCTCCAGGCGGTCCAGGCGCGCCCGCTGTTTCGTCGTCCGCGCGCGGCAGCCCCTCTTTGCCCATTCCAGTTCGATGCGCAGGATGCTCTGGCGTTTCCGCTCACTTGCCAGCTCCATCTCCTCGCGCTGTGCCTTTAATTCCAGAAATTTCGAATAATTTGCCTCGTATGCATACAGGCTCCCGTGACTGATCTCCAGAATCTTGCTGCTCACCCGGTCGAGAAAATACCGGTCATGTGTCACCATGATCACTGTACCGCGATAATTTCTTAAATACTCCTCCAGCCACTGCAGCATCTCCTGATCCAGATGGTTGGTCGGCTCGTCCAGAAGCAGCGCATCAAAGGAACCGGTAATCGTACGCGCGAGCGCCGCCTTCTTCCGCTGCCCGCCGGAGAGCTGCGCCATCCGCTCCTCAAAATCAGAAAGTCCCAGCCGGTTCAGCACACTTTTCGCCTCGCTGACTGCCAGATAATCCGTCTCATCGATTCCCCGCAGCACATAGGAGAGAATGGTATCCTCCGCCTCATACACCGGCGTCTGCGTCAGATACGCCAGCCGCAATCCGTTCTGCCGCACGATCTTCCCTTCATCCGGTTCCTCCGTCCCCGCAATCAGATTCAGAAGTGTCGTTTTTCCCGTGCCATTGATTCCAATGATGCCGATCTTATCTCCCTCATGGATGCCAAACGATACATCGTCAAAAATCACTTTTGTGCCAAATATTTTACTCACATGCTCGATATTCAATAGATTCATCCGGTTCGCTTCCTCCCTTATCCCGGCATTTTTCGCATCTGCTGTACTGAAATGTTCCTATCTGTAAAGTCACACAGGATGTCTTTCCATCTCCGTACACGAATCCTTCCTCACGGCAACTAATGTGCCAGCCAGAAAACTGTCCAAATTATACTTCATGGCAGCTGTGAAGTCAACTTGCAGATCGTTGCTGTTCACCGCTATGAAAAAACATTTGCATTCTTCTATATTTCACGCTACACTTACTATAAAAGCCTGGGTTCAACAGGCGGAAGGCTGGGTTATTCGCCACACCCGCCCGGCCATCTATCCGTGATGCTGACCCGGCAGGCATCTAGAACAGGAAAGGAGTTTTTCATATGTCTCAGGTATCTTTTACATCTCTGCAATCTCATCCTGCAAAACGAAGCGCACATTTCCGTCTTCCAGGGCTGCTGCTTCTTCTTGCCCTGCTTTTGCTTCCCGGCAGCGCACTTCGTTCCAAAGCCTCTGTCCCGAAGCTCCACGTCAGCGGCACCCATCTGGTCAATGACGCCGGTAAAACCGTACAGCTGAAAGGCGTCAGCACACATGGCCTCGCCTGGTATCCACAGTATGTTACAAAGGAATCCTTCCGTACCCTGAAGAGCTGGGGATGTAACACGGTCCGGCTCGCTCTGTATACGCAGGAGTACAACGGTTACTGCGTCGGGGGAGATGCAAATGCAAAACAGTTAAAGAAGCTGATTGAAAACGGTGTTTCCTACGCCTGTGATCTCGACCTGTATGTCATCATTGACTGGCATATTTTGAGCGACGGCAATCCGAATACCTACAAAAAGCAGTCCCTCGCCTTCTTTAAGGAAATGGCAAAAAAATATAAAAATTGTCCGAATGTCATTTTTGAGATCTGTAATGAGCCAAATGGCGGGACAAGCTGGGATACGATCAAGAGCTACGCGAAATCCGTCATCAAGACAATCCGCAGCCAGGGGAGCAATACGGTCGTCATTGTCGGCACTCCGACCTGGTCGCAGGATGTAGACCTCGCCGCAAAGTCTCCGATCACCGGGTATCAGAATATCATGTACGCCCTGCACTTCTATGCCGCTACGCACGGGGAATATCTACGCACAAAGCTGGAAAATGCAGTGGCCGCCGGGCTTCCGGTTTTTGTATCAGAATTCGGTATCAGCTCTGCCTCTGGCAACGGCACTGTCAGCACTTCCGGCGGCGATACCTGGATTTCCCTGCTGAACAAGCACAAAATCAGCTATGTCATATGGAATCTTTCCAATAAAAACGAGTCCTGTGCCCTGCTTCAGCCTTCCGGCTCCAAGACATCCGGCTGGAAGACCTCAGAGCTCACAGCCTCCGGGAAATGGTATGTCAAAAAGCTCGGCGGACAGACAGAAAGTACCTCAAAGGAAGGCTGGGAAAAGACAGCCTCCGGCTACAAATACCGCACAGCCGACGGAACGTATCTCACCTCCACCTGGAAAACCATCAATGGAAAAAAATATTACCTCCAGAAAAATGGCGTGCGCAAGACCGGGTGGCTCACCCTGAAAGGCAAAAAGTACTACTTCTCCTCCAAAGGCGTCATGCAGACCGGATGGCAGACCATCAAAGGCAAGAAA
>DKWE01000099.1:1716-37680 GCA_002491565.1 Lachnospiraceae bacterium UBA7160 | reverse complement strand
TGTTTAAACATCTGTGCCAGTCCGCATAGGCCGCACATTGCAAATTAACATTTGTACCGGTCCGCACAGGCTGCACTTTGCAGGAAAGCATGCATACCTCTTTTTGCTTTCCTATGTCATAAAAGTAAGCAAATGAATATTCTTGCAGATAAAAATACCGTGAAGTGCGTCCCCGTCTCCGGAGCGCATTCACGGTATTCTCCCATCTTTCGATTTCTGTTCTACCCTGAGATAGCGCTCCACATACGTGACAGTCCGCCGCATCTTCTGCGTCAGCCCAGGACCGTCTCCTCTGGCAAAGAACGATCCTTCGGCGGTCTCCCCTTTTCGCTCCGGACAGCCTGCCAAACGGCTGTAAAGTGTCTCCACTTTATTCTCCAAAGCGTACTCTTGAAGCCCGCGCCTCTATCTGCTATTGTATATTCCCTTTTGCCTGCTAACACCATACCAGCTTTTGCCGGAAATAGCAAGAACTATTTTAAAAAATTAGATAGCCCTCACATAATACTTTGCAGCCTTGTAATTGGGTCTGCCTCCAACCCCGCTCAGGTTATAGGACATCCCACAGAAAGAATCCACGCTGCTGGCCTTTGCCCAGTTCGGATCATAGACTTTTCCGTCGACCTCTGCCCAGCCATGACCGCCTGACGAGACGGCGGAAGCCTTTGCACCTATTGCATTCGCGAGATATGCATAATACGCACCATACGAATAGCAGTCCGCCCGCCCTGTCCGAAATGCGATCTCCGCATAGAACATATCCCAGTCTCCGGCACTCTGAAAACCGCCGCGGTTGAAGGATCGGAGTTTTTTCTTCGTATACTCAAATGCCGCCTTCAGCTTCTGCTCCTTCGTCATCTTCCCGTTCGTGATGCCTGATACGATCTCGTTTGCCTCAACCATCAGTGCAAGCTTGCGCCTGCTGTAAGCGTTCAGCTTTGCCTTCCCGTTTGCCTTCAGCCTGACTCCGTTGACCGTCGTGGAGCTGACACGCGATCCTTTTGACTTCGCAGCAATCGTGAAAAAATAATAATTGTTATTAACCTTCTGCCAGCCGGTCCTCTGAATGCCCTTCTTATCAAAATAATAGTACTTCTTTTTGATCTTCTGCATTCCCTTCAGCTTTTTTCCTTTGGCATTATAATAGCTCGTATTCCCTTTGGAATCCGTCACCCACTGGTTCCTGTATCTGACCTTCGCGCTGACCGGCGCCGCAAGCATCAGCACCGCAAGCAGACAGACAAACATGGACAAAACCGATCTTTTTATATATTTTCTCACGTCCTGCTCCTCCCACTATTTCTTCAGCCGACAGATCATATTCCACAGAGCCTGTGCGGAATTAAAATTCTCCGGAATGATTTCCGCCGGGGTCAGCGTGACGTCAAACGAATCCCGGATCTCACTGATAATCGCAAGAATCTCAAACGAGCCGATCACCTTATCATCTACCAGCGCCGTCTCCTTCTCAAAATCTACCTCCGGGCAGATATCCTCCAAAATCTCCATTAATTCTTCCATTTGCTTCTCCTTTCTCCCGCATACTGCTCCTGCAGCAGTTTCCGGTCAATTTTGCCATTTTTAGACAGCGGCACCTTCTCCATCTGCCGGAACACATTCGGGATCATATACTCCGGCAGCAGCTTGTGAAGTGCTTCCCGAATCTGTTTTTTGTCTGCCGCTCCCTCGTAGCAGCAGACGATCCGGTTCTTCTGCTGATCAAACAGGCAGGCGGACCGCACGACTGCTTCCACCTTCTCCATCGCACACTCAATTTCCCCGAGCTCGATCCGGTGCCCCATATGCTTGATCTGAAAATCCTTGCGCGAAGCAAAACACAGCTCCCCGCGTTCATTGTATACTCCGAGATCCCCGGTCCGGTAAATCAGCTCCGGATAACATGGATTCAGCGGATTCTGTACGAAGGCCTTTGCCGTCTGCTCCGGATTGCGGTAATAACCGAGCGCAAGCGCTGTCCCGGCCACACAGATCTCTCCCTTCTCACCAGGGCTGGTCACTTCGCGGTCCTTCTCATCCAGCAGGAACACTTTCTCATTCGGAAATGTCTTCCCGATCGGCAGCACCTCCCCCGGTGCAAACGTCCGGTCCAGGATATAATACGTACAGTTGCACGTGATTTCCGTTGGCCCGTACAGGTTTACAAACATCGTATCCGGCAGATGCTCCCTCCAGTAATTCAGATGCCGGATTGGCATCGTCTCCCCGGAAAACATCACGCGCCGCAGCGCCGTCGGCACCCGGTAGGAAAATCCGTCCAGCGTCGATACGATACAGAGCGCCGATACAGCCCAGGTCAGATTCGTCACTCCGCGCGTGATCAGGAAATCCAGCAGCGGCATCGGAAAGGAAAAGAGCTTCCTCGGGATGATCTGCACCGTTGCTCCTGTCTTCAGCCCTGCATAGATGTCCTTTACCGAAACATCAAAATCCCAAGGCGCCTGATTTCCAAGCACATCCGTCTCCGTGATCCCAAAAATCGTGGTAAAGTATTCCATAAAGTCAATCACCGATCGATGGCTGATGATGACTCCCTTCGGCACTCCTGTCGAGCCAGAGGTAAACAGGACATACAGCGGATCCGTATCACACTGTTCCCGCTGAATCTGCTCCAGCTGCGTCAGATCCGTCTCTCCTGCAGACAGCTCCTCCGACGCAAGCAGCGTTCCGGAAAAGGCCAGCTCCTGCGCCGTTCCCACATTCTCCGGCGAAGCGATCAGCAAGGAGGCTCCACCCGGATCTGTGAGGGCCGAAAGAATCTGATTCAGCCGGATGGCCGGATGGCTTGCATCCAGCATCACATAAAATCCACCCGCGTACAGAATCCCCATCATGACTTTCATTGCTGCCACGCTCTTTTCCATCATAACCGCCACCGGCCTGCGCCGGATCTGGTACGCGGCAAGCCTTGTACCGATCGCCCTCGCATCACGCATCAGCTCCGCAAAGGTGCATGCGTCTGTCTCATCTGCAAACGCTGTTTTATCCGGATACCGCATAGCCGATGCTTCCAGATACTCTAATACTGATTTCATACGCTGCATTCCTCCGTTTTCACGCCGATCAGCCTGCAATAGCAGGCTCTGTCTCCTGCGGTACCGCTGCTGGCGCTTCATAAGTGCCATCCAGCACCTGCGCAAGCACCTTCGAAAATTCCCGTGCTGCCTCTCCATTCAGATGCCCGTCATAATCCGTGAAAGACACAATCTCATGGCTGCACGCGTCATAGTATTGATTGCTGTTGAAATTCAGGCAGCGCACCCCGCGCTCTTCAAAAAAGGCGTCAAAAAACTGATAGGCCTCCGCCAGCGTTCCCCCGTACTCCTCCAGTGTCGCTGACGGCATCGGTGTCACCACCGCGACAAACTCGATCCCCTGCTCCTTACAGAGTGCAATCAGGCGGTCCAGATAATCCAGATTCCAGGAAAGCGCTCCGTTATCTGTAGAAAATGTAGGAATTCTGCCCATCTCAAGCGCAGCAGTATCCACCGGATAGCGCTTGATAAAGCCGCTTTCATGATACTCCTGCGTCTCCGATTTTAAATACTCCGCTCCGTAATCCCCCGTCCATTTTCTGGAAACCGTCTCCGGAAGATGTTCGATCTCATAGGAAAGGGAATACTCGTACCAGGGAAACAGCGCAGTCCGAAAATTGCACTGCCGCACTGCGTCCCAGAAATAGGATAGCTTCGCGCGGGAGAGAGGAAACTCGTGATAAAACAGCAGGTAGTTATTCCCCTCCTCCTTCCTGTCCATAAAATACCCGTGCGATACTTCATAGACCACCCTCTTTGGCCGGTATCCTTTCTCCAGAATCAGCTGCAGCAGATAATAGGCATCCTGGCTGTACTCCCCTCCGACACAGAGATTGTGCCCGCTCCTCCCGCTGACCTCCTGCATCGATTCCGGGTCAATTCCCATTTTCCCATGGGAGGTGCCAAAATACAGATCGTCATACGGTCCATTCAACACCGCATGGATATCGCTGCGCGTAAAGGTACAAGGATACAGCAGGTAGTCCAGCGCCAGAAGCAGAACCACAGCAGCAACAAGAACGGCGCCTGCCCGCCATAATTTTTTAAAATTGTGCATATAAAAACCCTCTTGGAGCCGCCGTTGACCCGAACATGCCGATCAGAACCAGCAGCAGCAAATAGATACCGGCAGATACCGGAATTGGAAGCCGTGCAAGCCCGTCCCGAATGGCATAGCCTTTCTCCTGAAGCACGCCTACTGTAACCATCACTATGCATCCAACCGCAATGATCAGCAGCGCCCACGGCACAAAGGCCGTCCCGCCGCTTCCCGCCGCGATATCAAACAGCTGGGACGGTGCAAAATGCGTCACCGCCTGCCGGATCATGTAACAGCCCTGACTTACCGTATCGGAACGGTCAAAGAACCAGCGCAGGTTCACCAGAATAAAGGTCCTCACCACTGCAAATGCATGATACCAGCCCTCGTCTCCCTTGATGTGCAGTGCTTTGCGCATCTTCCGGTACGGATCAGCCATCAGCTCACTAAAGGCGATGATTCCACCGTTCAATAGACCGTACATCACATACTTCCAGCTCGCTCCGTGCCAGATACCGACCAGAAAGAACACAATCAGATCCGCCAACGCAATCGGCACGACGCGCCCCTGCTTCCGCCCGAACTTCTTTTTCGCCCATTTGGAAAACTTCGACATCCACCCCGATAAGGAGACCGGGTAAAAGACATAGTCCATCATCCACTCGCCGAGTGTGATATGCCACCGCTTCCAGAAATTTGCCATCGAGGTCGCCAGATACGGCCTTCGGAAATTCTCATCCATCGTGATCCCGAACAGATTCCCGATTCCGATCACGACATCCATCGCGCCGGAAAAGTCTGCGTACAGCTGAATCCCATAAAAGAGCAGGCCGAACAGCGCCAGTCCATTGTACCGGTCCAGATCCGCCCAGATTGCATCCGCAAATACGCCGGCCCAGTCCGCGATGATCATCTTCTTCGCAAAGCCCCAGATCATGCGCTGCACACCGTAGGACAGATTGTGCAGATCAAACGCATGCGGCGCAAACAGCTGCGGCGCAAGTCTCTGGAATCTGCCGATCGGTCCCTGCAGCAGCTGCGGGAAAAATGATACGAACAGCGCGTATTTTAAAAAGCTGCGCTCCGCCTTTGCCCGTTTCCAATAAACATCCAGCAAATATCCGGTCGACTGAAAGGTATAGAAAGAGATGCCAAGAGGGAAAATCTTCCACCACCCGGTATACTTCACCGCGCCGAGCATCCCGAGGTTCAGCACAACGCCGAGCGCCGCCATTTTTTTTAAGGTACTCGCAGGGACCTCCCGCGCACGCAGATACTCGATCAGAAGCGCCATCCCATAAGAGACAGTTGTGGAGAACAGAAGCAGCACCACATACCGCACACTCCCCGCAAGGTAATACGCATAGCTGAATACCAGCAGTACAAGCCACTGGATACGCTTCGGCGCAAGATAATATACCAAAACCGCAGCAAGCACCAGCAGTAAAAATTCATTTGATACCAGCGACATAAGAGCCTCCCGTTATTTCAGTTCCTTCTTCTTGCTATTGCAGTAGCGGTACGTGCCCTTTGCGCCATAGGTAATCTTATAGCCGGACTTCATCTTTTTCTGTATGTTGTGTTTCGTACAGTAACTGGAGAAATTCGGATCGTACACATAAAGCTTTTTCCCGATTTTGATCGTTGTCCACGCATGTGCTCCGAACCCGGTCAGTTTCCCGGAAGCATTTTGCTTCGTCCCGACGTAGCCCTGCACAAACTTCACATCGTATCCGAGCACCTTCGCCATCCAGTAAAAGGTGGCTGCCTGCACGTTGCAGTCCCCGCGCTTACGCACAAAACCATACTGACCGAAATATTCCGTCTTTGTGAGACCGGAAGGCACCTTTGTACTGTTCGTGTCATACGGGAGCTTTGCGGACCACTGAAATGCCTGCCACAGTACCTTTGCTTTGGATTTGCCGTACCAGTCGTTCATCTGAATCCCGGCAAGCCCTTCCATCTCGCTCACTTTTGTCAGGACACCCTTTTTGTTGATCTTATAGTATTTTTTGCCGATCTTGTAGCCGTATTTTCCCTTCACAAGCTTTCCGGATTTGTTGTAATAATACTGCTTCCCATTTTTCGTGACAATCTGATTCCGGTAGGTTGCGGCAGAAGCCACGCCGGAGATCCCGACAGACAGCACAAGACACAGCAGTACCATAAGCCAGAGACGCTTTCGATTTGATTTCATAACCGTTGTTCCTTTCTATTTTCATCCAATTCTCTTCCCCGCCACGAAAGCTGCGCGATGATTTTCATACGCATTCCATACGAACGCCGGACTCCATGTACAGCTCTTTCCCACTTACACAAATTCCGCATTTCGCTTTTCCTGCTTACACAGAGTTTTACATACCGCACATCCACACTTACACAGGAAAGATCCCGAATACAATCTCTCTTCCATCCGGATAGCGATGGATCGTCACAGAAACCGTAGAATAGACCAGTCTGTAATCGTCTCCCTCCTCCTCAAAGCAGCTGTTCAGCTTCTTTGTCTTGCGCGGTTTCCCAAGGATCGCGCGAAGCTTCTTCGCATCCGCCCGGTAATCTCCAGCCTTCTGGATCTTCTTTGACTGCTTCGCCTGATAACGCCCCTTCTTATCGAAGTAGTAGGTCATTGTGTTACCTTTGCTGTCAAATTTGTCCGGATTATTGTAGTACCCGGATTTCACCATACAGCCCTTGCTGTCAAAGCCGTAAGAATATTTGCCAATCTTCTTTACGACTATATTTTTCTTATAGCCCTGTGAACTCCTGTCCGGAGCCGCGTACGCTTTTCCATTCTTGCCAAAATAATACTTCTGCCCCTTAATGGTCTTCCAGGTCTTCTTCACCTGCTTACCATTTACATAATAATAGTAGGAGCCCTTCTCTTTCTTCAGTCCCTTCTTCACCGACGCCGCCTGTGCCGTCAGAACCATCGGTGTACATGGCGCTGCGCTCTGGCAGAACATCACGCACGCAAGCAACACCACTATGTATCGCAGAATACGCCTCGTTTTTCCTTTTTCCATTTTTATTCCTTTCTGCTGAGTTTACTCCCTGGCTTCACCTTCACAGCGGTTATGAACTGCCGCAAATCTTCCCCTGCCCGATTCACATCGGAAAGCTGCAAAGCTCAGTTTAATAAGCCACCTGTCAGACACTCATCCGGATCCTTTCCATTATCAGAATTCGTTCCGCTGCCAGAGGAACTCCCGCCGCCGTTACCAAAACTGTAAGAATTGCCCGCCGCTGCAGCGTCTCTCGCCTGCTGCTCCTGATCCTTCGCCGCCTGGGCTTCTGCTTCGTCTGCAGTCAGAAATTTGTGATTGATATAGCCGCTTACCTCACCGTACTCAACCTGATACCAACCCGGCAACAGCGCTGTGACGTTGCATTCCTGACCAAGTCCGGCTACAGCAACCGCTTCCGCAGTGCCCTTCGGAGCTTCACGCACGTACACATCGGTCAGCGCCCACATCGTCAGAATCTCATCCTCTGCCAGTTCTATCGGCTCTGCTGTCTCTGGCAGCTCTCTCGCTTTTCCATCCGCATCCGTGTATTGTATGTACCAGAAGCCCCGCTCCTCCATCAGTACAGCGTTTTCCCACTGCGAGAAATCAGCGGTCTCAAACGTGTGCTCTTCCTTCTCTGCGCTAAGAACAATGATATACCAGCTGCCTGCTACCACATCCTCCTGATCTTCCGATGCAGTCTCTTCCTCCTTCTGATCCACAGTCTCCATACCCTTCACTGATACTTTTCCAGCATCTGTATGATTCTCCACGACCGCTTCCTTTCCATCCACTGCCAGGAGAATCTCCTGCGGCGGCGCTGCCTCCTCTGCCATGCTGACAAAGCTCATCCCTGCCGCCAGTGCCATACCCGCAGAAATGAGCAAGCCCTTTCTCATCATAATCTGTTCCTCCCTCGATTTTTTGTTCCGGCTGCTGTCTGCCTATCGCTGCGCATAACAGTCACCAATGTAGCTCATTATACCTCTTTTTGACCAAAAAATCCTTATGATTTTCCTAAATTTTGGCAGAACTGATTGCTTTTCGAAGCTTCTCCGACCTCATGTGCCCGAAACTGTCCCGCGTGTCAGAGAATACGCGAACTGCAGCTTCAAAATTCCTCTTCCCTTTTCCTCCGATCTATTGTAAAATAGGCATGATTTTCCCCCACATTATTTTACATAAGGAGTATAGTTACATGGAACGAGAAAAATTTTCTTCCCGCCTTGGCTTCATCCTCATATCTGCAGGATGCGCCATCGGCCTTGGAAACGTGTGGCGCTTCCCCTATATCACCGGAAAATACGGCGGCGCCGCCTTTGTACTGGTCTATCTGTTTTTCCTGATTATTTTGGGTCTCCCCATCATGGTTATGGAATTTGCAGTAGGCCGCGCCAGCCAAAAAAGCGCTGCGTTATCTTTTGATGTACTGGAGCCTGCGGGCACCAAATGGCATCTGTATAAGTATGGCGCTATGGCAGGAAATTATCTGCTGATGATGTTTTACACTACCATTGGCGGCTGGATGCTTCTCTATTTTGTCAAAATGGCTACCGGACAATTTGAAGGTCTGGATTCTGCCCAGGTATCAGAGCGCTTCGGAGCTCTAATGGAACAGCCTGTGCTTATGGCCGTCTGTATGATTTTCGTAGTCGTGCTGTGCTTTGGTATTTGCTCTCTCGGTCTGAAGAACGGTGTTGAGAAGATCACAAAGGCCATGATGGTCTGCCTGCTTCTTCTCATGATCCTTCTGGCCGTTCGCTCCGTTCTGCTGGAGGGCGGGCAGGATGGGTTGACGTTCTATCTGAGCCCTGACTTCTCCCGTCTTGCACAGGGGGAAGGAGGACTCTGGGAAGCCATCTATGCCGCCATGGGTCAGGCCTTCTTCACGCTGAGTCTTGGAATCGGAGCCCTGGCTATTTTCGGCAGCTACATCGGAAAGGAGCATAGCCTGGCCGGAGAAGCCATGAGTGTCACAATTCTGGATACTTTTGTGGCGCTGATGGCAGGACTCATTATTTTCCCGGCCTGCTTTGCCTATGATATACAGCCGGACAGCGGCCCCAACCTGATTTTTATTACACTGCCAAATGTATTTAATGCCATGTCAGGCGGCAGGCTCTGGGGAAGCCTGTTTTTCCTGTTTATGTCCTTCGCAGCCTTCTCTACAATTATCGCTGTGTTTGAGAACATTATCTCCTTTGCCATGGACTTAGGATGGACGCGCAAAAAGGCAGTCACCGTAAATCTAATTGCCATCATCGTTCTGTCCATGCCCTGTGTGCTGGGCTTTAATCTGTGGAGCGGTTTTTCTCCTCTGGGCGGTACGGTTCTTGACCTGGAGGATTTTCTGGTCAGCAATAACCTCCTCCCTCTGGGCAGTCTGGTATATCTGCTGTTCTGCACCAGCCGTTACGGATGGGGCTTCAAAAACTTCCTGGCAGAAGCCAACGACGGCCAGGGCTTACGATTTCCGGCTGGGGCTCGCTGGTATGTAAGCTATGTACTGCCTGTGATTGTACTGGTCATTTTTGTAATGGGATATTGGAGCTACTTTGGCTAAGTCTTACCTTCCCAAACAAAATGCTCTGAAATACATAAAACACCGCCAGACCTTCCTGTATCCGAATGCCTGGCGGTGTTTTATCGTCTTTCAATCAAATATCCATTACACATTATCACTTTTATGGATACGATATGTACATAGAACCTATAGTGATATTTATAAGTGATAGTAAGTGTATTATAAAACGCCACGAAACACTTTTCAATGAGGCAATTCTACCAAATATCTTAGCGTTTCGTGGCGTTCTGAGGTGTTTTATTTGCGAATATTCGACAAATTATGATACCTACTTATAGTTTACGATCTGCCCGAACTCTTCCTTCAGGGACGCGCCGCCTACCAGGCCGCCGTCGATGTCAGCCTGTGCAAACAGGTCCGGAGCAGTCTTCGCATTCACAGAGCCGCCGTACTGGATCCGAATCTCTGCTGCAGTCGCCTCGTCATAGATTTCAGCGATGCATGCGCGGATGCCAGCGCAGACTTCCTGTGCCTGCTCGGTAGTCGCGGTCTTGCCGGTGCCAATTGCCCAGATCGGCTCGTAAGCGATCACAGCGGTCTTCGCCTGATCTGCGGTCACGTTCTGGAAGCCAACCTTTACCTGCTGGCGAATCCAGTCCATCGTGATCCCCTGCTCTCTCTGCTCCAGGGTCTCGCCGCAGCACATAATCGGGGTGATACCATGCTCAAATGCCTTGAGCATCTTCTTATTGACTGTCTCGCTCGTCTCTGCAAAATACTGTCTTCTCTCAGAATGTCCAAGCACCACATACTTGACGCCAACCTCCTCCAGCATCGCCGGGGAAATCTCGCCCGTGTAAGCGCCCTTCTCCTCGAAGTACATATTCTCCGCGCCTACCTGGATGTTGGAACCCTTTGCAGCCTCCAGCACCGGAATGATATCGATTGCCGGTACGCAGAATACAACATCTACCCCTTCATTGCCTACCAGCGGCTTCAGGGTCTCTACCAGCTTCACCGCCTGGCTCGGCGTCATGTTCATTTTCCAGTTACCTGCAATAATTTTCTTTCTTGCCATGTTCGTTATCCTCTTTTTCTAATTTACGCTTCACGGACACTCTTACTCCTCGCGGAGATACTCGCGCAGCTCGCGGAGATACGTCTCCATCTTCACCCGGTCTACTGTGATCCGGCTGTTTGAAAAAAGCGCATATCTGGACTCATTCAGATAAGCCTCCAGCTCATCGAGCACTGCGGACGCCCGTTTCCGTCTCTCTGATTCTCTATTGCCCACGCCGTGCTTATTTGTCATCCGCAGCCATGATGCCCGGCAGATCCTTGCCCTCCAGGAACTCCAGAGATGCGCCGCCGCCAGTAGAGATATGGCTCATCTTGTCGCCAAAGCCAAGCTGGTTCACTGCTGCAGCAGAATCGCCGCCACCAATGATCGTTGTCGCATCCGTCTCAGCAAGAGACTTCGCTACTGCGATGGTCCCCTTCGCAAGAATCGGGTTCTCGAAGACGCCCATCGGTCCATTCCATACCACCGTCTTCGCAGACTTCACTGCCTCTGCATAAAGCGCAGCGGTCTCTGTTCCGATATCCAGACCCATCATGTCAGCCGGAATCGCATCAGACTTCACGACAGAAACTTCAATCTCTGCATCGATCGGAGTCGGGAACTCTTTCGCGATTGTCGTGTCAACCGGAAGCAGGAGCTTCTTGCCAAGCTTCTCTGCCTTCTCCATCATCTCCTTGCAGTAGTCGAGCTTTGTATCGTCCACCAGAGAGGTGCCGACCTCAAGGCCCTTTGCCTTCAGGAAGGTGTAAGCCATGCCGCCGCCGATGATCAGCGTATCGCACTTCTCAAGCAGATTTGAGATCACGTTCAGCTTGTCCGCTACCTTCGCGCCGCCAAGGATCGCCACAAACGGACGCTCCGGATTGTTCACCGCGTTGCCGAGGAAGTTGATTTCCTTCTCCATCAGGTAGCCAACTGCATTCTCTCCGCCCTTCTCGCGGATGAACTTTGTCACGCCCTCTACCGACGCATGTGCTCTGTGTGAGGAACCGAATGCATCGCAGACATACAGATCTGCCAGGTCTGCCAGCTCCTTGCTGAACTCCTCACCGTTCTTTGTCTCCTCTTTGCCGCGGAAACGGGTATTCTGAAGCAGGACTACATCGCCCTCCTGCATCGCAGCAACCGCTGCTGTCGCAGCCTCGCCCGTAACATTGTAATCGGAAACGAAGATTACTTCCTTGCCGAGCTTCTCAGAAAGGCGCTTTGCCACCGGAGCCAGGGACTCTCCCTCGTTCGGGCCATTCTTTACCTTGCCGAGATGGGAGCAAAGAATCACTTTGCCGCCATCCGCGATCAGCTTCTGGATGGTCGGAAGTGCTGCTACGATACGGGTCTCATCTGTGATCACGCCGTCCTTGAGCGGAACATTGAAATCGCATCTTACGAGGACGCGCTTTCCCTTCGCGTTGATATCATTCACCGTCTTCTTATTAAGCATTGGTATCTCCTCCTTACATTTGATAAAAGAGGCCCGGCCCATTTGGAACCGGACCTCTTTGCAGGTCATTTCATACTTCCGGCTGTGCGGTATGGATTATGCAAGCTCTGCGAAGTACTTGATTGTGCGAACCATCTGGCTCACATAGGAATTCTCATTGTCGTACCAGGAAACTACCTGTACCTGAGAAGTGCCGTTGCCAAGGTTCACTACCATCGTCTGAGTAGCATCGAACAGAGAACCGAATCTCATGCCAACGATATCAGAGGAAACGATCTCGTCTGTGTTGTATCCGAAGGACTCAGTAGCCTCAGACTTCATAGCTGCGTTGATGCCCTCAACAGTAGCCTCGCCCTTCACAACTGCGTTCAGGATCGTGGTAGAACCTGTCGGGGTCGGAACACGCTGTGCAGCGCCGATCAGCTTGCCGTTCAGCTCCGGAATAACAAGGCCGATTGCCTTAGCAGCTCCGGTGGAGTTCGGAACGATATTCACTGCGCCTGCGCGGGATCTTCTGAGATCACCCTTTCTCTGCGGTCCGTCAAGGATCATCTGATCGCCTGTGTAAGCGTGGATCGTGCACATGATACCGGACTCGATCGGCATATAGTCATTCAGAGCTTTTGCCATCGGAGCAAGGCAGTTTGTTGTGCAGGATGCAGCGGAAATGATGGTATCCTCTGCAGTCAGAGTCTCGTGGTTTACATTGTAAACGATTGTCGGAAGGTCATTTCCAGCCGGAGCGGAGATAACAACCTTCTTTGCGCCAGCTTCGATATGAGCAGAAGCCTTTGCCTTGGAGGTATAGAAGCCGGTGCACTCCAGAACAACGTCAACGCCAAGCTCGCCCCACGGAAGATCCTTTGCGTCCTTCTCTGCATAGATGCGGATGGTCTTGCCATCTACTGTAATGCTGTCCTCGCCAGCGCTTACTGTGTCTGCAAGAGCATACTTACCCTGAGAAGAATCATATTTTAATAAGTGAGCCAGCATCTTCGGGCTTGTCAGATCGTTGATCGCAACTACTTCGTAACCCTCAGCGCCAAACATCTGTCTGAATGCCAGACGGCCGATACGTCCAAAACCATTGATTGCAACTTTTACTGCCATGATTACAATTCCTCCTAAATGTAATTGATTGGAAACTGTTCAGATTGTTAAAATAATCCCAACCTATTGCTATTTTACCCAATTCATCCAGAAAATTCAAGTGCTAATCTGCACGAACTGTAAAATTTTGTGGACTTTCTCAATCCCATCTGTTATTCTGTATTCCAGATGTGCATTTTGCCGGAAAACGGCTGTTCCCCCGGCGTATTCACCCGAAACGCCAAAGCCCAATCCCCCTTCTGACCAGACCAGAATCATGCCTCTTCTTCTGCAATGATGCTGATCTAAATGACATTGCCGGCTGAACTGCAGCCTGAAATATAAGAAAAAGGAGACCTTTCTGCTATGAGTATCGATTATGACTGCCATCTGCATTCACATTTTTCGGGAGACAGTGACACACCGCCGGAGCTTATGGCAGATCGCGCATGTGCGCTCGGGCTGCGCGGCATCTGCTTCACGGAGCACCTGGATCTCGACGCGCCGGATGATGGCACACCGTTTCTGCTGGATTTTGATGCCTATTTTGAAGCGATGGATGCGCTGAAAATGAAGTACCGCGGACGCCTGGACATCCGGGCCGGGATGGAATTCGGCATCCAGCCGCAGCACGCGATGATTCTGAAGAACCTTGCAGCCAGATGGCCCTTTGACTTTCTCATTGCCTCTCAGCACTATGTAGATGGAAAGGACCCGTACTACCCGGCCTATTTTTCCGGAAGAAAGGAGCGGGACTGCTACGAGGAATATTTCCACCTGGAGCTGCGCTCTCTGGAACGGTGCACGGACTATGACACGCTCGGCCATATGGACTATATCGTGCGCTACGGCCCGAACCAGAACCGCGAATACGCTTACAACGCATACGCGGACTGCATCGATCCTATCCTGCGCCGCCTCATCGAGCACGGAAAATGCCTCGAGCTGAATACCGGCGGCCTGAAATACGGACTGGGAGAGCCCAACCCGTCACGCGAAATTCTGCGCCGCTATCGCGAGCTCGGCGGCGAGCTCATCACGATCGGCTCCGACGCACATGTTCCGGAATTCCTTGCTTATAAATTTCCCGCCGCGGACGAGATTCTGAAAACAGCAGGCTTCCGGTACTATACGATCTTCCGGGAGCGGAAAGCAGTGCAGCTGCCGCTTTAAGCTTGGGTCCTGGTATCTGCTCAGTATCCTCACAGATACGAGCAAAACTCCATGAACATCATCTCCGGTGACGGGATGTTCAACCGATTGACTATCGTCTCAGAATTGTCCCGCCGCCCGCAACATATTCGCCATCGTAGAAGACGACAGCCTGTCCCGGTGTCACGGCGCGGACCGGCTTTTCAAATACGACCTCAGCCAGATCCGCCTCCAGACGGCGTACATGTGCCGGGGTTCCTCTGTCATTGTAGCGTATTTTCGCCAGAACCGGATAATCATCCGGAAAGTCAGGCACGCTCATAAAGTTCAGATTCGCGCAGAGCAGCCGGTCCGTATAAACCTCTGTCCCATCTCCTACCACAACCTCATTCGTCTCCGGCCGGATCTCAAGGACAAAGACCGGCTTTCCCATCGCAAGCCCCAGTCCCTTGCGCTGCCCGACCGTATAATGTGTGATGCCGCGGTGCCGCCCGACGACGGTGCCATCCGCTGTGACAAAGTTCCCTTCCGGAATCTGCGTACCACTGCGCTCTTCAATAAACCGCGCATAATCCTGATCCGGCACAAAGCAGATTTCCATGCTGTCCGGCTTATGTGCCACATACAGCCCCAGCTCTTCCGCAATCCGGCGCACCTGTTCCTTGTCGTAAGCGCCGACCGGCATCTTCGTGCGCGCGAGCTGCTCCTGTGTCAGGCTGTAGAGCGCGTACGTCTGGTCTTTCTTGGCGGAAGCAGCGTTGCGCAGCGCATACCTGCCGTTTGGAAGCTGCTCTACGCGCGCGTAATGTCCGGTCGCAATCGCATCCGCACCGATCTGCAGGCTCCGCCGCAGCAAAGATTCCCACTTCACATACCGGTTACAGGCAATGCAGGGGTTCGGTGTGCGTCCGGACAGATATTCCCGCATAAAGTACCGGATCACCTGCTCCTCAAATTCTGCGCGGAAATTCATCACATAATGAGGAATCCCCAGCATCTGCGCGACGCGGCGTGCATCCTCGACGGCGCTCAGCCCGCAGCAGCCGCCATGCTCCTCCTGCGCCGTGCGTTCCTCCTCCGGCCAGATCTGCATCGTCACGCCGATGACTTCATAGCCCCGCTGCTGCAGCAGGTAAGCCGCTACCGACGAATCCACCCCGCCGGACATGCCGACGACTACCTTTTCCTTTTTCATCTGTCTTTACTTAATATTCCTCCTGCTCCTCTTCCTCGCCCTCGTGAATATCCGACTTTGGTTTCGTAAGGCCCTCGATCTTAATCCCGTGCTTTTCCGCGTAATCCCACAGTGCGGCATGGATTGCCTCCTCCGCAAGCAGCGAGCAGTGCACCTTGACCGGCGGAAGTCCGTCCAGCGCGTCCATCACGGCCTTATTCGTGACCTCCAGCGCCTCCTGGATTGTCTTTCCCTTTACAAGCTCGGTCGCCATGCTGCTCGTCGCAACTGCAGCGCCGCAGCCGAAGGTCTTAAATTTTGCCTCCTGGATGATGCCGTTCTCATCGATATCGAGGTACATCCGCATGATATCCCCGCATTTTGCATTTCCAACGGTGCCGACACCGCTCGCGTTCTCGATTTCCCCTACATTTCTCGGATTCTGAAAATGATCCATTACCTTTTCTGAGTACATAAGAATTCCTCCTGTTTTCCTGTATCTTTATCGCTGCGGTTCAAGAGGAACCTCCTGCTGACAAACCACAGCGCTCCTGTTTTGCTCCGGCCGGCGCTTCTGCCTGCCGGAACAGCCATTGCACAATGCATAACGCCAGAACCTGGCAGTAACTGATAAGGCGCCGGCAGCTTTCGTTAGCGCGGGATCACTGCTTACTTCCCCGCGCCCTTCTTTCCGGCCGCAAGAAAGTCCTCGTACAGCGGCGACATGCTGCGCAGCCGCTCTACAATTGCTTTCGTTTTCTCCACTACATAATCGATGTCTTCCTTTGTCGTATCTGCGCCAAGTGTCAGCCGCAGGGATCCATGCGCAATCTCATGCGGAAGGCCGATTGCCAACAGCACATGGGACGGATCCAGAGAGCCTGATGTGCAGGCAGAACCGCTGGAACCGCAGATTCCCTCCATATCCAGCATAATCAGCAGCGACTCCCCTTCAATAAACTGGAAACTGAAATTCGCATTATTCGGAAGTCGCAGGGTACGGTGGCCATTCAGTCTCGTGTACGGAATCTCCTGCAGCACACGGTCGACCAGATAATCCCGCAGCATGCGCTCCTGCCCGGTACGCTCCTGCATCGTCGCAAATGCCTCCTCAACTGCCTTGGCATACCCTACGATGCCCGGTACATTCTCTGTTCCCGCGCGGCGCTTGCGCTCCTGTGCACCGCCGTGGACAAAGGAACGGATTTTCACACCTTTGCGGATATAAAGAAAACCGATCCCCTTCGGCCCATTCAGCTTGTGTCCGCTGGAACTGAGCATATCAATCTTACACTCATCCACATTGATGGGCAGCTGGCCATACGCCTGCACCGCATCCGTGTGGAACAAAATGCCGTGCTTTTTCGCAATCTCCCCGATCTCGCGGATCGGCTGGATCGTGCCGATTTCATTGTTCGCATACATCACAGAAATTAAAATGGTATCCGGACGGATCGCCTTCTCCAGCTGGTCGAGTTTTACCACACCATCCTCATCGACATCAAGGTACGTAACCTCATACCCCTTCTTTTCCAGATATTCACACGAATGCAGGATCGCGTGATGCTCGATCTTTGTCGTGATGATGTGTTTTCCCTTCGACGCATACGCCTCTGCCGTCGCCTTCAGCGCCCAGTTATCCGCCTCGGAACCCCCCGCCGTAAAATAAATCTCCTCCGGCTTTGCGCCAAGTGTCGCTGCAATTGTCTCGCGGCTCTTATTGATGGCCTCCTTGCTCTTAGTGCCGATACTGTAAATGCTCGACGCGTTCCCGTACAGCTCGGAAAAATAAGGGAGCATCGCCTCCACCACAGACGGCGAAGTCTTCGTCGTCGCGGCGTTATCCAAATAAATTAATTTTTCCATGTTTTGACTCTCCTTTTTTCTTATCCAAAGTATTCCCGTAATCTTGCGACGGCCTGGTTCCTGTTCACAGCCCAATGTCCATTCAGTTGACGACATCCGGATGCAGCATCCACCCAGTGCTGCCCTGAGATGGACACCCAGTAGTTCCTTCTCCATGGCGCTGTGAGCTGAATGATGCTGGGGTCAAAAGATATCAGGCTCCACAATTCCTATAGCACGTTAGGCAAAACCTTCCGCTGGTGTCATCCCTGACACCGGTGCACTTTTGCATCCGCCGGACGGTCTTTCGCTTTTTCCTGCGCTTTTCTGCTCTCAGCGACCAGTTGGTCTAACATCATCTCGTCAACTGTCTTCGCAATGCTCTCATTGATCCTGCGCCAGACGTACTTTGTCACGCACAGCTCTTCCCCTTCGCAGCCCGCTTCTGTCTCCGCCGCGCACTCGACTGCCCGCAAATCCCCTTCCAGCGCCCGCAGGATATCGCCAACCGAAATCTCGCCTGCCGGGCGCGTCAGCCGGTATCCGCCCTGTGCGCCCCGCGTGCTTGCGACCAGCCCGGCCTTCTTCAGCTTCGCAACCAGCTGCTCCAGATAGCTCTCAGAAATATTCTGCCGGAGCGCGATGCTGCTGATGGAGACTGTTTCCTGCTCACTGTACTGTGCAAGATCAATCATCGCACGCAGCCCGTATTTTCCCTTCGTAGATAATTTCATTCCATCCCTCCGGTTTTTATTCCCGCGCAGCAACGAGCCAAGCAGCCATGCCTGCATGAGTATTTGGCGACTGCCGCGAGGGTCAAATACCCCGTTGCCTGCAGCGGGGTATTTGATTTCCGAGTAAAGTACTCGGATTTCTATGCAAGCATACCATCTCCGCACACATCTGTCAAGATAAAACTGGCGCTTTCTTCCGTCTATCTCCGGCGCCTGCCGCATAGAGTACTGTAACGAACGATTCCACAGGTACTTCTATGAGCCAGTCACACATGCTTCTAAAGGGAACCTTCTATCTTACCGCTGCCGGGGCTGTTTCCCGGATCGCAGGCTTCTTTTATAAAATATTCCTCTCCCGTGCCATCGGTGCGGAGGAAATCGGACTATTCCACCTGTGTATGCCTGTCTATGCATTCGGCATGGCGGCAGCTTCCGGCGGCATACAGACTGCCATCTCCCGCTTTACCGCACAGTATACGGCAAAGGGACAGTTCCGTGAAGCGCGCCGGATACTGGCCTGTGCACTCATCCTCTCACTGTCCCTTGCACTATTCTGCGGCGCCCTGCTCTATTGCGCCGCCGGATGGATCGCGGAAATATTCCTGGCTGAGCCAAGATGTGCACCCCTTCTGCAGATCATTGCCTGTTCCCTGCCGTTCTGCGTCGTCCATACCTGCGTCTCCGGCTATTTCATCGGGAAAAAAAGAGCCGCAATCCCTGCCTTCTCTCAGCTCATAGAGCAGTGCATCCGGATTACGGCCGCTGTTTTTTTCTGTTCTCTTTTCCATCACTACGAGCAGCTGCCAAAAGCTGCCGTCATGGCGCTTGGGCAGCTTGCAGGAGAAACGGCATCCTGCCTCTTCTGCATGTATTTTGTCCTTGCGGGTAAGCGCCGCCAGGCAGACGCCCCAGGCGCAGGAGCCTTCCCCAGCAAACGTGCTTTCTGGCTCTCCGGCACCCGGAAGCTCCTCCAGGTGTCTGTGCCGCTCGGCATGAACCGCATGCTTCTGTGTGTGCTCCAGGCCATTGAAGCTGCCTTGCTCCCACAGCAGCTTGTTCTTTCCGGTCTGTCTTCCTCTGATGCGCTCGCACTCTACGGCACCCTGAGCGGGATGACACTTCCGCTGCTCCTGTTTCCAACGGCCATCACCGGCCCCGTCGGCATGCAGCTCCTCCCGCTTATTTCAGAAGCCCAGACGCTGAATCAGGAGGACCGTGTCCGCGCCACTGCCAAGGCCACCTTCACCGGCAGCCTGCTGCTTGGACTCTTTTTCTTCTCCGCCTTTTTCCTGGCCGGAAAGGAGCTTGGCATGCTGCTCTTTGACAGTGTTCCCGCCGGAGCCTATCTGCAGATGCTCTCTCTGGTCTGCCCGTTTCTCTATCTGAACACCACCGTTATCAACATCCTGCACGGTATCGGAAAGACGTCTGCCGCCTCCTTCTATACCTCTGCCGGATTTCTGCTGCGACTCGCTTCGGTCATCCTGCTCGTACCCGGTCAGGGCATGCGCGGCTATTTCTGGGGAATCCTGGCAGGCCAGGTTCTGGTCACTGCCCTCTCGCTTTGGACTTTGTACCGTGAAAATGCGCTCCTCCTCTCTGTTTCCGATGCGTTTCTGAAGCCGGCGCTGCTCTGTCTCCTCACGATTGGTTCCGTTTCTTTGCTGCGCCAGTACCTCCCGTTTCTGCTGCAGGCTGCATGGTTCCCGGTCTTTGTGAATCTTCTGCTGTGCTTTGCCATCTTCGCATCCCTCACCGCGTGCGGTCTGCTTCCCCGGATCCGGAAGAGCCTCCGCCGGTAAACTCTATGTACAGACTCATGTGCTGACACGCGGACCATCTTCAAGAAAGCAGAAAAAGACTGTCTCATTCCTATTCAGGCATACCTCTCGCCTGATGTTACATCGGATCGCGTTTGTTTCGATCGGTGATGCCGCCGATCACCTCACACACCCGCCTTGCTGATGTAACATCAGATTGCGGTCTTCTGCCAGATAGGAATGAGACAGTACACCAGACCAACTCACTTGTCTTCTTTTCCGATTGCACGGGTCAAAAAGTCTCAGTGTTCTTTGCCCCACACACTCAAAAAAGCATTCCGCAGCCGCACTGGTTCCGCTGCCGGACTTCTGTCTTCTCAGCCCTGGCTGAGAATCATCTTCACGTGCTCAATTTCCTCGCGCGACGCCTTTGCCGCCGGTACATAGTACTGCTTGCTTCTCGCAATCTGGTAAATTTCCTCCTGAGAGGTCTCACACTGGTTGCGGATCTGCTTTAAAGTCTGCTTCAGCTGCTGGTTCTCGGTCTGGGAAATCATCTCTCCATAGCGGACCAGTTCCCCATTGATACCTGCCAGCGTATCGCTCACCATTGTTTTCTCATCCATCTTCTTTTCCCTCCTACTGCAAGAACTGCATCAGCTGCTGCTTTGTTTCCATCGCAGACTGTGCGGATTTCTGGAAAAACTGCTTCACACCAGGATCCGTTGCCTGGGAAGCATACGCCTGCATCTTGCAATGCGTGGTCGAAAACCCGCCGATCAAATGGCGGAGGTTCTGAAGATCCAGTTCTGAAAGCTCATTCATCACATTTGCCCTCCTTAAATACTGATACCTGTAACAGCATGGAATAACTGTAAGCTGTTTACATTCCCAGTATGTCCGGCAGGGCTCTGTTTTATACCATTAAGCCCGATTTTTATAATCCAGCCGGATTTTATCCGCAATCAGGGCAATAAACTCCGAGTTCGTCGGCTTTCCTTTTCCATTATTTATCGTATATCCGAACAATTCATCAATCGTATCCATCTTTCCACGGCTCCAGGCGACCTCAATCGCATGGCGGATGGCACGCTCCACACGGCTCGGCGTTGTCTGATGCCGCTTTGCTATGGTCGGATACAATATTTTTGTAATCGAATTCAGCATCTCCATATCAGACACAGACATAATAATCGCATCCCGCAGGTACTGATATCCCTTGATATGCGCGGGCACTCCAACCTCATGGATAATATTTGTGACATCTGTCTCCAGGTTCCGTTCCATATATTCCTTCTGGCTCTCGCAGGAATGAAAGGATTTCGCGCGGGCAGCGCTTCGGGCCGTATGCTTGCGGACACGCTTAATCCGATTCACAACGGTCTCATTATCAAATGGCTTCAAAATGTAGTAATCCGCCCCAAGCGCAAACGCATCTTCTGTCGTTTTCTCCTGGCTGACCCCGGATATCACAATGAACGCAGGCTTTTTGAGCGCTGGCTCATGATTCACACGATCCATCACGGCCAGTCCGTCCAGCTTTGGCATGATGATATCCAGCAGAACAACATCCGGCTTCTTTTCCCGGATAATTTCTATCAGTTCCTCTCCATTCGCCGCTTTTCCGACTACCTGCAGCTCCTCATCACTGCTGACCAGCTCGTCCAGCAGCTGTACCATCCGCTCGTTATCATCCGCAATTGCAACATTTAATTTCTCCATTTTGATACTCCTCCCCAGATTTCCCTAATTCATCTGCTTTGCATTTGCCGCTGCACCACTGCATTTTGGACATCCCTGTGCCAAAAAATGTCAGGTGCAGGAACTATGTGTATTATATCCCAACCTTTCCTCCGATAAAAGAAGAATCGTTCGCATGTTCCGCCCTTCTTCGGCATCATGCTCCGACATGCGGCGGCATCTCTCACATTTCGTCATACATCGACAAATGCTCCGCTAGAGAAAACGCTCAGGAGCACATTTTGTTACGGTTCTTTTTGATCTTTCTTCAACTTTTCTGTAACATTTTTGATGCAACACACAGAAAAAGGCTATCGATACAAACTCCGATAGCCCTCACTCGCCATATTTTCTTTTGCTATCCGTAATGCCCAGAAGATAGTCCACACTGACGTCATAAAATTTTGACAGCTTTACTAAAGCCCACAATGGGATATCTCTCGCACCATTTTCGTATCTTCGATATACGCCCTCATGACATTCCAGAACTTCCGCCACATCTCTTTGGCGCAGGTCATGGTCGACTCGCATATCCTTTATCCGTTTGTAATACATTTTTCGCCTCACCGTTTGGTTTGTTTTTTGATTCCAAATTTTACCATTAAATGCTATAATTCTCCCAAAAACAAACCATTTGGTTAGGCACGGAGGTAACATCATGAAAAAAAGCAGATCTATTGCGGCTCTTGCACTTACATTATCGACGGGACTTTGTGGATGTTCCCTCGAATTTCAGGAAATGGATGTCCTGAATACTTCGCGCATAGCGACAGAAAACTGTTATTCCGAGTCCATCTCTGTGATTGCAGACTGGACAACCATCGCAAACCGCGGCAGCTGCACAAACCAGATCATCCAAAAAGTACTGAACAATAATTTTAAGTCCGTCCGTTTTTCCTTTGATGAGCATGGATATCCCAGTAGTTTGTCGGTCACAGTTTATTCATCTGAAAAAAATTACCGGAAAGGAAAAGCTGCCTATTGCTTTGACTATGTATCAGAAACGGATTCAGAAGTCAGTGATAAGAGAAATAACATCAAAGATCACCCGGAAAAATTCAAAATCAGATACCGGGAGAACTAGAGCGTGCTTGAAAAATGCTGTAAGATACAGGGGGACTGAAAAAGCGGCAGCACCTCATATATCTGGGGTGCTGCCGCATCGTTTGTATTTCCTTGTAGATGGAATCTTAAAAGAACTGGTGGTCTCCTAACTTCATGCCGGTACCGGAACCTGTATTGAAATAGAGGGCATTTCCAATCGGGTTCTCTCCGTTCATTGCTGCTACTGCCGCATCGTAACAGGCGCTGGGGACGCCGTTTGCCAACGCGCTTGCAAGGCTGCCGCTGTAAGCCGGTGTAAACTGGCCGCTCTGGTATATTACCTCGCTGATGGAATTGGGGAAGGAGGCGCTGTTGACACGGTTCATCACAACCGCACCAACCGCAACCATTCCATCGTAGCTCTGGTTGCCCGCTTCGCAGTAAATCAAAGCCGCTAACAGAGAAGTATCATCCGAGCCGGTCGCTGCCGGTGCATCCGTCTGCGGTGCATCCGTCTCTTCCGGTGTCCAGGTATCCTGCGGTGCGTCGGTCTCCTCTGGTGTCCAGGTATCCTGCGCTGCGTCGGTCTCTGCAGGCGCTTCCGTTGACGGCGTCGCCGTATCCTGGTTCACCGGATTCCACCAGGCATCGTAGAGAATCCCTGTACCCGAATCATAGTAAAGGCCCGTGGATGCATCATAATATATCCCTGTATCAGGATCGTAATAGCTGCCGTCCTCACCTGTCGTTATGTATCCGTCGGCAGAATCATCCGCTGTGCCGCTGTCACCGGAAGAGCTGTCTGTGCTATCCGCGCCGCTGCCATCCCAGGAGCTGTCTGAGCCGTCCGCATCGCTGCCATCCCAGGAGCCGTCCGCGCTGCTCCCGTCGGAAGAGCTGTCTGCATCATAATAGTCGTCGCCGCCATCGTCATACGATGAATCGTCTGAACCGTCTATGACGGTATCCGCGTCAGCATCGTAGTAGTCGTCGCCGCCATCCTCTGAGCCATCCCAGGTGTCATCATAGGAATCATCCGGAATATACGGCTCTGTCTCTCCGTTATCTGACCAACTGTCTCCACCGTCGCTGCCATTGTCATCTGGATATGCCTCACCGCCGTTGCTGTCGTCCGGATACGTCTCGCTGCCATTGCTGCTGTCCGGATACGCTTCGTTATGATCATAATTCCCATCCTCTGTAAGCGATGTTCCGTCACTGTCCGGGCTGGAAAGGGGCGCTGCAGAACTGCCCTCAGAAGATCCGCCTTCCATCTCCCGGCGCATCGCATCAGTAGGAACAGCCGCATCCAGCAACAGCACGCGGGAAACATCCTCTGAAGATACATATGCGACGTTGTCCGCTCCGCGCTGTACCTGCAGCCAGTGTCCGTAATCCTGTGTGAGGATCAGCGAATCGCCATAGTCCAGAGAATCGACTACCTCCGCAGTCTCATTTCCCTCGGAGTATACCTTGACATCCTCCCAGGTCGTCGCCACACCCTCCAAACCGTGTCCAAGCGCCATATCCTTTGCAGTCTGGCCAAATACCAGATATTCATTCTTCACAAATCCGGTCAGACCACCGGAATATACCTCGGTCCACTCTTCGCCCTGCTTCAGCACCCAGGCTGCACTTCCCTGGTACAGATAGCCGATGACCCGGCTGTCCTCACTCGCCGCACTCCGGATATTGACTCCCGTATCGACTACGTCGTCGTTTGGCACTGCAAGCTCCTCCCACGCTTCCTGCTGCTGATGCGGGACTGCTATAATATCTTCCTTCGCCATGGCCGCCGGGCTGAGCAGCATTGATGCCGCTGCCATCACTGCGCCTGCCGTACTTAATTTTTTCCTTCTCATAACAATCTCTCCTGTAATTCCTACACAAATCTAACAGTGCAAAAATTTCTTAGTCGTTAAAATTTGTTACGTAATTGTTAAATCATGTTACGGGAGTATTGTAATATGTTTCAGGAGTTTTGTCAAGCCTTTATTTAAAAATAACGCCCCCTCTGCCGCCCGCGTCTTTTACATCCTGTAACAATCAGAATTGATCACATAAGTCTTCTTCTCTTCTTCCGGACTGTCCTTCCCTCCATCTTCCTCGTCCGGACCAATCACTGCCACATTTTTACTCACAAGCTCCAGTGTGCTCTTCTGCTCTTCGGAACAAATCACGCGCGCGCAATTCTGAATCTCCATCTTTTGGACGATGTCTTCCAGCATGATATCCTCTGCGACTTTCACCATTGCACAGTTCGCCACCAGCAGTCCATCCTCGCAGGCATCGAGAGCTACCCGATCCACCACAACACTCGTCTTATTTTTCATGATGCAGCCCTTCACCCGGACTTTCTCCGCGCACCAGCGCATAGCCCGCTGGAACGACAACCAGATCCGCCGACTCCTCAAACAGCAGTGCCGCATCCGGCATCAGTTCCTCTACGATCAGCGCAGCCGGTGTCACAAACTGCACCTGCTTTGCAAGGAGGGCTGCAATGTCAAGCTTTGGGTCTGTCAGATACACGCGCTGCTTTGCAAAATACTTTCCGCCCTCTCTCTGCTCCCGGTCAGGGAGTTTCCCCACAAAAGCAGCTCCTTACCAAAGGCTTCATACAATTCCTCAATCACGGTGTTTTCTGCTCCTCTCTTTGGTCTTCATTTATAGAACGTCTCAGGACGAAAAACTGTTGGAAAAAATAGAGAATCCTTGCATTTTTATTTCATTCATTATAAACTAACACATAATCAAACTACTACACAACAAGCTATCCCAAGCGTTCCGTATCGCTGTTTGTATTGCCTTATAATGGAAATTGCATAGAGAGGAAACTGTTTCATGTATACCTATGAGGAATTAAAAAATTTCGTAGATCACTGTCCAAGATGCCCTCTTTCCGGCACACGGAATCACTCTGTCATGGGAAAGGGTTCGCTCGATGCCCGCATGATGTTTATCGCGGAAGCACCGGGATACAACGAAGATCGGGATGGAGTCCCCTTCACCGGCCCTTCCGGAACTGTATTCGACGAGCTGCTGGCAGAAATTGGCCTGCGCCGGCAGGACATCTATCTGACCAACATCGTAAAATGCCACCCGCCCAAAAACCGTGATCCGCTCCCGGAGGAACAGGAAGCCTGCATCGCCTATCTGAAATATGAGACGCTGCTGATCAGGCCCCAAATCATGGTCTGCCTCGGAAGAATTGCCGCACAGCGAATCATCCGCCCGGACTACCGGATCACGCGGGAGCACGGGACCTTTCTTTTCCGTAAAAATACCTGGCTGACCGCCGTATACCATCCCTCTGCGATCCTGCGTGACCCGGCGAAGCTGGAAGAGGCCAAAGAGGACTTCCGGAAAATTCAGGAGAAATACCGCGAATTGTGACACATATCTGGCAGAAAGCATTTTTCAAACAAGTTCTAGATAATCGCCTTATTTTACTAGCTTCCGGTGAGCAATCACTGGATCCGTTTTCATCCTTTTGATTGCTGTATTTGGATTATAAACCAGCTGTTTCAAACATGCTGCAGGGTTAAGAAAAGGAGCATCGAAATTCGGTGCTCCTTTTTCATACTGAAAACGCTCAAATCCTTCTCAATTGTTATGCAGAAAGTTTGAACCAGAAACCCTGACAAGTGATTTCTCACCTGTCAGGAGCCACTGCTTATTTTTCAACTTACTGATTCATCTCCGCGATCGCCGCCTGTGCTGCTGCCAGTCTTGCGATTGGTACACGGAACGGGGAGCAGGACACATAGTCAAGGCCGATCTTGTGGCAGTACTCTACCGAAGACGGGTCTCCGCCATGCTCGCCGCAGATACCGATGTGAAGATCCGGATTCTCCCTCTTGCCAAGGTCGATCGCCATCTCCATCAGCTTGCCGACGCCATTCTGATCCAGCTTCGCGAACGGATCGTTCTCAAAGATTTTTCTCTTGTAGTATGCCTCCAGGAACTTGCCCGCGTCATCACGCGAGAAGCCGAAGGTCATCTGCGTCAGATCGTTCGTGCCGAAGCAGAAGAAATCTGCGTCCTTCGCGATCGCGTCTGCCGTCAGAGCTGCACGCGGGATCTCGATCATCGTACCTACCTCGTAGGTCAGATCGCTGCCTGCCGCTGCGATCTCTGCATCAGCCGTCTCAACGACCGTCTTCTTCGCGAACTTCAGCTCACGGTCATCACCGATCAGCGGGATCATGATCTCCGGGCATACATGCCAGTCCGGATGCTTCTTCTTCACATTGATCGCCGCACGGATGACTGCCTGTGTCTGCATCTTTGCAATCTCCGGATACGTAACCGCCAGACGGACACCGCGGTGGCCCATCATCGGGTTGAACTCGTGCAGAGAATCTATGATCGACTTGATCTGCTCTACGGTCTTGCCCTGTGTCTCGGCAAGCTTCTCGATCTCTTCCTCTGTCTGCGGAACGAACTCATGAAGCGGCGGATCCAGGAAACGGATCGTCACAGGATTGCCCTCAAGCGCCTCATACAGCTTCTCGAAGTCGCTCTGCTGTACCGGCAGAATCTTCGCAAGTGCACGCTCTCTCTCCTCTACGGTATCGGAGCAGATCATCTCACGGAATGCGTCGATCCGATCGCCCTCGAAGAACATATGCTCGGTACGGCAAAGGCCGATGCCCTCTGCGCCAAGCTCTCTTGCCTTCTTTGCATCATGCGGTGTATCTGCATTCGTTCTGACCTTCAGTCTGCGGTACTTGTCCGCCCAGCCCATGATACGGCCGAACTCGCCTGCGATCGTCGCATCCACGGTCGGGATGACGCCGTCGTAAATATTTCCGGTGGAGCCATCGATCGAAATCCAGTCTCCCTCGTGGTACTCCTTGCCTGACAGTGTAAACTTCTTATTTGCCTCATCCATCACGATGTCGCCGCAGCCGGATACACAGCAGGTGCCCATACCTCTTGCCACAACTGCCGCATGGCTCGTCATGCCGCCGCGAACGGTCAGGATACCCTCTGCGCTCTTCATACCCTCGATATCCTCCGGAGAGGTCTCAAGACGCACCAGAACGACCTTCTTGCCCTTCGCATGCCAGTCCTTCGCATCCTCAGCGGTAAATACGATCTGTCCGCATGCAGCTCCCGGAGATGCTCCGAGTGCCTTGCCTGCCGGATACGCGCGAACCAGAGAAGCCTGGTCAAACTGCGGATGAAGCAGCGTGTCAAGGTTACGCGGGTCGATCATAGCGACTGCCTTCTGCTCCGTGATCATGCCCTCGTCAACAAGATCGCACGCGATCTTCAATGCTGCCTGCGCAGTACGCTTGCCGTTACGGGTCTGCAGCATGTACAGATGGCGGTCCTCAATCGTGAACTCCATATCCTGCATATCTCTGTAGTGATCCTCCAGAGTCGCGCAGATCTTTGTGAACTGCTCGTAAACCTCCGGCATCACATCCTTGAGCTGGTCGATCTTCTGCGGAGTCCGGACACCTGCAACAACATCCTCGCCCTGCGCATTCATCAGGAACTCACCCATCAGACGACGCTCGCCGGTAGCCGGGTCACGCGTAAATGCAACGCCCGTGCCGGAGGTATCGCCCATATTTCCGAATGCCATCATCTGCACGTTGACTGCGGTACCCCAGGAATACGGGATATCGTTGTCGCGGCGGTATACATTCGCACGCGGGTTGTCCCAGGAACGGAATACAGCCTTGATTGCCTCATAAAGCTGTACCTTCGGATCAGTCGGGAAGTCCTCTCCAATCTTCTCCTTGTACTCTGCCTTGAACTGGTTTGCCAGCTCCTTCAAATCGTCAGCGGTCAGCTCGACGTCCTGCGTCACGCCCTTAGCCGCCTTCATATTGTCGATCAGCTCTTCAAAATACTTCTTGCCGACCTCCATAACCACATCCGAGAACATCTGGATAAATCTGCGATAGCAGTCCCATGCCCAGCGCGGATTGCCCGACTTTGCAGCGAGCACTTCCACAACCTCTTCGTTCAGACCGAGGTTCAGGATTGTGTCCATCATGCCCGGCATCGATGCACGCGCACCGGAACGGACGGAAACGAGCAGCGGGTTCTCCTTGTCACCAAACTTCTTCCCGGTGATCTCCTCCATCTTCGCAACTGCTTCCATGATCTGGCCCATGATCTCATCGTTGATCTGCCGGCCATCCTCATAGTACTGCGTGCAGGCCTCTGTCGTGATCGTGAAGCCCTGCGGTACCGGAAGTCCAAGGTTGGTCATCTCTGCAAGATTCGCGCCCTTGCCACCGAGCAGGTTTCTCATGTTTGCGTTGCCTTCCGTAAACATATAAACCCATTTCTGCATGTCAATCATTCCTCCTAAAAAGATATAGTGTGTCCTCCCAAATGGCGACTATTCCAGAAACTACTGCGTACAGCATGCCAATTCGCTGTATCCATACGTAAAAGACAGCATATCTGCTGCAAAGGAAGCTGTAAAGCGGTGATCGAAACAGCACTGCATCTGAGATACACAAAAAAACCGGTAAACATTCTAACCGGCGTGAAACGACAACTTCTCCGTGGTCGCACACATTCAGTTTATCATATATTATCAAAAAGTCAACGAAAAATTTTCCCTTTTTAGTAAAAATGACAATTGGGGCTGGCATTTGCTGCCAATTGATACCCGGACAGCCGCCGGGCGCTTCTTATGATAAGGGTGCATCAGCTGCCATATCTCCCAGTCACCACTCTATTTATCATCCTAATGATATCGGCAAGCCAAAATATATACATTTTTTTCGTCTATTCCATAGATCAGCCGATCCTTTTCATTTATGCGTCTGCTCCAAAATCCCGCCAGATTGCCCGCAGCCTTCGTTGCGTTTCACGGCCATGCTTACCATAGACAATATCCCGCCTGTCTGTCAGCAAATTTTCCCATCCTCCAGCCGGATCATCCGGTCCGCCATCTGTGCAATTTCCTCGTTATGTGTCACTACCATGAGCGTCTGGTGAAAGCTGGCAGAAAGCATTTTCATAAAGGCGAGCACTTCTGCGCCGGTTTTCGAGTCCAGGTTTCCGCTCGGCTCATCTGCAAGAACGATTGCAGGCCGCGTGATCAGCGCTCTTGCAATCGCCACCCTCTGCTGCTGGCCTCCTGACAAGGTGTTTGGAAGCTGGTTAAGCTTATCCTCTATTTTCAGGTTTTTGATCAGTAGATTCACATACTCCGCATCAATCCTTCTGCCATCCAGTTTTAAAGGCAGGACGATATTTTCATATACACTTAGCACCGGAATCAGGTTATAGCTCTGAAATACGAAGCCGATATTTCTTCTTCTGAATATCGTCCGCTCGTTTTGCGACAGCTTCGACAAGGGAACGCCCCGAACGGTGATTTCGCCCTCCGTAGGCGCGTCCAGCGCGCCGATCAGATTGAGCAGTGTGGTTTTTCCGCTTCCGGATGCGCCGATAATCGAAACAAACGTCCCCTCCTCTATGCAAAGATCCACACCATTCAAGGCATATACCGGATTCGCGCCACATGGATATAATTTCTTTAAGTTTCTGACCTCCACGATATTCATTATGATCTCCTCATCTCTTCTAAATTTTCGATACTTCCTGTGATCCGTCCGCTTACCGTCCAGACATACTTCTCAATCAGGCTTCATCCTCTATTCCTATTGTTTCCTCTGAGCTTACAACCACTTTCCCCTACATAATTTCATAGATGCAAGCATGAAATTATGGCAAATCAAAGCTTCATTCTGTCAATCAGTGTTTCCTTCCGATCCTTACGGGATAAGCAGCCGGCAAATGCGACATTCAGAAGCAGTAAACTGACCGCCAGAAATACCAGCTGCTTCCACGGATATACAAACCGAAAATACAATAGCCTCTGCCGGATCAGCGTGCCTAATGCAACGATCACCGCGGAGCCGGCCGAAAGCGTTCCTGCGACCGTGATCAGCCAGTAACAGAAGCCCTCCCAAAACAGCAGTTTCCACAGCTGTTTCCCGGTAAGTCCGATACTTTCCATGACCGCAAGCTCCCGCTTCCGGGCTGTATAATTCGCAGCAAGCGTATTCAGGAAGTTCAGAATCCCTGCCAGCAAAATGACCAGCGTCATCGCCCCAAGCATCGCATTCCCGGTCCGGATCCTGTTCTGTTCTATTTCCATCTGCATGTACTCCGCTTCCAGATAATAGGTATCCATCACCCCACCCTTCCTGTTGGCTTCCTGGACAATCTGTGAAAGCTTCTGGTTCACAAGTGCTTCCTGCCCGTCCTTCGCATCAAAGGACAGGTCAAATACTTTTTCAGGAAGCTCCAGTTTTCGAAAAGCAGCCTCCGTCATGATAAAGTAGTTGATATAGTTTCCCATCGTAGTCGTTGCGAGTTTCGGAAAGTACTTTGCAGTGCAGTCCAGGTATCCGGCGCAGGATAACGGCGCCTTTCTGTATCGATCTAAATCTCCGGTCTGCCCCCAGGCACTCAGGGAATAAAAATGGATCGGCATGCCTGACACTTTTTCTGCCTGTTCATCTAAGATTTGAGACATTTCATGATAATGCAACAGAATACATCCCGTTCCATTCCGGAAGCTGTCCATATCTGCCTCTAAGTCACAATCCTCCACATAGTCTGCCAACTCCTCCGCATAGGTATCACTGACTACCTGGATCGTTGCAAATTTCCATGGATCGGAAGTGCTTTCGATCGACTTTTTTCGCGGCCAGAACGCCTCGTCTTTGTCAAAATTGATCACCGCATAGCTTCCAGTGACTGGATCTATCGACTCTACATCAATCCCGTCCAGTTCATAAATCGCGTGCAGCATTTCCTCAGAGAGAACCGGTGTATCGTCATGGATCTCCCGCGGCACTTTATCCGGAAAGCGAAAAATCCCTGCTAATATGCCAACCCGGAAATCCGGATTTTGCTCATACCGGTTTCTGAGATCCGTCCCGGTCATGAGGACTGCGGAGGCTAACGCAGTCGTTACGCCTAAGACCAGAGAGAGCGAACTGAACACAAGCCGTTTTTTCGATCTCGTCACATTCCGCCAGGCCATGCAAAAGAAAGAACTGCCCCATGCGGACCCCGCTTTCTCTCTTTCCGGTTTCGTTTTCCGCCTCTGCAGATCGGATTCCACATAATAGAGGGAATCGATGGCATTCCTTCGAAGGACCTGACGCAGCGCCATACCGGCCGCCAGAAAAACAGTCGCTGCTATAAGCAAACCGGACGCCGCCAGATATCCCGGATAGACGATATCCACCTCGCAGGTTCCATATCCCCGCATAAATAATTTCTCCAGTACCTTCTTCAAAAACACAGCAACCGCTCCAACACCGATCAATCCTCCTGCCAAAACTCCTCTTCCTATGTTCCAGATCGTCTGCCGGTACACGATTCGCTTCAGCTGCCGGTCGGTTGTCCCGATGACCTTCAAAAGCCCATATTCCTGTACATTCTTCGCTTCCGAAATAGAAATCACCTGATAGAGCAGCAGAAACGCGCAGGCGATTACCAGCAATCCGCAGCCAGACAGGATCGAGACGCTTCCCGCAAAGCCTTCTACGCTTTGAAGTACCATCGGATTTTCACCGAAGACCTGCTGGGAGTCCTGCTCCATATCGATATCAAAATAAATCCGTCTTTCCAGCTCTGCTCCCGAGGTCAGAGAGCGGGAAACTGCCATGATTCTATCTGCCGGAAACGGGGTGCAATCCCTTTCCTCGAGAAATGCACGGGATACATACGCCTCCGGTATCGCAATCGCAGCATCGATATAATCTGTATAATAGCCTGCCAACCGGAACTCCTTCCTCTCTCTTGCATCCTCCAGCCCTACCATGACCGCAATCCGCTGCCCCAGTTCAGGCTTCTCGATACCCAGCTGCTGCAGGCAGCGGAACGGAAGCATAATCTCGTCCGCTTCCTGCGGATAAGCCCCATGAATATCCGTATATGCGGGCTTCAGCATCTTTTCATAGGCAGTTTCATCCACATAGACCAGTCTGCCCTTCCAGTGATTCGCACCCTCTCCTTCTGTTACCGTCTTCTTCAGGCCGATCTCTGAGAGGTAAGGCAGCGACTTCATTTGATTGTATTGCTTCTCACTCCCATTCTCTAAAGAAACTGTGGCCAGCGTCCCCATCCCCCGGACGTCGATCAGGTAATTTGCGCGGAGCTTACCGGCAGCAATCGCACATACTGCGTACAGTAAAACGAAAGACAGTGCAATCGCACTCACCAGGATGGCGTTCCTCCGCCGGTTCTTTCTGTCATATACCTGGGCTAACTCCTTCTCCACTTGCGTATTATTATTTCTGATTTCCATTCCATGGCTCCCTTCGTCAATTACTTAAACGTCATGGGAATAAAATAACAGATAAATGTCTCAAAAGAGTAACAAAAAAGGAACTTTTTCAAGTTCCCGCTTTCGGAAGAAAAATTGATCCCTTCAACCCTTGCTCTTTCCGTTTGACTCTCATAAATCCATCATGGGCAGCCACAATCTGTCTGCTGATAAACATCCCCATCCCATAGCCCTCCTGCCCTGCGATGCGGCTCCCGCGGTAGTATAATTGAAAAATCCTGTTTTCCTCCCCTGGTTCTATGCCAACCCCCTCATCCTCCACACAGATCTCCGTAAACATGTCGTTATCGTCCAGTACAACCTGTACCCTGGAGCCGTCTGGCGAGTATTTGATACTGTTATCCAGCAGATTATAGATCGCTTCACAGAGCCAGTTTCTGTCATGCGAAATCATAGGATTCAGACTCTCTTTTTCTTTCATTTCGATATAGATCTGTTTCTTTTCCGCTCTCTTGTAAACCTGAAAGATCGCTTCCGCTGCCGTCTGTTTCATATCCTGGGGAAATTTGTGGATTTGAATGAGCCTGTTTTCCATGCGTGCAGCGAGGACATATCTCTCAGCCAGAAACTTTATCTTTTGTTCTGCATGTTCCACAGACTTCAGATACGTTTTCCGCTCATTTGGCGAAACGTCTTCCTCCTCTGCAAGCGCCAGATAAGTCTCCATGTTTGCCAGGGGTGTCCTCAGCTGATGCGACAGCTCCGCCAATAGCTGTTTGGTGCTGTCCTGCTCCTTTTTTAATCGTGCTTCGTTTGCTCTGTGAATTTCATCGATTCGGACAAGCTGCGTGTTTATCTTATCAAACAGAGTCTCTTGATTGCCATTGTGATACAGAAGCGGCTTTCCCTGCAAAATCAGCTCCAAGAGATCCGACAGGGATGATAATTCTCTGCTGATTTTCTGTCTGTCCAGCCTTCTATGAAGAAAGAACGCTGCAGACAGCAGGCACAGGAAAAGTAAGATCAGCCATTCCTGTTTCCATAGCAAAAGCAGCATAGCAGACAGGCCCAGAAATCCTTCTGAACACGTTATGATGATTTCATCCTTTTTACTCTCCAAACGTATACCCCACTCCAAAAACATTTTTGATATAGACCGGCGCTTTTGAATCTGCTTCCATTTTTTTGCGCAGCCGGTTGATCACTACCGTCACGACATGCTCATCCACAAATTTTTCATCCTTATCCCAAATCTGCTGCAGCAGCAGCTCCTTCGTAAGAATCCTGCCCTTATTCATCGTCAGAATCTTTAATATCTCCCATTCTTTCGGTGTAAGATTGATTTCCTCCTGCTTCACCCACACTCTCCGTTTTTCATAATCCACGCTCAGCTCCTGATAGCAGAAAATGTTCTCATCCATCCTGTTTCTTTTCAGGATTGCCTCGATTTTCTTTTGGAGAATTCTGGGGGAAACCGGCTTCGTAATGTACTCTTCACATCCAGTCTCATATCCGCTCAAGATATCTTCTTCGTCATCCTTCGCAGTCAGAAAAACAACCGGAATCGCCCTGCCGCCGCGCAAGCGCTGTATCAAATGCAGGCCGGACTCTCCAGGCAGACCAATATCTGCGAGGATCAGGTCGATCTCCTTTTCTTTTACATAGCGCTCTGCTTCCCTGCTGTTAAATGCCTGATAAACGTGATACTGTTCCTTTTCAAAATAAATACGCAGTGCATGATTCAGTTCGGCATCGTCTTCGATCAGTAATAATGTTGTCATTCCGCAAAACCCTCATTTCGCTTATCACATACCGTTCGGGCCGATATAGCACAAAAGCATCCGATCCAGGCCGTCAGTCTATCGTTTGCAGAAACTGCCTCCTTCCTGACGTTCTGAATCAGATGCTTTTTTCTTAGAATATTTTCAGACGAACCTTACTTCGCAACAACCTTCTTCAGGTGTACGAACCGCGGCAGGGAGTTTTCCTTCTTGATCTGGATCTCGCCCTGGATCAGCGGAAGCGCATAGTCGATGAATGCGTCCGTTACGTTGTTGCCGCGCTCATTGATCCACTCTACCGGAACCTTCTTTTCATAGTTTGCTACGGAAGACAGATCCAGAAGCTCTGCCTCGCACTTGTAGCCATTCTCATCGCGCGTGCACTTGAAGCCAACCATCTTGTCGGTCACGCCTGCAACTGCCTGGTTCACTGCTGTCTGGCCTGCCATAAAGGACTCGTCGGAATCCGTCTGGGATGCGCAGTGCTCCGCACATCTCTGAAGCAGAGAAAGCTCGATCGGACGAACCTTTACGCCCGGGATCGCAGTCTTTACGACATCTGCCAGCTTCGCAGCAAGGCCGCCCAGCTGTGCATGGCCAAAGCCATCCGTCGCAGAAGTCTTTGCCTCGGATACGAATGTGCCGTCCTCGTAGTGGATGCCCTCCGATACTGCGATCAGGACATTCTTGTTCTCATTCCAGATGCGCTCCACATCCTCCAGGAATTCCTCCTGATTGAAGTTCACCTCCGGAAGGTAGATCAGATCCGGACCATAGCCAGTCACGCGTGCCAGAGAAGCAGCGCCTGCCAGCCATCCTGCATGACGGCCCATGATCTCCACGATCGTCACCTGGCCCTTGTCGTATACGTGCGCATCCTGATATACCTCAACGAGGGAGGTCGCGATATACTTCGCTGCAGATGCAAAGCCCGGGCAGTGGTCTGTGCCAAACAGGTCATTGTCGATGGTCTTCGGGATGCCCATGACACGGCAGTCATAGCCAACCTTGTTCATATATTTGGAAATCTTATTGCAGGTATCCATGGAGTCATTTCCGCCATTGTAGAAGAAATAGCGGACATCATACTTCTTGAAGATCTCAAGAATCTTCTTGTAATCCGTGTCATCGACATCCGGATCCGCGATCTTGTAACGGCAGGAACCCAGTGCAGAAGACGGCGTATACTTCATGATCGCCAGCTCCTCCGGATCCTC
>DKWE01000099.1:447-1358 GCA_002491565.1 Lachnospiraceae bacterium UBA7160 | reverse complement strand
ATCACGTCGGAATCCAGACCCGCCTTGATTGCGCCGTAGCAGCTCGCATTGATAACAGAAGACGGTCCGCCGGACTGTCCGATGATCATTGCTCCTCTTAATTCACTCATGGTTTCATCCTCCTGAAAGATAAATAGACAAATTTTCGTGAATTGCTACGCACTCCGGGTGCTCTGCAATTCGTATAGTAACTATCAGCAAGCCGGTCCGTTGGCTTTCTACACAGCAACCGCTGGCAGACAAACACCTGAAATATCCGGACAGGCATTTTGCACTTTCGCAATTATAGCAGACTTTTTGACAGCCTGCAAGGGCTAATGAGGAAACCTTTGCCCGTTTACTGTAAATTCCTGGTACTCCTTACCACTCGAACTTTGCCTCAAAGTACGATTTCAGATCCTCGATCTTCACGCGCTCCTGCTCCATCGTGTCGCGGTCGCGGACGGTCACTGCGCCGTCTGTCTCCGACTCAAAGTCATACGTCACGCAGAACGGCGTGCCGATCTCATCCTGTCTTCTGTAGCGCTTTCCGATGTTGCCTCTGTCGTCGAACTCGCAGTTGTAGTACTTCGAGAGCATCGCGTAGATCTTCTCCGCGCCCTCGTTCAGCTTCTTCGAGAGCGGCAGCACGCCGATCTTCACCGGAGCGAGCGCCGGGTGGAAGTGCAGCACGGTGCGCATGTCCGGCTTCTCCTCGGTGCCGATATTCTCCTCATCGTACGCGCTGCACAGGAACGCGAGCACGACACGGTCTGCGCCCAGCGACGGCTCCACGACGTACGGCACGTACTTGGTCTTCTTCTCATCGTCAAAGTAGCTCATATCCTGGCCGGACACGTTCTGATGCTGCGTCAGGTCGTAGTCGGTGCGGTCCGCAATGCCCCAGAGCTCGCCCCAGCCGAACGGGAACA
>DKWE01000099.1:0-126 GCA_002491565.1 Lachnospiraceae bacterium UBA7160 | reverse complement strand
GTCGTGCCCTTGCTGTAGAAGCAGAGCTCCTCCGGATCGTGGTCGCGCAGCCGCATCTCATCCTCCTTCATGCCGAGCGAGAGCAGCCAGTCACGGCAGAACCCTCTCCAGTACTGGAACCACTCC